>DASQLH010000224.1:0-34165 GCA_035630155.1 Chthoniobacterales bacterium
TAGCCTCCCCGCGATGGCCTTCAACATCGACCTGCACACGCACACCTTCTTTTCCGGCGATGGCGTGTCGAGCCCCGAGGAAAACATCGCCGCCGCGCGCGAGAAAGGCCTCCACGGTTTCGCCATCACCGATCACAACACCTGCGACGCCATCACCTACCTCCTCGAGAAAGGGCTCATGCGCGAGGACGGATTGCCGGTCGACGATTTTCTCATCATCCCCGGCGTCGAGGTCACCACCGATGAAGGTCATCTGCTCTGCATCGGCGTGACGCTTCCCTATTTGAAGGGGAAACCGGCCCGCGAAGTCTGCGAAATCATCCACGAACGCGGCGGCCTGGCCATCCCGCCCCACCCTTACGATCTCTTTCGCGCCGGCATTCGCTTTCCGGTTCTCGAAACCCTGCCGATCGATGCCCTGGAAGTGTTCAACGCCGCGACAACGCTCCGGCGTTACAATCGCTTCGCCTTTGGCTACGCGCAGTTGCGCGGCCTGCCGATGACTGCCTCGAGCGACGCGCATCATTCCGAGGCGATCGGCACCGCCTACACGATCGTGAATACGGAGGAGTTTTCGGTCCAGGGCATTCTGACGCAGCTCGTCAAAAGCAACGAGCTCAGCCAGCATTACCTCACGGCCGGCGACAGCGTGCGCAAGACCTGGAACAATTGGATGCGCCTGCGCCGCCGGCGCAAATTGCCGCAGGCGAAGCCGACATCGTTGAACGGCGGGTAGAATTGGAGACGGCCTGCCCTCAGGCCGTTGAAGGAAAGCGTTGCCACGCTCCCGGCACGAGGCGTGCCGGCTCCAAGCGTCGGAGCGCTCCGCCGCGCTGTAGCCGCCCCGCTATGTCGGGGCGTCTGATTTTCCCCAAGGCGCGGCGACATAGCGCCGCGGCTACAGCACGGCACGCGTGTTACCTATCCCAACAATTTACCCAGCTCTGCTGGATCCGTGACCGGCGCTTTGCAGGTGAAGTTTTCGCAAATGTAGGCGGCAGGCTTTCCCTCCACCGGCTTCATCCCACCCAACGCCTCCAGTTTCCCCTCGAGATACTTCTGGCCCTCGCCGCCCTCCGCGAGAAGGAGGACCTTGTTCGGAACGAAATGACGATGAGCTTCCTCCACCAGTGCGCGCGTCTCTGGGGCACCAGGGTCGCCCGCGATCACGATCTGCCGCGGATTGCTCAACGTTAGATCGAGGGCCACCAGCATCTGCGGCAGCGCGCTCGGGAAATGGCCGATCTGTGGAGCGAACGCGTCGATGGTTTTCTGCGCGCGTTCGTAAAAGCCGGCGTCATCCCGAATTTGGGCAAGACGAAGAAGATTAAGCGCAGAGACGGAACTCGCCGCCGGCTCGGCGCTGTCGTTGTCCTCTTTCATCCGGAGAAGGATGCTCGCGTCTTTGCCGGTGCCGCTAAAATATCCGCCTCGATCTTCATCGAAAAACAGCCGGTCCTGCGTCTCCTGCAACTCGATCGCGAATTGCAGCCAGCGGATATCGAACGACGCCTCGTAAAGATCGAGCAGCCCCTGGATGACGAAAGCATAATCGTCCGCGAAACCTTCGACCGCGCTCGGGCCTTCCCGATAATTCCGGACAAGCACTTTCCGCGCGGCATCGTAAAGCTGCTCGCGGATAAAGGTCGCCGCGCGTGTCGCCGCTTCCAGATAAGCAGCATCATTCAGAATCTGGGCGCCGCGCGCGAAGGCGGAGATCATCAGGCCATTCCAGGCGGTGATGATCTTGTCGTCGAGATGCGGGCGGGGGCGTTTCCCGCGCAGCGCCAGCAGCGTTTCGCGGCCTTTCGCCAGGATCTCCCGAATCTCCGTTTCCTCTTTTTCGAAATGCTTCGCGGTGTCGGCCACCGATTGCAGCTCGATCAAAATATTCTTGCCGGTGAACTCGCCATGGGGATCGCCGCCGGGAGGGACGTTACCGTTGGGTTTCACGCCGTAATGAAAATTGAAAATCTCCGCGGACGATCCGAGCGCGGAATCGAGCTCTTCCTTGCTCCAGATATAGAACGCACCCTCACTCTTCTTCCGCTCCGGCGATCCCGGGATTTCGCTGTCGGCATCCTCGGCCGAGAAAAAGCCGCCCTCCTTGGCCGTCATGTCGCAGCGGACATAATCGAGAGTGTCGCGCGCGATCTCCTCGAAAATCGGTTCGTGCGTGATTTGGAAGGCGTCGAGATACGCGACCGCCAGTTGCGCCTGATCGTAAAGCATTTTTTCGAAATGCGGGACGTGCCAGTAGCTATCGACCGAGTATCGATGGAATCCGCCGCCCAGATGATCGTGCATCCCGCCCGCGGCCATTTTGCGAAGCGTGAACAGATCCATTTCGAGCGCGTGCTTGCCGCTGTCGGATTTGGGTGCGCGAGCATACATCCGGGCCAGGAAATTGAGCGTGACCGGCCGCGGGAATTTGGGCGCGACGCCGAAGCCGCCTTCATGCGCATCGTAGCTGCGCGCGATCTGTTGATAGGCGGTCTTGAGAGTTTCTTCGCCGAGCCTTTGGCCTGGCTCGGCGATCGTGGCTACAGCGGCCTGCTCCAGGGCGCCAATGATGTTCGTGCCCTGCTCCTTAATTTTTTCGTGGCCCTGTTTCCACGCCGTCGCGATCCGATCGAGCACCTTCGTGAAACCAGGCTGGCCGTATCGATCCTCCGGCGGAAAATAAGTTCCGCCGACAAAGGGTTTCAGCTCCGGGGTGAGCCAGACGCTCATGGGCCAGCCGCCTCCGCCGGTGGTCGCCTGGACGAAGGTCATGTAAACGCGATCCACGTCCGGCCGTTCTTCGCGATCGACTTTGATGTTCACGAACTCGCGGTTCATGACCTCGGCGACTGCCGCGCTTTCGAACGACTCGTGCGCCATGACGTGGCACCAGTGGCAGGTCGAATAGCCGATCGAGAGAAAGATCGGCTTGTTTTCGGCGCGCGCTTTCGCGAACGCCTCTTCCCCCCACGGGAACCACTCAACCGGGTTGTCCGCGTGCTGAAGAAGGTAAGGAGATTTTTCCTGCGCGAGCCGGTTGCCCATCGTTCACCTTATCGCTTTGCTCCGCAAAGCCAAGGAGGGGCGGTTTACAAACCGCCCTTTCAAAAACGGCGGGCTGGAGACCGCCGCTCCTTGAAGCGGAGGAGCCGCTCATCTAAAAGACCCTGTGGGTCTCGACACAGCGCACCTGATTCTGCTGATCGCAGGGATCACAATCGTCGCATTCCTCTACTCCTCCGTCGGCCATGCGGGCGCGTCCGGCTACATCGCGGTAATGACTCTCTGCGGACTCTCCGCTACGTTCATCCGGCCGACCGCGCTGGTGCTCAACATCCTGGTCGCCGCGATCGGCTCCTTCCAATTCTGGCGCGCCGGCTATTTTTCGTGGCGGCTCTTCTTGCCGTTCGCGCTGCTTTCCATCCCAGCGGCATATTTCGGAGGTTATCTTCCAGTCCCCGCCGACCTTCTCAAAATCCTGATCGGGGCGGTGCTGCTCTTTTCGGCCGCACGCTTGTTTTTTCGCCAGGGCGATCCGCCCGATACCGAACGGCCGCCGTTGCCGGTGGCGATCGGGACCGGTGCGGGAATCGGCTTTCTCTCCGGGTTAACGGGCACTGGCGGCGGCATCTTTCTGACGCCGCTGCTCCTTTTTTGCCGCTGGGCGTCGATTCGGGGAGCAGCGGCGGTTTCCGCCCTGTTTATCCTGGTGAATTCGATCGCGGGATTGATCGGCTATATTTCGAGTGGCCGGCCGGTGCCAAATTTCGCCTGGATTCTCGCCCTGGCCGCGGTGATCGCCGGCACAATTGGTTCGCACCTGGGCAGCCGGCATTTCCCGGTGCGCACTATCTCGCTGATCCTCGCGACCGTGCTCGTCCTCGCAGGCTGCAAGCTGATCTTCACGTAGGCGAAATGCGAATTGCGTCTCTTCTGTAGCCGCCGCCCTGCTTGCCACGCCGAAGTCCAGCGAAGGCGGGTGGGCGGCGTTTGGAGCCGGCCTGCCCCAGGCCGGTGGGGTTAGACGTCGCTGCACAACTACGGCACTCGGGCGTGCCGTCTCCAATGCGCTTCGCATAGCGAAGCGCTACTGCAGCGATACCTTCGGCGCGCTCGCGGGCGTCCACGGATTCTTTCCGTGCTCGGCGTCAACGGCCTGACAATACCGTGTCAGCATCTCGCGGAACGCAGCGACATCGAGGTCATGCCGCTTCTCGCCAGACGGCGCCAGATTTTTCTCCGCAAGCCGGAACAGCCGCACCGCGGGGGCGAGCCGTTTGCCGTGCTTGGCATGGGTCGGATGCTCATAATGCTTTTGGAGATGGACGAACGCCCCCGCCGCCTGGATGAGCCCTTTGAAATATTGGGCGTCCTCCGGCGTGATGCTCTTGCCGAGCCAGACCTGCTCCAGGACGTCGTGCGCTTCATAGTAACGCTGCTCGTTCCAGCACCGGAAAAAGGCCCGGTAATAGGGATGCGCCGCGATGCCGTCAGCCCCGCTCACCGGCTCGTCCGCGGCCAGCGATTCGACAAAACGTGAAATCCTCTCGCCTTTGCTCATGAAGGCCTTAATTTGGGGGCGCCTGCGATGATGGGCAAACGACGACGCTTCAGTCTTCGCGAGGAACGAATGCTCGACCTCCGCCGCCGCAGCCGACCATGACTCCTGCGGTTCTCATCATCCTTCTTTTTTTCATCGCGGCCCTGATCTTCTGGTCGGCGCTCTTCTCGGGCCTGGAAACCGCGCTCTTTTCGCTCAAGTCGCATCAACTCCGGCAGCTCGAGGAGAAGCACCCATCTCTGAAAGAATTCATCCAGGTCTTCCGCCAGAATCCGCGCCGCGTTCTCAACGTCCTCCTTCTCGGCGACGTCTTCGCCAACGTCCCCCTTGTCGTCCTCTGTCTTTTCCTCATCTGGGAAGGACCGATCGCGGCGCGAGTTCCGGCTTGGCTCGCGACGACGGTCATTTTCGCCATCGTCGTTTTGCTCTGCGATTTGATTCCAAAATTGCTCGCGCTTTCCGCTCCCTATCGGTTGTCCGCGCTCGGCGTTTTCACGCTCAAGACCATGATGCCGTTTTTCGATCGCGTCGGCAGCGTGCTCGAACGCGCCAGCACGACCATTGTGGATCGCCTCACCCCGCGGCATTTACAGAAGCGAATACAGCTCAGCGACGAGGAGCTCGAAACGCTCGTCGAGATGGGCGAGGAACAGGGCACACTCCACGAAGCCGAGGGCGAGATGATCCAGGAGATTATCAAACTCGGCGACAAAACGGCAAAGGATTGCATGACGCCGCGCGTGGACACCTTTGCCCTTCCGGACGACCTGACGAATGAAGAAGCGATCGCGCAATTGCGCCAGCGCCGCCACCGCCGCGTCCCCGTCTATGCCGATACCCCGGACCAGATCGTAGGCGTGCTCGACGTGAAACGGTTTCTACTGGATCCGGCCGAGCACTACACCGAGGTGATGGGCGCCCCTTCGTTCGTGGCCGAGACGATGAAGGCGATGGATTTGCTTCGGAGCTTTCTCAGCCACTCACAAGGGCTCGCCATTGTGGTCGATGAATTTGGCGGCACGGAAGGAATCATCACGCTTTCCGACATCACGGAGGAAATCATCAGCGACGCCGCGCCGCTGGGCGACGCCGACCTTTATATCGAGCCGCTCGATGACGGCCGCTTCCTGGTGAGCGGCAACGCGCGCCTGGACGACTTGAGCGAGCATCTCGGCTTCGAGCTCGAAGCCGAAGGGCTCGACACGATCGGCGGCTTCGTCTTCAACCGGCTCGGCTATCTGCCGCCCTCCGGCACGCGTTTCGAGATGCCGCGACTGGCGATCACGGTCCGCCGCGCCGGCCGGAAACGGATCGAGGAAATTCTCCTGGAGAAGACTGCCTGCCTCGACCCCGAGGAAGACGATGGCAATGGAGCGACCGCCCCATGATCTACGGTCTCGCCATCCTGTTTCTCTGGACGATCTCGTTTTTGTTTGCGGGGATCGAAGCCGGCTTGCTCTCGATCGATCCCGTCCGGCTGCGTCATCACGTGAAACAGCGCCGGCCCGCCGCGTTGCGCCTCGATCGCCTCATCAAGCGTCCCGAGCGCCTCCTCATCACTGTCCTGCTGGTGACGAACCTGGCCCACATTCTCGGCCTGCTCCTGCTCACCGAAGTTCTCGTCGAGCGATTTGGCGCCGCCGGTTTTCTCTGGTCGATCCTGCTCGCGCTTCCGATTTATCTCTTCGTCCTGAGCGTTCTCCCGAAATCGCTTTTCCGCCGTTTCCCGTTTCGCGCCCTGGCCGCGCTGGGTGGCATGCTGGAATGGATCTCGATCTTGCTCTGGCCAATCCTGGAAATCGGCGAGCGCCTCGGGCGACTCCTGATTCCGCGCCGCGCCAGCGAATCGGCCCGGCTCTTCATCGCGCGCGAGGAATTGAAACAGATCGCCGTCCAGAGCGAGCGCGAAGGGTCCCTCACCTCCACGGAACGCGCGATGATCCACAACGTGGTCGATTTCCGGAACGTGAAGGCCGCCGACGTAATGGTGCCGATTGACCAGGCGGTGACGGTGCGCCCCGACACGCCCGTCGGCGAAACCTTGGAGCTCAGCGTTGCCAAAGGTGTGGATCGCCTGCCGGTCATTTCGCCGAAAGGCGACGCTATCGGGATCGTGAACGTCCTCGACATTCTGTTGGACGAATCGCCGGCTGAATCGCTCGGCGCCTACACTCGCCGAATCGTTTTCGCGAACGGCGACGAACCCGCCTATCGCATCATCCAGCGGCTGCGCGCCGCCCGTCTTGGCCTCGCCGCCGTGCTCGATCCGCAGAAAAAATTAGTCGGCATCGTCACCGGCGAAGACATGATCAAACGGCTGGTGCAGAGCGTCTGACCCGTCAGCTCGCGATGCCGCGCAATTAGCGCCGCAGATCGTAAAACTCGACCAGCGCGACACCGCCGCTCTCCCCCTTCGCCCGGACAATTGCGGTGTAATTGCCGCGAGGCAGGGAAATCAGCATCGCGGATTCGGCAAGGTGAAAAGGCGCCAGGCCCGTCGAGAGCAGTTGAGTGGAATTCGTGATCCAGTCATCATTGAAAGCGAGAACGGCGCCGTTGCCGTCGCGCAGTTCCAGGGTGGGATCCTCGAGCGCATTGAAAATCCCATTGCGCCTCAACTGCGGGCCAATCGCACGCACCACGATCTCCGCGTTCGCCTGCCCATCGCCCGCCGCAATGATTCCGCCGATGAGAAGATTCGCCGAATCGGTGAACCCGCGCGTGCTGATGTTCGCCAGCTTCGAATCGCTATTTTGCGAAAAGTCGTAAATCTCGACAAGTCCGTTGCCGGCCAGGCCGTTCTTCTCCTTGATCACGACCGTGTAGGTGCCGGGCTGCAAAGTGATGCGAAGCGCCGCCTCGCGGTCGTCTTCGGGCGCCAGGCCGGTGCCGATGATTTCGTTGGCCTGCGTATCCTTCCAGTTATCGTTCGTAGCGAGCAGGTCGCCGTTGGAAGCGTGCAACTCCAGGATCGGATCGGCCAAGACCGCAGTGAGGCCCGATCCTGTGAGCGACGGGCCGAGGCCGCGCAGGACCACATCTTTTGGCCCGGAGGCGCCCGCAATAATGAAGCCGCCAATGATCACCGCACGGTCGCCAAAAGGATCGTCGTCGCTTCGGGAGAGAAAGGCGCGCGAGGAAATATTCAGGAGTTGCGCCGGCGGGGGCTCGGCGTGATAGCCAGTAACGAAAACGCCCTTCGCACCATAAACCACAATGACCGAGCCCTTCCCCTCCACGGTCGAGATTCTGGCGCCGTTCGGCGCGTTGCTGAAACTACCGGTGATCGGCAAAGCGCTTTTCAGCACCGTCAGAAACGCGGTGCTGGAAACGAAGCTTCCGCTCGGAATATCGACTTCAAGGATCCCGGCCAGCGTTACCTTTCCGCTGATTTCATGGTCGGGATCGGCATAAAGCTGGAAGCGGAAACGGGAACCCGCACTCAGGGTGAGGTTGCCCTGGATTATGGTTCGACCGAACGGAATGATGGTGGCATCGCCCACCGTCACATCGCCGAGAAAGCTGCCTCTTCCTGAAACAGAGCCACCCAGAATGTCGATACGCTCCGCGGTGAGAATGCCTTCGTTGACGGTCGTGCCGGCTGTCTGGGTGTAGGCAAATCCAGGAGGAACGGTAAACCTTCCTGGCGATCCAAATTCGCGAGGACTGATAAAGGGGGCGACCGTCTCGACTTTGCCCGCGTTTGTGAAATCGCCGGGTGCGGTGAACTCGATCTCGTTTCCCACGATGAATTCGCCGCTGCTCAGATTATCGCTGAAGTTCCGCAGCGCGTCATTCCCGGCGAGGTCGGTCACGGCCGCGCCATCCGAAAGAGAGAGCTTCGCGCCGTTATGCACGATATCGGCGCCGGGAAATTTCAATTGCGACTCCATCCCGAGTCGCAAAGCGCCACCGCTCAACGTCCGAGTCGCCGGATCGAAATTCGTCAGGGCGCCGGCCACAGTAAAAATCGATGTTCCTCCGAGCGACAAGGAACCGTCGTTTTGGAATTGGCCCGGAATCACGAACTCACGCTGGCTGAACTCGAGGGACCCGCCCGGGAGAATCCGGGCGAGGTTGCGCAAACCGTCGTTGCCCGCCAGGTCCGCGATGCTTGCGCCGGGACCAATGAGCTGGATCACACTCGCGATATTGACGATGTCCGCGCCATTGAAACGGAATGCGGCGGGGCCGACAGAGTCGTAACCGCCGATGGAAAATTCGCCGCCTGTGATCGTGCGCGTAGCGGCATCGAAATTAGCCAGGGAAACGGCCGCGGTGAAGGTGGTTGCCGTCTGGCCCTGCGAGATGGAAAGGCGGCCTTCGTTGGAGAAAGGGGCGTTGGTGACCAGGCTGTGATTGGAAACGGACAGCGTCGAACCGGTCTCCAGGCGGGCGAGATTGAGCAGGGCGTCATTGCCGAATTCATCCACGATCCGGGAAAGCGGCCCGTAGAGGCCAAGATAACCGCTCACCGTGGAGACGGCCGCACCGTTGAATTGCAGGGTGGCGGGACTGCCCTGGCTGAAGATGGTGTAATTGCCACTCAGCGTGTTGTTGGAAAACCTCGAGAGCGTCCCGGCGTCGAAAATGGCCGCAGTGGTCGCGCTCGCCTCGATGTAAATCGATCCTTGCTCGATCTGGTGCGTCGTCGCTCCCGTAACCCTGAACGCCGTCTGGCGGATGTTGAGCCCCGTGTAGATGCCGCTCAGGGTGAGATTCGAAATCGTCGCGTCGTTATCCACTTCGACCACGAACCAGGGACTAATATCTACGTTGTATTCTTTCGCGGCGGTATTGTTCGGGACCTCGGCGGGCGACCAGTTATTCGGATCGCTGTAGCTGTTCTCGGGATATCGATTGAGAAAAGTCGAATTCACCACGGTTTGCGCCGCGGCGAATTGTTGCAGGAAAAGGAACGCGACAGCCGCGGCGGTCGAGCGAAGGGAGAACATCGCGCGCACTATGGCATGGCTGACTTTTTCTGTAAATGGCTAACTATCTGTCGGTCCGCGCCCTAAGGAGGTGCGCCCCGGCGGTAGATGAAAAAAGTTTGCGAGGGTGTACTCGCAACATCGTTTGAACGACGACCTGAAGGGTTGACCACGTCTCCATCCAGAACGGGAGAAGGGCGAGGAAAATGGCGACGCTCGATACGGCCGCCAGCATCAATCCGCGACGCGTGGAAACCGGCGCGCTGCTTTCTCGGCGTTCCATCCAGCATCCGGCGAGGAGGGCGAGGCCGAGGAAAAACAGGGGAATCTGATAAGGCGGGTAGAGACAGAGAATGAAATTTATTCCGAAGAAGACGAAGCCCAGGGCGGCGAGAGTGAGTTTCCAGCGGTTCGTTTCCCGCCAAAAGACGATCACGCAACCAAGGCAGACGGCCCAGCTTGCCACCATCTCAGGCAGCATGGCGGGGGACGAAAACCACCATTGCACGAAACTGGAAAAGAAAATCCAGACCGTGCAGAACGCGATGAGGCCGCGGCTGCGAATTCCCAATTGGTGAAGCAGCCACGCGGACGCGAGGAGCAAACCAAAAACCTTCGTGCACCAGTACCAGGAAAACCCGCGCTCGAGATCGAACAGGAAAAATCCCCAGAGCTGAGGGCGAAAGAACGTCGTGTAATAGGCGACGGGCAGGCTCATGAGAAGCGGCGCCCGGCCGTAACCCAGGCTCGAATTCTCAATCGGGAACGGAGGCGTTTGCCGGGCCTGCGAAAGAATTGAAGGCGTCCAGACGACCCACTCGTCACTGCGGATTTTTTTCGGCGTGGAGAACAGCAACCCGCGAACGGGCTCCGGCTCACGCAGCACCTTTTGCCATCGGCCGACCGAGGAGCCATTCAGCTTCAACGCCACGCCCGCGAAGAAAAGCAGCGCGACCGCCACCCACCACCATCGGAGGAGCAACCGGGGGGCGACACTCATGTCAGGGCGCTTCCGGTTCGCGGCTCAAGATCCGGGCGGTATTGACCAGCGCGACGTGGGTGAAGGCCTGGGGAAAATTGCCGAGCTGACGTTTTGCCTCGGGGTCGTATTCCTCGGAAATCAGGCCGAGATCGTTGCGCAAATCGAGCAGACGTTCGAAAAGCTCGCGGGCTTCGCGGGTGCGGCCGAGGAGATGAAGGCAATCGGCCAGCCAGAAGGAACAAGGCAGGAAAACGCCTTCGCCGCCGGGCAAACCATCCACGCCGCTCTCCTCCGCGCGATAACGCAGGACGAGACCGTCCCACGTCAGCTCACGCTGAATCGCTTCGATGGTGCCCACCACGCGTTCGTCATCGATCGGCAGGAACTCCGTCAGCGGCATCATCAGGAGGCTGGCGTCCAATTCGTCCGAGCCATAGACCTGCGTGAACGCCCTCTTTCTCGCGTTGTATCCGCGCTCGCAAACCTCCCGGTGGATTTCGTCGCGCGTTTCCCGCCAGCGCTCGAGATGCTCTTCCGCCGCGCAATCACAACTCTCCACCAGCTTCACCGCGCGATCGAACGCCAGCCACGCCATCATTTTGGAATGGGTAAATTGCTTTCGGCCTCCGCGCACTTCCCAAATGCCTTCGTCCGGCTCGCGCCACTTCGTTTCGAGGAATTGCATCAACTGGATCTGCAAATGCCAGTCCGCTTCGTTGTTCGCGATCCCGGCGCGGTGCGCGACGTAGTTGACCGCCAGAATCTCGCCGTAAACATCCAGCTGAAATTGTTCCGCGGCGGCATTGCCCACTCGCACCGGCTTGGAATTTTCGTAGCCGGCGAGCCACGGGATTTCGAATTCGATAAGCCGCCGCTCGCCCTGCACGCCATACATGATTTGCATTTGCGCGGCGCTGCCCGCGATCGCGCGGAGCAGCCATTCCCGCCAGCCCCGCGCCTCCTCGAGATAACCGGCGTTCATCAACGCGTAGAGCGTGAAGGTCGCGTCGCGCAGCCAGCAAATGCGGTAATCCCAGTTGCGCACGCCGCCGATTTCTTCCGGCAACGATGTGGTCGCGGCCGCGACAATGCCGCCCGTGGGCGCGTAGGTCAGACCTTTTAGAGTAATGAGCGAACGCAAAACCGCGTCATGCCATTCTCCCTGCGGCTTGCACTTGCCCGACCATTCCTCCCAGTATGCAACCGTCTCCTCGAGGGCATGTTCGGGGTTGATCGCCCGCGCCGGTTTCTGGTGCGAAGGGAACCAGGTCAGCACGAACGGCACGCGCTCGCCTTCCGCGACGGTGAAATCGGCCACCGTAGTCAAATCTTCGCCCTTGGTTTCCACCGGCGTGCGCAAGACCAGGGCATCAGGGCCTGCGATTACTTCGAGATCGCCGTCGCGTTTGCGCACCCATGGAACGACATGCCCGTAATCGAACCGGATGATCAGCTCCATCTTCATCTCGACCCGGCCGCGGATGCCTTCGATGATGCGAACGATGTCCGGATTTTCGCCGCGCGGCGGCATGAAGTCGATCAGGCGCACCGCGCCTTCAGCGGTTTCGATTTCCGTTTCGAGAATCAAGGTGTCGCCGCGATAACGCCGGCGCGTCGCGGTGATTTCTTCCTTTGGCGAAAACAGCCAGCGGCCGTTCTCGCGATCGCCGAGCAACGCGGCGAAACAGGCGCCCGAATCGAAGCGCGGGAAACAGAGCCAATCGATCGATCCGTTCCGGCCGACCAGCGCGCAGGTCTGCGTGTCGCTCAGGAACGCGTAGTCTTCGATTTTCGCCATTGCCGGTAGAGTAGCACAGGCGTCTCGCCTGTGTGGCAAATGGGCTTCTAGCCCGTTTAGAAATAATGTCAGGCAAGATGCCTGACCGCCCCACAGCCAGGATGGCTGTGCTACAATCCGCCATGACCGAGGCAACGCATGAAAACGCTCGGCTGATCGACCTCAGCCACACCGTCGAGGATGGCATGATTACCTACAAAGGTCTGCCCGCACCGATCATTTGCGATTATCTCAGCCGCGAAGCCTCCCGCGCCCGTTACGCCGAAGGAACGGAATTTCAGATCGGCAAAATCGAGATGGTCGCCAACACAGGAACGTATATCGACAGCCCGTTCCATCGCTATGCCCACGGCTGCGATCTCTCCGAGCTGAAACTCGAATCGCTGGCCGATCTCGATTGCGTTGTCGCGCGTGTGACCGAGCGGCGCGACCGCGCCATCGGCCAGTTGCCGATCGATTTCGCCACGCTGCAAGAAAAGGCGCTGCTCGTTCACACCGGCTGGGACGCGCATTGGCGGACCGATGCGTATTTCGAGGGGCATCCTCATCTCACCGGCGAGCTGGCGGAAAAACTGGTGAGCGCCGGCGTAACCCTGGTCGGGATCGATTCATTCAACATCGATTCGACCGATGACGGCACGCGGCCCGTGCACTCCGCCTTGCTCGGCGCCGGCATTCCGATCGTTGAGCATCTCCGCGGCCTGGCTACGCTCCCCGATCGCGGTGCGCGCTTTTTTGCTGTGCCGGTAAAGGTGAAGGGAATGGGAACATTCCCGGTGCGCGCGTTCGCGAAGCTTTAGCTTCGCCTCTTGCTCGTAGTGCTCCTCCTACTCGTGCTCGTGCTCATGCTCGTGCTCGTGCTCGTGCTCGACCGCTCTCACTGATTAAAGGCAACGATCACGAGCAGGAGCACGAGCACGATTACGAAGTTGATCCCGCCAATCTGGCTATCCCCTCCTGCGTGAGCCGAAACACCGTCCACTCGTTCATCGGCTCCGCGCCGAGCTTCCGATAAAACTGAATCGCCGGATCGTTCCAATCGAGCACCGCCCACTCCATTCGTCCGCAACCGCGCTCCTGCGCGATTTGCGCCAGGCGCACGAGCAACGCGCGGCCGTATCCCTTCCCTCGCTCATCCGGGCGCACGAAAAGATCTTCGAGATAAAGGCCCGGCCGCCCGAGCCAGGTGGAGAAATTGAAAAAGTAAACCGCGAACCCAACCGGCTCGCCGTTCTCCAGCGCCAGCAGCACTTCCGCGGAACGGTTCGGCCCGAACAAAACCTCGCGCAGGCTTGCTTCTGTCGCGACGACCGCCTCGGGGGCGCGCTCGTACTCAGCCAGCTCGCGAATCAAGCTCAGGATGATCGGCACATCCGCTTCCGTCGTCGTCCGTATTTCGAAATCTCTCATCTCTTAGAAAGACCAAGCTGCCTCAAGGAGCGGCGATTTCCAAATCGCCGGCCCAACCAGCCGCGGTTTCAAACCGCCGCTCCTTGATTTGTGGGCTTCCCGCAAATCGCCGCTCCTTGGATCGCTCCTTGACAAACCGCCCGGTTAAAGTCATTCGAGTACAGAGGCTCGACCACCTCCGGAAATGAAAACCGCGGCCATTCTTTTCGCTCTCGCCCTCACTGCGTTGACCGTGCCGCCCAGCCGCGCCGCGGAGGAACCGGCGCTCATCGAGGTGGTCGATTTCGCGAAGCTCCTCCCGCTCCTCCCGAACGCACCGGCCGACTGGACGGCGGACAAGGCCGAGGGCTCAACGGACGACATCGGCGGAACGAAGATCACCAGCGTCCACCGCGATTACAAAAAAGGCGACGGGGACACCGCGCCCACCACTTCCATCAGCATCCTCGATTCAGCCGCGAATCCCGATTACGTCGCGTCCACCACCGCGGCCTGGAACATGAGCACCGAGACGCCCGAAGGCTACACCAAGACGCTCACCATCGAAGGCATGCCGGGCTTTGAGACTTTCGAGAACGAAGGCAAACACGGCACGCTCTGGCTGATGGTGGCCCGGCGTTATGTCCTGACCATCGAGACGCAGGGCCAGGAGGCGAAAGACCTCCAGGAATGGCTCAAGCGCATCGACGTGAAGAAGCTTGCGGAGATTAAGTAGCGGCATGGACCACGAGCGCGGCGAGCTCTTGAAGAAGGTCGTGGGAAGGGAAAGACCCCGCGATATTTGGGACAAACTTTACCAGCTTAACATTTTTGCCGCGAATCTCGGGCTGCTTCATGCAGCCAACGATGGATACCCCATACGAAAAGTTGTTGGAAAGCCTCGCGCGCGCTGAGGTGAAATTCATCGTTGTCGGTGGAGTTGCCGTCGCCCTCAATGGCTTCGTCAGAACGACCGATGACGTCCACATCCTGATCGAGCGTTCCACCCAAAACATTCAACGGCTGTTAGCGGCGCTGGCCTCGTTTGGCGAAGGGAATGCTCGCGAACTTTCTCTCGAGGACTTTGATGAAAGCGAAGGGGCGATCCGCGTCATCGAAGACTTCCCCCTCGACATCTTTACGGTGATGCGCGGTCATTCGTATCCCGATTTGGTCCCTTACCTTCGGCAAACGAAGATAAATGATGCCCAAATCGATTTCTTGAACGCGGACGGCTTGATTCGGCTCAAGGCTGATTCTGCTCGCGAAAAAGACCAGATTGACATCGCCGCGCTTCGGAAGAGTGCGAATGTTGACCATCCATGACGCCCTACGGCTTCAACACCACCTTCACGCAGTTGTCCTCCTTGTCCCGGAAGATCTGGTAGGCGTGCGGCGCCTGATCGAGCGGAAGGCGGTGCGTGATGATGTCGTCGAGCTTGATCTCGCCGCGCTCCAGGATGCCGATCAGCTCGTCGATGTATCGATGCACCGGCGCCTGGCCGAAACGCATGGTGATTCCCTTGTCGAAAATTTGGCCCAGCGGGAAGTTGTCATACGGCATTCCGTAAACACCCACGACCGTCACGACGCCGCCGCGCCGCACCGCGCTGATGCAAAGTTTTAGCGCGGCGATGCTCCCCGCCTGCATGTGGACAATGTTGGAGAGCTTGTCCTTCAATTTGCGATCGGCCTCCAGGCCCACCGCATCCACGCACACATCGGCGCCGCGTCCCGAGGTCATGTCGCGAATGGCTTGAACGGCATTGCCATCCGCCGCGTTGACCGTCTCCGAGTTAGCCGTCCGCCGCGCCATTTCCAGCCGGTACGGCTGAATGTCCACGCCGATCACCCGGCCCGCGCCGCGCAACCACGCGATCTTCTGCGCCATTAACCCGACCGGTCCGCAGCCGAACACCGCGACCGTTTCGCCCCCTTTCAAATTCGCCCAATCGATCGCGCTCCAGCCCGTCGGAAAAATGTCCGTGAGGAAAAGCACTTCCTCGTCCTGAAAACGATCGGGCACTTTGCGCGGCCCGAAGTTCGCGTAGGGCACGCGCACGTACTCGGCCTGCCCGCCGTCGTAACCGCCATAGAGGTCGGTGTAACCGAAAAGTCCCCCGCCCTTCTCCTCGAGCACACCGCCCTCCGGTCCGTAATTTTCGGGGTTTGAATTTTCGCAGTGACCCGGCAGGTCGGCTCCGCAAAAGAAACAGGCCCCGCACCCGATCGGGAACGGCACCACCACGCGATCTCCCTTTTGCACGGCCGCCACGCCGCGCCCCCGCTCTTCCACAATCCCCATGAACTCATGCCCGAGCACCATGTCGTTCCTTTGCGGGAGGAACCCGTTGAAGATGTGGAGGTCCGATCCGCAGATCGCCGTCGAGGTCACCCGCAGGATGATGTCCTCATCATGCTCGATCTTCGGATCGGGAACTTCATTGACTTCGACATGACCGGGACGGTGGAAAACGAGTGCTTTCATGTTCAGGAGAAACGGAAGTCGCCGCCGGGCCGGATGCGCGAATTTTCTCGCGCCACTTTCCACCCGCACTAGATTGCTCGCCGAATGGCCGACGAACGTAAAACCCTGGAGCAGCGCGCGCAGATGACGGACATCGAACGTCTGCGCCATTCCGCTGCGCACGTTCTCGCCACCGCGATCCTCAAGATCTGGCCCGACGCCCAATTCGCCGCCGGTCCGCCGGTCGAGAACGGCTTCTATTACGACCTCGAGCTCGACCACCGCATTTCGCCCGACGATTTCGACAAGATCGAGGCCGAGATGAAAAAGGAAGTGAAAGCCAACCACACTTTCGAGCGCGTCGCCGTCTCGCGCGATGAAGCGCTTGCTCTGGCGCAACGCGGCGAACTGGCAGCACTGGCGCCGCGCTCCCAGCCCAGCAAGTTCAAGCTCGATATCATCCAGAACATTCCCGAGGGCGAAGAAATCTCCCTCTATCGCAATGGCGAGTTCACCGATCTCTGCGCCGGCCCGCACGTCATGCGCACCGGCAACGTCGGCGCCTTCAAGCTCACCCACGTCGCCAGCGCCTACTACAAAGGCGACGAAAAGAACCCGCAGCTCCAGCGCATCTACGGCACCGCCTTCAAGAACAAGACCCAGCTCGACGAATACTTCGCCATGCTCGAGGAAGCCAAGAAGCGCGACCACCGCAAGCTCGGCAAGGAACTTGAGCTTTTCACCTTCGACGACGACGTCGGACCCGGCCTCCCCCTCTGGCTCCCGCGCGGTGCTGCCATCATCGAAGAACTGGAGAAGCTCGCGAAGGAAACAGAATTCGCCGCTGGCTATCAGCGCGTGCGGACGACCAATCTTGCGCGCGAAAGCTTGTACATAAAGAGCGGACATCTTCCATACTACAAGGAGTCGATGTTCCCGCCGATGGAACTGCATGATGTCTCGGGTAGGGTGGGCGTCTCGCCCGCCGGTTCGGGCATCTTGCCTGAACGAACTTCCTCCGCCGCGACCTACACCCGGCGTCGCCGTCTCCCTCATTTCGAACAACCGTGGGCGATTTATGCGATCGCCTTCACAACGCGGAATCACCGCTCACTTTCTCCTGCCTCTCGAACCGCAGTCGTAGACGCCCTTCGCCACTTTCATGATAAGCGCTACTCACTCTTCGCTGCTTCTGTGATGCCCGACCACGTCCATGTGCTGCTTCAGCCGTGGATCAAAGAGCAGGATGCGGCTGGCGAGAATGTCTTCTGGTCGTTGGGTGAATTGATGCACTCCATCAAGTCGTTTACGGCAAAAGAGATCAACCGGATCGAAGGCACGTCCGGCGAAGTTTGGGAACAGGAACGTTTTGATCGCTACGTTCGGGGCGACCGCGACCTGGAGGAAAAGTTTCACTACATCCTCGCTAATCCTGAGCGCGCCGGATTAGTCGATCCGGAAAAGGGCTATCCCTGGGTGTGGACGCAAGACGATGAAGTTCAGTCAGGCAAGATGCCCGACTCGGCGGGCGAGACGCCCACCCTACCCGAGACATTTCGCGTCGATCGCTACTACCTAAAGGCGATGAACTGCCCGCATCATCACAAGCTGTACGCAGCGCTGCCACGCAGCTACCGTGACTTGCCATTGCGGCTGGCTGAATACGGCTACTGCCATCGCTACGAGCAGAGTGGCGAACTGTTTGGCCTTATGCGCGTGCGCTCACTCCAGATGAATGACGCCCACATCTACTGTACGGCCGACCAATTCGAATCGGAGTTCAACGCCGTGAACGAGATGTATCTGAAATACTTCAAGCTTTTCGGCATCGACAAGTATGTGATGCGCTTCTCGACCCACGATCCGGAGCGGCTCGGCGAAAAGTTCGTCAACGAGCCGGAGCTTTGGAGGCAAACCGAAGACATGACGCGCGGCGTTCTTCAACGCGCCGGCATCAACTACGTCGAAGTGCCGAACGAAGCGGCCTTCTACGGCCCCAAGATCGATGTCCAGGTCTGGAGCGCGATCGGACGCGAGTTCACCATCGCCACCAACCAGGTCGACTTCGCCCAGCCGAAACGTTTCGAGCTCGTTTACAAGGATCGCGACAACACCGAGAAAACTCCGCTCTGCATCCATCGCGCCCCGCTCGGGACGCACGAGCGCTTCATTGGCTTCCTCATCGAACATTACGCCGGCAACTTCCCGCTCTGGCTCTCCCCCGAACAGGTCCGCATCCTTCCCATCGGCGATGAAGCTCCTCTGCTCGACTACGCCCGTGCCATCCAGGCGGAGCTGCGCGCCCACCAGGTCCGGTGCGAGCTCGACGCCAGCACCGACCACATCAAAGCCAAGATCTCCAACGCCGAACAAATGAAAGTCCACACCATGCTCGTCATCGGCAACCGCGACCTGGACGCGAACGCCGTCAGCCTCCGCGTCCACGGCAAAGGCAATCTCGGCGCCAAGCGGCGCGACAATGCGATCGCCGACATTTTATCTTCAATCAGAGAGCGCCGCGACTTGAGGACGCAATGAACGTCACGCAGCTCTCACCGCCATCAAGGTGCAAATCTAGAGAAGCGAAGCGAGACTCCGCCGAGCAGCCTGGGTCTTTGGATGCTCAGTACCCAACGTCTGATCAAAAATCCTTACGGCACGCTCAAGGAACGCTGTCGCGCGGGAAACCTCGCCCAGAGACTTCAGCACACTAGCAAGATTATGGAGGCGAATGCCTACGTGGAGGTGATCGTTGCCTAGGGCGTTTTGATCGATTTCGAGCGCTCGCTCAAAAGCGGCTTTCGCTCCGACAAAATCCCCTGACACTTCCAAGAGGCAACCGAGGTTGTTAACACTTACAGCGACATTTGGGTGAGCGAGACCAAAGGATTTCTCTTCGATGGCCAGAGATCGTTCGAAAGCGGCCTTCGCTCCCGGCAGGTCACCCAATTTTTGCAGAACACTGCCAAGGTTGTTAAGACGTACCCCTACGCTGGGGTGGTCGATAGGAAGTGTTTTTGCGGCGATTACGAGAGCTCGCTCGAATGCCGCTTTCGCACCCACGAAGTCACCCACTTCGTTTAGCAAGGCGCCCAGATTGTTTAAATCCTCAGCAACCTCCGCGTGATCTGGACCGAAAGCGTGTTCATCAATTCTGAGCACCCGTTCAAAAGCCGCTCTCGCGCTACCCAAATCTCCTAACGCTTGCTGCGCGCTCCCCAGATTGCTGATGCGAATACCCACAATGGGGTCGTCGGAGCCAAACGCTCTTTCAGTGAGTGTCAGTGCTCGTTCGAAAGCGGTTTTCGCCTTAACAAATTCTGCGCGACCCATTGCATAGATTCCCACTTGGTTGACCAGTCTCGAAGTCTCCCGCAATGCAACACCGAAATGTTCCGCGAACTCCGCAGTTGTAAGCGCGTGCGGCATGAGTCTGTCGCATTCCTTCCACACCTGAACATCATCGCTGTCATCCGGAAAGGCCTTGTTTATCACTCTTAGGGCTGCCTCCGCCCATTGGTTCCGTTTTTCCACGGCCAGTCGGTTGCGAACGACTGCCTGGACGAGCCGGTGAATCGAGAAACCGGAAGCTCCGCTCACATCCATTAGTGAGAAGCGACGAATCGCGCTGACCGCATCATCGAACGAAAGGCCGTCGCCTACCGTTTCACACAGCGGCTCGGGAAGATATTCTGCGCCCGAAACAATCACATCACGCGGTATATCGTCCGGGGCAAGGAATGCGCAGAGCTCAAGCAGCGCGACGCCAACGGGCGATTCCCTCTCGAGCCGCTGAAAGGAGAGTTCCCATGTCGTAGCGACTGTTTCGGGATAATCAGTCGAAGGTGGGACGCGTTTTAGTAAATCGAGGCGACGTTCGCGGAAAAGTGCCAGGTAATGCTTCAGCGTCGTCTGGGCAGACTCGATGTAGGCGCCCGCCTGTTCGAGTGCAAGTGGAAGATGATCCAATTCCTGCGCGATCGACTCCGCCGTCAGGTCATCCGTTTGTCCCGTGCGTTTTAGCAGAAACTCGACCGCGATATTGACCGGCCATTTCTCGATCTGCACCGGACTCGCAACGCCACGCCAAGACGGATTTCGGGAGGTAATGAGCACGTGGCCACGGCTCTGCGGCAGGAAAGGACGAACCTCTTCCATCCCGTTGGCGTTGTCGAAGATGAGCAGCCAGTCCTGTCGGTGGCGTAGCGCCTCGCGTACTGCGGTAACAATAATCGGCTGCTCAGCCGCATCTTTCTCTTTGAGGTCCAGCGCTGCTGCCAGGGCCGCGTAGTCCGCCGCGAGCGTAGCCGCCTGCTCCGAGCGCACCCACCAGACCAAAGCATAATCGGCCGCATGCCGGTAGGCGTACTCGACAGCGAGCTGTGTCTTTCCTACACCCCCCAGCCCAGCGAGAGCCTGCGTCAACGCCGCTGGCTTGCCGGAGCAGAGCGCATCGCGCATTTCCGTAAGGCGCTGGCCCGGCTCCGTAAAGTTCGGATTACGCAGGTGCGGCACATTCCAGATGTCAGGTAGCGCGCCGGGAAACCGCGGCTTGCTCACGACTTTGCGCCCGGGGAAATCCGGTGCGCCCTCCGGTTTTCGTCGTCCGACCTTCACCGCATCCAAGAGCGTGGCTTTCGCTTCCTTCTCCGGCTTGCCGACTACATCGGCAAATACGATTGGCGCGAGCAGGCCCTTCAATTCGCATTCGCGGACGCGCACCGGGACAATGCGGCGGTTCTGACTGGTAGGGTCCTGCGCGAAATACGCAGCCCACTCTGGTTTCGTGAAAAGCGAGGTGAGATAGTCAGGGGAAAGCACCGCTACCACGCGATCACATTCCTGAATCGCACGATCCATCTCAATGGCGAAGTTGAGTCCCGGCCCGAAATCCCACGCCTGGATGGCGACAGAGTAGTGGCCCGATTCCTCGAGATGCCACGCAACCCACTCCGCCCACTCGCGGTCGGCCTTGTTATAGCTGATGAAGAAATTCTTCTTCGCTGGGGGGTCGTTCTCAGCCATACGGGAGTAAAGTTGATCAAATCAGAATCTCGAGCGCCGAGCAAATGAAAGTCCATCCCGCCGACGCGGGACTCGTCCTCGGCAACCGCGACACGGAAGCGAACGCGGTGAGCGCACGAAACCGCGCGATGAAGTTCTTGCGGATATCCTCCAGTCGATGAAAGATCGGCGCGCATGAAAGCTCTCGCAATTCTGCTCCTCCTATCGGCCACTGCGATCGCCGCTGATCTCCATCCGATTGTCGAAATGGGAACCGGCTATTTCTTCGGCGGCAGCGCCGATGGCAAATGGGTCGAGGCTGAGCAAGCTGCCAAATCGATGAAAGGGAGGACAAGCTTTCGCGTTTTTGGGCTCACCCAGGAGGTGGGCAAAACTACGGGAGGCAAACCGAAATCGGTCGAGGAGGTGTGTGCGGACACGCTGACGGTGTCGCTTTCGTCAAAAGCGAAGGGCGGCTTAATCGCTCTTAACGCGCCATGGAACGCCCTGCCTCGCAAGCCCCGAATCGCCGACCCAACCCAGCAAGTTTATGTCGATGCGGTTCGCGATTTCCTGATAGCCCACCGCAACAGCGACCCGAAGGTGCGGATCACGCGAATTCTGCGCGTGGACCTGGATGGCGACGGCGAAGACGAGGTGTTGATCAACGCGACAAATTACTTCACCAAAGATGGTGGAGTGCCCATGGACACGCCCGCGCCCGGCAGTTACTCCGTTGTGCTTCTCCGCCGGGTGGTGGCGGGAAAGGTGCAGACGGAATTAGTCGCGGGGGAACTCTACCCAAACAAAGATGAATCCAGTCCCCCGAATGTTTACGAGATTCTGGCCGTGCTCGATCTAAACGGAGACGGCAAGCTCGAGGTCATCGTCGACTCACAATATTACGAAGGCGCGGCGACTACAATTTACGACTGCTCCGGCGGACAGTGCAAAGTTGCGCTTTCCGTTTCGTGCGGGTTGTGACTGGAGACGCAGACCAACCAATGCACCCGTATGACTTCATCCGTCAGTAGTTCCCTGCGCGAGTATGCGAGGGGCGTGGCGGGGGGATTGATGTTCAGCCTGCCGCTGCTCTACACCATGGAGGTCTGGTGGGCGGGCTTCGTGGCGGAGCCGATGCGGCTGGTCGTGTATATCGCAACGGTTTTCCTCCTTTTGCTCGGCTACAATCATTACGCCGGCCTGCACCACGACCACTGCTGGTCGGAAGTGATGATCGATTCCGTGGAGGAAATGGGACTTGGTTTGCTCCTGGCTGCGGCGATGCTGTTTTTGCTCGGCCAGATTGAGCTCGATCACAACGCGTATGAGATCGTGGGCAAGATCACAATCGAGGCCATGACGATTGCCATCGGCATCTCGATCGGCACGTCGCAATTAGGCGGCGGCGAAAAGGAGACCAAGGCAGCCGCCGAAGCTTCCGCACAAAAAGAAAAGACTTTCACCGGCCAGGCGGTCATCGCCATGTGCGGCGCTGTGCTCTTCGCGGCCAACGTCGCCCCGACGGAGGAGATCATCATGATCGCGACCCAAAGCCATATCGCGAAACTCGTAGGCATTGCGCTTCTCTCGGTGGCCCTCACCGCCATGATTCTTTACTACATCGAATTCACGGGCTCGCGGCGGCTGGCGCGGAGAAATGGAGTGCTTTCGGTGATTGTCGGCACCGTCATCAGTTACGCCGTCGCGCTGGTGGTTTCCGCGCTTATGCTCTGGTTCCTCGGCCGCTTCGACGAGCCGTCCCTGCTCACAATTGTGTCGCAGGTAGTCGTCCTCGGCCTGGCGGCCACTCTCGGGGCATCCGCGGGCCGGCTGCTTTTGCAATGAAACAGAAAATTAACAAGAACTGGCTGGAGTGGACTGTTTTCGGCGTCAGCGCGGCTTTGATCGCACTGGTCCTCGGCTTCCTGATTTTTGAAAGCGCGACCATTGGCGATGCCTTGCCGGATATTCACGTGCTTACCGGAACGCCTGAAGCGCGGACCAGCTACTTCGCGGTGCCCCTCGAAGTAACAAACAAAGGCGACCAGACCGCCGAAGGGGTGCACATCGAGGTTGTGCTCCGCTCGGGCGGCAAGGAGGAGCGCGCGGACCTGGAGATCGCTTTCCTCCCCCGGCGCGGGGCACGGGAAGCATGGGTAACGTTCAAGACCGATCCCCGCCAGGGAACACTGGAAGCGCGGGTGCTCGGCTACGAGAAACCGTGATTGCGTGCGAGGACGTCGCGGGGAGGCGCGCCGCTACGGCCAAATCCGCTTCAACACTGCTGCGAGCCGAAAACCTCCAAGGGCAAGATTGCGCGTAACGACGCGCTTCGCCCATGTATCGTAAGCTGTGTTGCTCGCGGCGGTAGCGGGCCACTCCAGATGCGGCCGGTCGCCTGTGGTCATGCGTCGCGGGCCGAAGGTGAGGAGCAGGTGAGCCTGCCGCGCGTCCGGGAGCATCTCCGTTGCCCAGCGCGTACTCCAGCCGCTCAAAAATCCCGAGGTTTCCCACCCGGCCGGCGGATTTTGCTTGAGCCGCGCGGCGAAAGCGCGCGGAGTCCCCACCCCTGCGGCTGACATGGCCAGTTCGACCGTCTTGCTATCCCAGTAGCCATGTAATCCACCGCGATATAGGATCCAGCCTCCGCCGCGGGTTTCGCTCGTATTAGCGACGTGATTAGGATTTACCAGACGGTCCTGCGCATCGAAATAACCGGCCCCGACATGAAGCGGCTGATGGAGGTCGCCAACGTAATGCGCGAGAAGCCGGAGCGCCTCCTTCCTGGTGAGATTTGTGGGGTTCGCTCCGTGGCCCTCCAGCACGCCAATGCATCGGCGAATCATTCGCACGATATCCTGTGGATTTGCCCCCGCGGAATTGCCCCGGTAGGCGGCTTCCTGGATCGGAATATCGGTATAATGATACTGATGATGGCTGGGATTTCGGTTGACGAACGCCCGCATCTCCGGCGTGAGATTGCCCTGTTTCACCCGATCCGCCCAGAGCGAAGCCTGTTCCAGTTTTTCCGTGCCGAGGATCTGACGCACGTGGGTTTCGGCATTAGTCCCCGCGATAAGGAGATCGGCGAGCGCGCCGACGGTGCGGTGGCCTTCGTTGCCATAGCCCAAAGCGCTGGTGGGGATGAGCGCCGTCGCACCAAGGGCCGACAGCGCGATGACAAGGCAAAAGAGCCGGGAAGAGTGAATGGGAAGGTATTTCATTGGCCTCGTTGATTTGGCGTCCGACGTCATGGCGCCGAGAGCGACATCTGCCGCGGACCTTCCTCGGGGTTAGTGATACGGAATATCGCCGCCATCAGGGCGCGCCCTTCGGCAGTGAAAATGGGCGTATGCCCATGGATGAGAGCTTTAGGCACGTGCATGACCCAGTAGGGCCGCTGCTTTCTGCCGGGCAGCGCCTGGAAGCGCCACCACTCCAACTGCTCGGGGGCTTCAGAGTTCGAGATGGCAAACGTCAATCCGCGCGGATGGCTGAGGTTTTTTTCGAAGGCCCCATTGTCTTCGATGCAGGTGGATGGGTCGCGCAGATCCGGACGAGCAGCCTTCCGTGAGGGAAGCTCTCCAAGCGGGACGATCTCGTGCGTGAAAAGCGTTTTGAGGTGTCCGGGCGTCGTGGTGAGGTATTTGTTTTGATCTGTGCCTGCGCTGAGGTCGTTGAATCTTTTGTCCCAACGATAGGGGCGATGGGCAAAGAGGTTTGGCAAAAACGTCCCAAACGGGAACCATCTCTTAGTGCCGCTGTCGGTCTCGGATGTGATTGAAACGAGCAATGGCTTCCTGGCATTGACATGACTGCGATGGCCGATCCGGTCGAACATGTCACTCATCTCTTTGGCATAGATGGATTCAGCAGCGGAGTTGACGAAAAGGATGAGATCCGCCGGGGCATTGAAGCTTTTTCCAGGCGTTGCTGCATCGTGCGAAAGGATGCTGCCGGCGACCGCCTGCGCCATTGCCTTCTCCAGAACGAGCGCGCCAAAGGAATGACCGATCACCACCGTTTTGGCTTGGGACGGACTGTTTCGGCGCGCCTGCCGGATAAGCTCAAAAATGGTCTCAGTCACCGGCGTCCCGGCGATGCGCGTTGCGGCAGCTTTGCGTCCAAGAAAAGTGAAGTAATCCAACGGCCCCTGCACGAGCCGGCCCCGCCAACCGAGATAGACACCGTGGACACGCATGTGGCGGGTGCTTTCGGAATTGGCGAGCTGCGAGAGCAGACACCGGAAGGTTTCGACGTCGCCTGGATTCTTTCCACCCGGTTTGCGATCGGCGGCGTTGTGATGCCACCCATGGATGAAGATGACAAGTAGAACCGGGTCGGGAGAACCCATGATGTGACGAGCGGTCTTCCCGAGCTGGCGGCGGTCCCAAAAATCACCCTTGTCATCGAACTCGACGAAAGAGATGTCATACGCGCGCCCCGTGCCGGCATCATGGCTCTCGGTATACGGTTTCTGATCCGGCTGCTGGGCGTCGGGATTAGCGGAATCGAGGCGTCCGAGACGATATGCTCGGTTGGCGACACAGCCGGCGAGGAGGATGGAGAGGACGCAGGGGAGGCCCAGGCGGCAAAAAACGGTTAAGCGCATTCGCATCGGTTCATAGCACGAAGTCTATCCAGAGTTCATCCGGCGTTACAATTCCTTCAGCGCCGCACGCCCCGGACAGTAATGACTACGGAAAGGGAGGACCAAAGTTTCTGTCGCAGCGAACTCGCCACGGAAAAGTGTTCGTGGGGAACCGGAGCGTCGCACCAGCACCATATTGACCAACCGGACAGGCGTTTCAGTTCCCTCTCTCGTCCGCAAACGCGTCGTCTTCCTTCTCGAGCCACTTCAACATCTTGAGACAATCTTTTTTGCGCCCCGCTTCGGTGTAGAGTTCCGCCAGCCGATAGGCGCAGTGCCGCACCGTCCGGATGTGGGGGCTGTCGTCGTATCCGTCGGGTTCCTCCGGGCTTTGGAGAGCCCAGAATTGTTCGTATCTTTTTATCCGGGCCTGCACCGTTTTCCCCTCTCCGCACCAAGCGAAATGCGCCTGCATCGAATAAAAATCGCCGGGCGGTTTGTACTCGCCCTCCTCGGCGGCAGCGGCAATAGATGCCGCCAGGATCGCAAACAGTGTCATCACGCCCATCAATGCGGCGGGGGATGATCGATTGAGTCGCGCGTTCGAATCTCGGTGGTGCATGCCTTCGTTTTACCCAAACGAGCCGACACACGCAACGTTCCCTGCACTTCAATTCCCCAAAACGCTCGGCGCGATGCAGCTAGGGCTTATCGGGTTTACCGGGGACGCGGTTCCCTTCGAGGTCGAAAAAGAACTTGTCGATCTGCTTGCCGCGCTCGTCGTAGGTCGCTTCCCAGCCGTGATAACCGTCCCGGTGCAGAACGGGTTCTCCCTTCACGCCATGAAAGGTCTGTTGGGTATTGTTGCCGCGAACGTCGTATTTGCCTTTCACAATCGCATAGCCCGCGGCGAGTAGCGCCGGCTTGGAGTCCAGGCCGAGATAAGTCGTGACGATTTCGTTTCCCCGCTCATCGTACTGCGACAGCCAGCCGTGATAAGAGTTCTGGTAAAGGATCGGCTCGCCCTGGATGCCGAAGTAAGTTTGCTCCGTGACCTTGTCCGTCTCGTTGTAACTCCATTTCACGGTCGCATAATTGTTGGCCAGGATGATCGGTTTTTCGTCCGTGCCGAAATGGGTTGATTCGGTTTTCCGGCCGCGATTGTCGTACTTCAATTCCCAGCCGTGGTGGCCGTCCTTATGCAGGACCGGCTCTCCTTTCACGCCGTAGAGGTTCATCCGGGTTTTCCGGCCCATGACATCGTAAACCGATTTTATGGTGGCAAACCCATTGGCAAGCAGAATCGGCTTTCGGTTCAGGCCCAGATAAGTTGTGCCGATTTCGTTCCCCCGGTCGTCGTATTCGGATTCCCAGCCGTGGTAACTGTTTTCGTAGAGGACTGGTTCCCCATCGATGCCGTAATAGGTTTGCAGGGTGACCTTGTCGCGATCGTTATAGCGCCACTTTACGGTCGCATACCCGTCGCCCAGAATAATCGGCTTCTTGTCCGTGCCGAAGTGGGTCGACTCGATTTTTCGTCCGCGTTCGTCATAGATCAAGGTCCAGCCATGGTGTCCGTCTCGATGCAGGACCGGCTCGGCGTTTACGCCGTAGAGGCTCATGCGGGTCTGCTTGCCGGTGGCATCGAAAACCGACTTGAGGGTGGCAAACCCCGCCGGGAGGAGCACCGGCTTTTCGTCCAAACCAAGGTAGGTGGCGTTGACCTGGTTGCCGCGATCGTCGTATTGCGCATCCCAGCCGTGATTGCCTTCCTTGTGCACCACCGGTTCGTCCTTCACGCCGCGAAATCTTTTCCGGACCACCTTGCCGCGTCCGTCATAATTATTGATGACTTTGTGAATCGCCGAGTCGCGGTCCAGCGTGGGCTTGCCCGCCGCGTCGAAGTAGGCCAGCTCCAGCTCGTTGCCATCGGAATCGTATTTCTTCCGATAGATCGCGTAGCCTTGCGCCAGCACCGTGGGTTTGCCATCCACCCCGATGAAGGTGGTCTCGATCTCGTTCCCGCGCTCATCGTACTGCGATTGCCAGGCGTGGTTGCCATCTCGATGCAGCACAGGCTCGCCCTCGGAGCCGTAAAAGCTCTGCCGCGTTTTCCGGCCACGGGCGTCGAAGGTTGACTTGAGAGAAGCGTAACCCGCCGCCACCCACGTCGGCTTTCCCTCCAGGTCCAGGAAAGTGGTCATGAGAGCGTTTCCCCGGTCGTCGAGCTGGACTTCCCAGGCGTGGTTGCCATCGCGGTGCACCACCGGTTCTCCCTTGAGGCCGTAGTAACTCCCTCGCGTCGCCTTGCCTTGCTCATTGAAAACCGACTTAAACACGGCAATGCCTGAGGTGAGGAGGATTGGGTTCCCATCCAGGCCGAGATAGGTGTTGCTGATCTGGTTGCCGTAGTCGTCGTACCCGACCGCCCAACCGTGATAACCCTCCTTACTCAGGACCGGCTCACCCTTCAGTCCGTAATAGGTCGTGCGATGGGCCCTTCCCAGCTCATCGCAGTCGTTTTTGTAAACAGTCCAACCGTCTTTCACCGGCATCGGCTTCAAGTCGGGTCCAACCGAGCGTGCTTCCGTCAGCCAGCCCTTTTCATTATAGATGGCCTCCATGCCGCAGTTGCCCGCGGTATCGATCATGTTCTTCCCGTCCGCGTCCAGGGAGAGCTTCAGAGTCACCTGGCCGCGGAAGTTATGCTTCAGGCTTTGCCCGAAGGCGCCGTCCGGCCCCGCCGCCGGCAGGTTCTTCCCATCCCGATAACTGACGCGATCCTCCCAGCCGTCCTTGTCGTAGTGGATCGAGACATATTCCGCCTCGGAGCTGCGCTGCATCTGCGGGAATCCGTCGGGCCCGACAAAGCGCGCCAGCCGCCCGGCCTTGGGATCTGATTCGGGCGGGGAATAAATGAAACCGTAAATCATGCGGCCGTCGCGATCGAGGGCCCGCTCGTAAATGATTTCGCCCCTGGCGTTCGAGACAAACTCCCACTGGCAAACCGTATGCAGACCGAGGCGTTCGGCCCGACCCTGCCCCTGGTCGCCGCCGGCTTCGGAATCCCGCTGCCAGAGGTAGGTCCCCATGTTGTGATTGGTCGTCGGCTTCAACCGGCTATCGACCGCCACCATGCGAAACGGCGGTTTCCACCGCGGTCTCCATCCTTCGAAGGTGATGCCTTTGTGAACGAGCAGGAAAGTCGAGGAGAGCTTCCGCGCGTGGGATTCGGAAACTCGCGTCACGCCGACGGCGAACCCGTTCCGCTTGGCGATCTCGCTATAATAAGCCTTATGCTCCTGGACGAAGACATAGGAGCCGCCCCAGATCGTGGCCAGCAGGATCACGCCCAGCGCACAGGCCACCGCCATCGTCACGCGCTGCTTGCGTTTTTGCGCGAGCTGTTGCTTGCGGAGGGATTCGGCCTGGGCCAGCGCCTCGCGGGTCAGGCGCGAGTCGCGGCTGGCTTTGATGACAGGGACAAGGACGTCATGCGTCAGCTCCACGCGCCGCGTATGATGCCGGTCCTCGTAGGCCAGCAGGCGGCGATTTACTAACTCATTGAGGATCGGCAGGGTGACGTCGGGGCGCGTGAGCGCGTCATCGAGCGCCGCGCTGTTCCGATGCCCGCTCGCGGTAAGAAGCTCATCTTCAATGAAGAGCCGCACGCCTGGAGGAAAATCGGCCAGGGTTCGGAGGTAGAAATCCTCGAAAATTTTGTGCTGCTCTACATCGAGCAGGTCGGACGTGATCTTGGCGTCCGCCCCGCGAGCCAGCCGCCGCTCATTCAACTCTCGCAAAACAAGACTGAGCAATGCTGGCGCGACCGTCATCTCCTCCGTGCCCGCCCCGGTGCCGGCGACATATTGAACGATGCGATCTTCCACGCCGGCAGCGAGCAACGGCGCGCCTAACGCAATCACCTGGCGCGCCTGGCGTTCACCCATCGGCAGAAGGCGCAGGCGGTTTTGTCCCAGCGCGCGGAAATGCGGACGAATGCGATCAAGATCCGCAAGGTAATCCTCGCGCATCGCCAGGAGGACCTTGAGCGGCACGGGCTTGAAATTGAATTCCTTCGCGCGCGCGGGATCTTCGCGAAGCGCAGCCGACGGGCGGTTCTCCACCAGGTCCGCCAGCTCTATGATGAAGGTGTTCGCCTGCGCCGCGCGCGCCGGGGTCTCACGCCCCAGCGTGAATAATTCCTCGAACTGATCGAACGCCAGGAACGGCGTGACGAGGTCGTTGCGCGCGCTCCAGAAATGGTTGCCTTCGCGATGAAAATATTCCCAGAGCGTTTCGTCCGGGCGCGGCCGGGGCGCTTCCACCCTTGCCGCCATGGCCGCCGCGGAGATGGCGTTGATGACCTGATGCGAAAGCGATAACGCCCCTTCGAGATAATCGAGCCGGATCGGCACCGGCAGAAAATTCTCCTCGCGCAGCCCGGGAAAAAGACCCGCCTGCACCAGCGAGGTTTTGCCCAAACCCGAGACACCGTAGAGCAGCGTGAGCGTGTCGCGCCGCACCAGACGAAGCAGATCGTTGATCTCATCGCCGCGGCCCGCGAAGAAGCTGCGATCGTCCTCCGTAAAGGAAGCGAGCCCGATCCATGGATGTTGCGCGTCGGCCCGCTCGGCCCCGGAATCACTCATTGGGCGGCGGCCTTGAGGCGGCGTTCCCGCACGATGTCGGTCAGCGCCTTCACGAACTCCGGTTTCGCTTCACCGCCGGTCGCCCGCGTGTAATGGAAATCGCGGAAGCCGCTGAAGCTCACCGCGCTTTCCGGCGTGTCGTCGATGATGACCGGATGAATCAGGCGCGCGGTCGCGCGGTCCATGTCCCGCAGCCGTTCAAGCGCGCGGTTCCATTCCCGGATGAAAATGCCTTCGTCGCGCCGGTTCGTGTTCGCCGAAATCACCGGCACAAAAACATCGCACGTGGCGATGTTCTGCTCGATCACCGGCCACCACGGATCGCCCGAGCTGAGCCGTCCTTTGTCGAACCAAACATCGAGCCCCGCGTTCCCGAGATCGCTTTGCAACCGCTCGACGGACGCCACGTCCTGGCTGGCGTAGCTCACGAACACCGCGGGCGGTTTCTTGGAGATGACCGACGCGTGGACTTCGTCCGACGCGGCCGGTTTTGCAGCGAACGCCTCCCATTTCTCGGCCAGTTGATCCACGAACTCGACCGGATTTGCGACGCCGAACGACTTCGTCTGCGGGCTGAAATTCTCCAGGAAATCGCGCAGATGCACATCCGCCACGACCGCGCCGTCCGCGACGAACTCGCGCGCTTCGTTGCCACTATAGAGACGTTCGCGCCGGCTCAGCCGCACGAAGAACCGCGCCAGCCAATCGGGATGCGCGTTGCCGATGAGGAGCAGGCGCTTCGTGCGCAGCTCGTCGAAAAGATTGCCGAGCCGGCCGGACATCGATTCTTCGTGGAGCTTCCAGATGAACTCGAGCGTCTCCTCATCGATGAGCGCGCTGTCCGGGATGCCGGAAATTTTGCCGAAAAGATGGAAGACGACGCGATGGGGCGAGCGCGCGTAATCGAGCGGGATATCGGTGAGGACGGAATTCGGCGCGTAAGCAAAAACGTGATCGGCCGGCGAGCCGAGCGCCTTCGCGAGAAGCGAATCGACCGTTGTGCTGATGAAAAGCCGGAGCGGCTCGATCGTGGCCAGTTTGCGCAATGGCTCCGGGACCGGCAGCTGGCCCTGCGCATCACGAAGCTGACTGAGGATCTCGAAGGTCTTCAGGTTAACATCGTCGCGGGAATTGCGGCGGCTGGCGTTGAGATAAGCCGCCACCACCTGGTCGATGCTCGAACAGGGATCGCACTCGATTTCCAGCTCCGTCGCGAGCCGTTGGGCGAGGTATTCATAGAGCAACTGCTGCCGGCCATCGATCTCGACCCGAAGCAGATCGCGCCCGACAATCGGAATCACCACCCCTTTCGCGATGGATTGGAGCAGCTTGCTCCACTGTTTTGAATCATCGCTCATGAACCGTAAGATTGTCAGGAACCGAAAAAATCCGCAACCCCTTCGGAACGCGAAAGTCCGGCGTTTGGAGCCGGCCTGCCCTCAGGCCGGTGGAATCAGACGTCGCTGCACAACAACGGCACGAGGGCGTGCCGTCTCCAATGCGCGACGCAAAGCGATCCCCTCGTAACCGGCGCACCAAACGGTCGGCGGCCGGTCGATAACCGAATCGAGAATGATGAAAACGCTCACCGCCAAAACCTTCGTTCTTTCCGCCTTGCTCTTATTTAGTGCGATCGGGGCCGGCTTCGCCCAGGACACCACTGCGAAAGAAATCGCCAAACAGGAGGCCGCGCTGGAGAAGAAGCGACTCGAGCTGGAGAAAAAGAGCCTCGAGCTCCAGGAAAAGGAACTGGCCCTGGAAAAGGCCAAGATGGAATTGCAACAGCAACAGAGCGGACGGTCCCTCAGCATGAATCTCTCGGGCGACGTCCTCTTCGATTACGACAAGGCCATTCTCAAACCCGCTGCGGAGGAAGCGCTGAAAAAGGTCGCGGTGGTGCTTTCGCAGTTCCCGGAAAGCAGCGTCACCGTGGAAGGCTACACCGACGCAAAAGGAGGCAAGACCGTCAACCTGCCGTTGTCCCGGGAGCGCGCCACGTCGGTAAAAGATTGGCTGGCGAAAAATGGCAACGTCCCCGCCGCTCGAATTACGGCGAAGGGATTCGGCGAGGATAATCCGGTCGCGCCCAACACGAATGCGGATGGGACTGATAATCCGGCGGGCCGGGCGTTGAATCGGCGCGTGACGATCATTGTGGAAAAGCCCGCGGCGCCTCCGCCTGGAGCCACGCCGTAAATGCTATGGAGACGGCCTGCCCCCAGGCCGTTGAGCGAAAGCGATCGCGCAAGCCCTCCGGGCACGAGGGCTTTGGAGACGGCCTGCCCCCAGGCCGTTGAGAGGAAGCGATGGCGCAGGCCCTCCGGCACGAGGGCTTTGGAGACGGCCTGCCCCCAGGCCGTTGAGGAAGCGATGGCGCAGGCCCTCCGGCACGAGGGCGTGCCGGCTCCAAGTTTTCGATCTACTCGCTCAATTACTGGCCAAAGCATTTAGCCGCACCTGGTCGCTAATAAAACTGACCAGGTAACGCAATGGATGCCCGCGATCCATCGGCGCCTTGGCCAGGAAGAGCTTGAGCGGCGGAATCGCCGCCGGTCGCGTCCGGACCGCGTCCAGCACGTCGGCGCGAAACTCCGCCTTCGCCACTTCGGCGAAAATGTTGACCAGGCGCAGCCCTGCTTCCGGCTGGAGGTCGGGCTTCGATTTATCTTCGAATTGCGCCAGCGTCAGCTCGAGGGCTCGCGGCCAATCGTGCATCCGCCAAAGCGTCATCGCGCGCAGATTACGAACGTCCGCCGCGTAGCGGCCATTGGGAAATTCGCGATCGTACTCGTCGAGCGCGCCGAGGACGCGCTTCGGATCGAATGGCTCTCGCTGATACTCTTTCGGCACGACCTCGATCTCCTCTTCGCCCGCGCGTCCCGGCCGGGCAACGCCTACTTCCAAGACCTGTGGACGCGAGAGCGCCTGGACCGAGCGAGCAATGACGAAAAGGGCGGCTTCCCGTTTCCGGCTTCGGGGATATTTTTGTAAAAAATCGCGCGCCATCTTTTCCATGCCGGCGTGATCGCGAGACGTATAAGTGGCTTTGCCGTTGTCGGCTTTCGCATCGGGAATATCGGTCTCGACCTGCGTCCGGTCGCCAGATTTTAGACCGATAAGGCTGAATTCGAGATAACTGGCGACCGGTTGCATGACAGGGTTTTTTAACGCGGCCTCGATCTCCGCGACGATGTCGTTGTCGTTTTTCCTCGGCGAATCCGAGGTCTCACTCGCGCTGGCAAAACCGTTGCTCTGCAACACATCGAAGCGGAGGCCGACATAAATTTTCTGCATCTCCGGCGTGATGTTGGGTTCCGCAAAAAACTGGACGAGATCGTCCAGGAAATTCGCCGTAATGGCGTCGTCAATATCCGTGGTGTTCTTTCGCATCCAGGCGTCGAGCACCTGAACTTCCGCGGCCATCGTCGCCGAACTCGCGGCCGCCGCTTTCTCCGGCAGCAACGCAATGCGCTTCATCATATCGTTCCGGATGGCATAATCCGCGGCGTGCCGATCGCGCTCAGGAAAGGCCCCGAAATCATCATAAAGATAACCGAGAATATTCGCGTCCCGCCGGGCGGCCGGGGCGTCGTAGTCCGGTGGGGCAGGCTCGGCTGGCGGCGGAAAACTCCAGTAAGCGGCCAGTCGTTTCGCTTCGACGGAATCGGGAGCTTCCGTGCGCAACCGCTCGTAAATCTCCTTCGAAACCGCCTCGCCTTTTATCTCCCGCGCCAACTGCTCCGCATACTCCGAGGCCGCGGCAATTTTCGGCATCGCCTCC
>DASQLH010000225.1:0-16519 GCA_035630155.1 Chthoniobacterales bacterium
AAGAGATGAAGGTACGGCGAGCCGTGGGCAACGGGCGCAGCCGGCAGAGACGGGATTCCAGAGGTTCCGATCCAAAAATCCTGTAAATCCTGTCCAATTCTCGCTCATTCGCGTAATTCGCGGTTAATTACCTCCTCCGGCGCCCCCTTCCCGGGGAGGGGCAAAAGGGGTCAGTCTGTGAATCTCGGCAAATTCTCATCTCCTGGCCTCAAGCCAATCGCTCAATTCGCGATCCGCTCCGGTCGTTTCGGCTTTACTCGAACAATACCGGCTCACGCTGCTGACGTGCCCGAGCGATAGTTCCTGCGCGATCCACTGATTCGGAACACTCGTCCGCTTCCGGATCAGACGCGCGATCGCAAGCTTGCGTGAATCGTTCCGCTTTAATCTCATCAAGTCCACTTCGCTAATTCCGAAATAAGCCATCGCCTCCCGCAGCACCCGACGCGCTTCGTTGTCATCATGGCTGCGTCTGATCCCGCCATCCACCTCCTTCGCTTTGCTGAACTTTTGCGCCACCGTTTCCAAGAGGCCAAGCATGCGTTCCCGGAAGCCGGCATCTCCCAGGCACCATCCTCGCCGCAACCCTTCATTATCTGCCGCATTCCTGTCCGCTAATTCCTCCAACGCCCGCCCGCGCATCCGTTCCGCGTAGCGCTTTCGCCCCTCGGCCGTGTCGTCCAGACCGAGCTCGCCTAGAACACGCGCCGGATCGAACCAGTCGCAACGCCCCTTTCTTGCCACATACCAGCGATAACTGCTCCAGGGAAAATCATAGAGCCGCTCTTGCAGCGAGATCATCCGCGCCCGCACCGGGTTAAGATGGATGTAATCGCTCAGCGCCGCGAAATATCCCCGTTCCTCCGGGTTCACCACCACCGCCTTGTAACGACCTTGAAAGAGATGGCCACTGAGGAGATGACGCCGGTTGAATCGCACCGTGTAGGTCGTCTGAAACCAGCGCATTCCCGCGACCAGGTTGGTTGCGGTGTCTCCACCAGCAAGTGGTAATGATTCGTCATCAGGACCCAGGCATGGACTCTCCAACCGGTGCGCTCGCACACTTGTCCGAGCGTCGTCAGAAAGATTTCCCGGTCCCCGTCATCGCGAAAAATTGCTTCCCGCCGATCTCCCCGATCGAGGAGATGATAGACGGCGCCTGCAAATTCCACGCGGGCTTTCCGGGGCATGAACGAGGCGATCCTACACGACCGGTCGCCTCATCGTCCAGCCAATTTGCCGAGATTCACAGACTGACCCCTTCTGCCCTCGAACGGTCCTGCTCGGTCGCTCGGGCCGCGTTCAGATCGACAAAATTGCCCCTGGGACGAACTTCTGCAAACAGCGCGAAGCGGGCGCCTGTGTGGAGAAGGTCTTCGCCGAGCTTTGCACGCCGCCGCCGGATTTCGTCTCAGCCAGCGCAAACGGAACGTTCATTGACGCGGCCGAAGGCGCCGCGATTTCGGCGCATTGCCCCGACGCGAAAGTGTTCGCCATCAAAGCGGCCCCTGGGAGAAAGCGTCGGAGCAAGCAGTCTCTGGCAAACGATCGGCGCCGTTCAATCGCTTTGCACGGAACAGCCACCGACGATTACCCAGCAGACGCCGGTTTACCGAAATCGACTCAAAACTGCCATCGTTTCGTCCTGCGGGCTAAACCAACAAACGGCCGGGCTGCGTCTGGTAATTATTTAGGGGCTGCGGTTCCTCGCCCGGCAGGTAGCATTGAAACAAAAGAAAAGGGCGGAGTCCCTCGCGAGACCCCGCCCATTTCGAATTTCAAGTTTTACTGGATCTTGTAGAGGTCTACCACTCCAACTCCGACGGTATTATTAACGCCGCGGGCAACCGCAGTGTAACTCCCGGGCAATAGATTGGCCACGATGGCAGACTCGCGATTGTCACTCGGCTGCAGGCCGTACGAGATGATCTCGGCCTCCTGCGTTTCACGCCAGTTGTTATTGGAAGCAAGCAATCCGCCGTTGGCGTTATAGAGTTCCAAGGTTGGGTCCTGCAGCGGATTGGAAATGCCGAACGCACCCAGCGACGGGCCGATGCCGCGAATGACCACCTTCAAATACGCGTTATTGGTCGGTCCGGTGACCAAGCCCGCAAACAAAGCATCGTTGCCCGTTCCGACGTAGGCTCGGCCACTCAGGTTTACGAGCTGTGAGTTTGCAGCCTGATTCAGGTCGTAGATCTCGCACAGGCCGGCGCCACTGGTCCCATTCACGCCACTCATCGTGACGGTATAAGGTCCCGGATTTAATGTCGCTATGATCGCGGCTTCCGCGGCGTTGCCAGGGGCGAAACCCGCGGCCTGGATCTGCGAGGCTTGGCTGTCTTGCCAGTTATTGTTCGCCGCCACAAGCGCTCCGGAAGAGTCGCGCAACTCGAGATAGGGATCCTGAAGCGCACCAGGAAGCCCTGTCGAGGGGCCCATACCCCGCAGAATCACTTTCTTGGCGTCGTTCCCTAAAATGTAGAAACCGCCAAAGAGGAGATTCTGGCCGGTCCCAACTTGGGATCGAACAGAGATATTGAGCAAAGCGCTTAACGCCCTGGGTGCGGAAATCTGGTACAAATCGTAAGACCCGGTGCCGTAGCCGGCGCCGCCGCTCCAGGAGGAAGCCCTGACCAGCACGTCGTAGAATGTTGACGCGGTATAGGCCCGCATGACGAAACGGTTAACGTAGCGATAGGCGCCGCCGTACCAGAAGAGATCAGTTCCCGCCGCGCGGATTTCCGCTCTCGTGATTCCGGTCACTAACGTACTGGTGGACAAGAGTCGGATCCGGCCCGTTGTCGCAACAACGCGAGTACCCCCCGAAGAATATTGGGAGGTGATCGGTGGATATGCAGTGTCTTCATAGGCGAACGGATTAGTTACCACCGTGACCTGAACCCCCATGTATTGAGATATAAAGGAGGCCATTTGCTGCACTGTGGGGCTGCTCGGACCCCAACTGGTCCCGGAAACTGAGTTATCGTTGCCCGGCGTCTGGGCCTGCATGTAAAAGGTATCCGCGAATAGACTCGCGGTGCCTGCTAGGAAAATGAACAGGACTGTGATGAAGGCTTTTCTTATGGATAGGGATATTGTGTGTGGGGTCATAGGCGGGAATCTGGGGGGTTGAAACGAGGGTTGAGTTTAAAAGCCACCCATTTGCGGGGGGCGCGCGAATCATTAACCAGAAAAAAAAGTTGGCAAGCAAAAAACGAAAAAACTTTGGAGAAACTTCACGAGTTCGCGGAAAACCAGGGTTAGCAGAAGACCCCGGCCGGGTTGGGTTATTTTGGCTTTAACTCGCCACTAAATGCGTACGTTGAGCTCATTTCATTCGACAAGCTGCTGCAGGACGCTGAGCGGCGTAATCTTTGGCTTTTCCGACAACTCGGGTTGACCGCGTAGCCCATTCGCAGAGTCCCTTGGCTGAAACGAAGGGCGTTGTGGGCACCCGTGGTCAAACCCCCCTTTTGCCTTTGCAACGGCCTCGCGCTCCGGTAGCTTCGGCATCCCGCAATGCGTAGGCTGATTTTATCTTTTCTCGGTCTCGTTTTCGCCGGCTCGCTGGCCTGGGCGGCGGAGGTGGGCACCGAGAAGCAGCCGATCGAGATCACGGCTTCCGGCGGCACCAACTACGATGGCGGCATCGCCACGGCCCATGGGAACGTGGCCATCCACGCGGGCGATGCCGATATCTACGCCGATTCCGCCACCTACAACCCCAAGACGCACGACATCGTCGCCGAAGGCCACGTCCGGATTTATCGCGCCACCGGCCTCTTCGTCGGCGACCGCGCCATCTACAATACCGAGACGAAGGAGATCCAGGCGGTGAACATCCGCACCGACAAGACGCCGTATCTGGTCGGCGGCGACAAGGTCAAATCCATTTCCGAAGGAGCGTTCATGGTCTCGAAGGGCTCATTCACGACGCACGATTCGGCGAACCCCGATTTTCGGCTCCAGTCCAAAACCATCCGCGTTTACGAGAACGATCGCGTCGTATTCCAAAACACGACCTTCTACGTCAGAAACGTTCCCATTTTTTGGTGGCCCTACATGTACCAGTCGCTGGACGATTCGTTCAGCTATATGGTCTCGCCGGCCTACCTGAGCTCGTGGGGGCCCTCGGTGCTCGGGCGCGTCACCATGCCGATTACGGACGACATCAAGGCGGTGTTCCGTCTCGATTATCGATCGCGCCGCGGGGTTGCCTTTGGGTTCGAACCGGACATTCGCTTCGGGCCCAATAAAACGAGCTGGGCCAGGATCAGGACCTATTTCCTAAAAGACGAAAACCCGGACATCAATCGCACATCCGAGGCGCGCCCCGAGATCTCTGAAGGCCGTTATCGCGTTTCGCTCCAGAGCCGCAGCATTCTGGCCGAGGACATTTACGCCATCGCCAACATCACGAAACTCAGCGACGAATTCGTCCTCCAGGATTTTTTCCAGGGCGAATTCCAGCTCATCAAGGAACCCGACAACGTCGTCGCGGTAACAAAGACGAATCCAAACTATACGCTGACCGCGATCGGCCGCTTCCAGGCGAACGATTTTTTCGAGACGACCGAGCGATTGCCCGAAGTGGTCCTGGACGTGAAACGGCTGCCGCTCTTTGGCGGGCCCATTTTTTACGAGGGGGAAACCGGAATCGCCGATCTCCATCGAAATTTCCAGAGCGGCTCGGAAAAGCACGACTACGGCACGCTGCGAATCGATTCGTTCCATCAGTTCACTTATCCCAATACCTTCTTCGGATGGCTTTCGGTCGTGCCGCGAATCGGTTTCCGCGCCACCTACTACGATGAGACACGCGATCTGGGCAAAACGAGCTTTCTTGAGATCGATAACCCATTCATTCCCGACTTCCTGAAGGTTAATTTGGAAAAGCCTGTCGCGCCCGGCGGAAATAAGCTCCGCACCGTCTTCAATGGCGGCGTGGAATCTTCCTTCAAGCTCTCGCGCACCTGGGAAAGCGCGCAAAACGCCGCCTGGGGCCTTGACGGCCTCCGCCACATCGTTCAGCCCTACACGAATTTTTCCTGGGTCTCCAGCTCCAACAACGACCCGGCGTCCATCCTCCAGTTCGACCGCTACCAGGCTTCCACGCAGTTGCGCGCGATCGATTTTCCCCAGTTCACAACCATCGATTCCATTGACAGCTGGACGGTCTGGCGCCTCGGCGTTCGCAACCGCCTCCAAACCCGCCGCGACGATGCCACCATCAGCTGGATGGGCGTCGATACCTACATCGAGGTGAACTTGGACAATCCGTTCGACCAGACGCAATACTCGAACCTCTTTAACCGCTTCAGCTTTGCGCCCGTCCCCTGGGCCACCTTCGAAGTTCTGTCGCAGGTCCCGGTTTTCGAAAAAGGATTCACCGAGGTGAACACGAGCGTAAGCATCCAGCCGATCTCCAATCTCCAGCTCTCGTTCGGGCATCGCTACCTGAATGCGAATCCATTTTTCGACAATAGCAGCCTCTATGTCTTGAGCGGCTATTATCGGATCGATGACAACTGGGGCATCGGCGTTCAGCAACAATACGAAGGAATCACCGGCGTCCTGGAACAACAGCGCTACTCCATCTACCGCGATCTCACGAGCTGGGTGGCATCGGTCGGCGCCATCATCCGCGACAATGGCGGGGTCAAGGAATACGGCTTCCTCCTCACGTTCACGCTGAAGGCGCTGCCGAAATTTAGCTTCGACCTGAATTTCGACCCGGCCGGCGCCGAACAAACGCAATAAACGGGCAGGCGGAATCGCGATTGCAATTTCCGCGCTTTGCCCGTTTCTTCTCGCGCGGCGCCTGACGCGCCATCCCAATTTTTCCCATGGATATTTCCATCGTCGGTTCCGGTTATGTCGGTCTGGTGACGGGCGCGTGTTTCGCGGACGTCGGCCATAACGTCGTCTGTGTGGATAACGATCCGCGGAAAGTGGAATCGCTTCAGGCCGGCAAGGTGCCGATCTACGAGCCGGGGCTCGAAGAAGTCATTCACCGCAATGTTTCCGCCAAACGGCTCCGCTTTACCGGCAGCATCCAGGACGGCGTCGACAATTCGCAGATCGTCTTCATCGCGGTGCCCACTCCGCAACAGCCGGACGGCAGCGTCGATCTCAGCTTCATCGAGAAAGTCGCGCGCGAAATTGCCGGCGTGCTGACCGGTTACCGCGTCATCGTGGATAAAAGCACGGTGCCGGTGAAAACCGGCGAGAAGGTGCGGGACACGATCAAACGTTACAATCAGCACGGGGCCGAGTTCGATGTTGTCAGCAACCCGGAGTTTCTCCGCGAAGGCTGCGCCGTTGCCGACCTGATGCATCCCGACCGTATCGTGATCGGAGCGCAGAGCGAACACGCCATCGACCTTATGAAAAAGGTCTATGAGCCGTTCATGGCGCCGATCCTCGTGACCGATATCAACAGCGCGGAGCTGATCAAGCACGCGGCCAATTCTTTTCTGGCCCTCAAAATTTCCTACATCAACGCGGTCTCGGCGATCTGCGAAGCGAGCGGCGCGGATGTCGAGAAAGTCGCGGACGGCATCGGGATGGACCGGCGGATCGGGCGGAATTTTCTCAACGCCGGCATCGGTTATGGCGGCTCCTGTTTCCCGAAAGACATCGCGGCGTTCATCACCATCAGCGAGCAGCTGGGCGTCCCGTTCAATTTACTGAAAGAAGTTCAGCGGATTAACGCGGAGCAGAAGAACCGTTTCCTCAAGGCGATCCGGGATACGCTCTGGGTTTTGCGCGACAAGAAAATCGCGGTCTGGGGTCTGACGTTCAAACCGGATACGGATGATCTTCGTTCCTCGGTCGCGATCGATCTGGTGGCCGACATGTTAAAGGAAGGCGCCCACGTCACCGTCCACGATCCCAAGGGAATGGAAAAGGCGCGGGAAATGGAAGCGCTCAAGGGGGCGATATTCGCCGGCTCTGCGCTGGAAGCGGTCGAGGGCGCGGAAGCCTTGATCATCGCCACGGAATGGGCGGAGTTCGGCAATGTCGATCTCGCCACCGTGAAGGAGAAGATGACCACGCCGATGGTTTTCGACGGGCGCAATTTGTTTAATCCGGAGACGATGGCCAAGCTGGGCTTCCATTACCATTCGATCGGCCGCGCGAGCGTAAAGCCGAGCTGAGGTGGATCGCGCGCGCTGCCGCGCGATGTTTGATAATCGCGGCTTTGCCGCCACTTTTGGCATCGAGCGACGGAGCGCTCGATCCACCATGCCTGCCGAATTCAGTTCTCGAGCCCTCGCGCTGACGGCGCTTCGGGAGTGGCGGAGCGGCCAGCAATTTGCCGACGCAATTCTCGCCCGTCTCTTGAGATCGAGCGATCTGGCCGCGCCGGATCGTGCCTTCGCTACAGAGCTTTTCTACGGAGTTCTCCGCAACCTGACTCTGCTCGACTTCTGGATTGGCACGCTCCGTTCCGGTCATCTCGATCACGACGCGCGCGATTTGCTGCGACTCGGCATCTACCAACTGTTTCTCCTTCAGACGCCCGAGCACGCTGCGGTCTACGAAACGGTGGAGCTGGCCGGAGCAAGGGCGCGATCGCTGATCAACGCTGTCTTGCGGAATGCCTTGCGAAAAAAAGACCAGCTTGTTGAGAAAGCGAGCGTGCAAGACCTCAGCGTCCGAACCTCCCATCCTCAATTTCTGATCGATCGTTGGGAGAAAAACTTAGGCCGCGGAAATACGGCGGCTCTCTGCGATTGGAACAATCAACCGGCGCCCGTCTTCGCCCGGATCAATCAGCTCAAGATTTCCGTCGATGAATTTCTCGCGAAGCATTCGGACTCCGCATCGTTGCCGCAACGCAACAGCTTCGTCCGGCTAGGCACCATTCCAGGCGATGCCCTGGCGGCTGGGCATTGCTATATCCAGGATCCAAGCACGGCGTCCGCCTGCGTTTTGCTGGACCCTAAACCGGGCGAGCGAGTGCTCGATGCCTGCGCCGCGCCGGGCGGCAAAACAGCCTATCTCGCGGAGTTGATGAAGAACGACGGTTCCATCCTGGCCTGCGATCGCGACCAGGGACGAATCACGACGTTGCAGGATAATCTGGAGCGCCTCGGTGTCGGAATTGCCCAATGCCTGCAACACGACTGGACCGGCGGGAGTTCACTCCAAGATGATAGGCCATTCGACCGGATTCTCGTCGATGCGCCCTGCAGCAATACAGGCGTGATGCGCCGCCGGGTGGATGTCCGCTGGCGCCTGACGGCGAAAGACTTCCTGCGCATGCAGGAAGAGCAGCTTCGCATTTTGCGAGCGACGATTCCGCTCCTGAAAAGCGGGGGCACTCTGGTTTACAGCACATGCAGTATCGAACCGGAGGAAAATGAGGAAGTCGTCGCAGCGATGCTTCGCGAATTCCCTTTCCTGAAATTAGGGGGGCAGATTTCGCTGCTCCCATTTCGCGACGGCTTCGATGGCGCGTTTGCCGCGAAGCTGGTGCGTGAAGATGGAATAGAAGAGGAGCTTCAAGGAGCGGCGATTTGAAATCGCCGTATTGTTGGTCGGCGATTGAAAATCGCCGCTCCTTGAGGCGAACCCTCTCGCGGAGAGGAAGCGATTAGCGATGCCGGAGGAAGTTGCATCCCGCATCCGCGGTGGAATCGTTAGACCCTATGCATGATCCGCGCCTCGATAAGCTCGCCAAAATTCTCGTCGAGTATTCGACCAGACTAAAGAGGAACGAAACCGTCCTGATCGAAACCTTCGACGTCCCCGACGAAATGATGGTGGCGCTGATCCGCGCCGCGCGGCAAGCGGGCGCGATCCCATTCGCCCAAGTCCTCCATGCCCGGGTGAATCGCGAGCTGGCCCTCGATGCGACCGAGCGGCAATTGAACCTCACGGCCATTCACGAGCTGGCCCGCATGAAAAAGATGGATGCCTACATCGCGATCCGGGGCAGCCATAACGTCACGGAGTTATCCGACGTGCCGCCGGAGCAGATGAAATTGGTGGCGAAGAAAATGCGGCCGGTGACCGATTGGCGCGTTAAGAAAACGAAATGGGTGGTGCTGCGGTGGCCGTCACCGTCGATGGCCCAGCTCGCCGGCATGAGCACCGAAGCGTTCGAAGATTTCTATTTCGACGTTTGCACGCTCGACTACCGCAAGCTCCAGCCCGGCATGAAGGCGCTCAAGGCGCTCATGGACAAGACCAATCGGGTCGAAATCAAAGGCCCGGGAACGGATTTGCGTTTCAGCATCAAAGGGATCGGTGCGGTCATTTGCGGGGGCGATCGAAACATTCCGGATGGCGAAGTGTTCAGCTGCCCAATTAAGGATTCGGTGCAGGGTCACGTGCTTTTCAATGCGCCGACCATTTATCAAGGCACCGGGTTCGACAACATCCGGCTCGAATTCAAAGACGGGAAAGTCGTGAAGGCGACCAGCAATCAATCCGAAAAGCTGAACAAGATTCTCGATTCCGACCCAGGGGCTCGTTACATCGGTGAATTTTCGCTTGGCTTTAATCCCTACGTCCTTCACCCGATGCGCGACATCCTCTTCGACGAAAAAATTGCCGGTTCGTTTCATTTCACCCCCGGTCAGGCCTACGAAGAGGCCGATAACGGGAATCGCAGCCAGGTGCATTGGGACATGGTGAACATCCAGCGTCCCGATTACGGCGGCGGCGAAGTCTATTTCGACGGCAAGCTCATTCGTCGCGACGGCGAGTTTCTGCCGGCGCCGTTCCGCTCGCTCAATCGCGGACGGTTCGCGAAAGGGAAGTAATCCGCCGTACGCAAAACGAGGAGGCAAACTGCCTCCTCGTCCGCTGATAATCTGAAGCTGCGCTTACGCTGCTTTCGGGGCCGCGCCCTGCGCGTTGAGCTGCATCATCCCGATCTCGCCGTTGCCGCCGATCTGGACATTGGCAATCTCGAAGACCGGCGCGCCTTCGACTGCGCTCGGGCCGGCGCCGGGCAATTGCACCGACACGCTCTTCGAGGTCGAATTCAAAACAAGTGAGGCGATTTCGAAGGAGGGCGAAAATTCCACGGTCGCGATCTGGAATTTGCCGGTGACATGCACGGAAGCCTGCCCCTGCTGCGAAGGCGTGAGCTGCACGGCGCCCGCGTCCGAACCGGAGAGGAGCTGGAGCCCGGCGATATTGAACGCCGGTGAGCTGATCACGCTCGGGCGCTGCTGTTGCGAAGGAGTGAGCCGGATCTGGCCGATGCCGCCGCCCGCCGCCGAGACGGTGGCGATTTCGAAGGTGACCTGGAGATTCATCGCCGGTTGCGGCTGCTGCGAAGGCGCGAGGCGCATGGTGACGATCTTCGAGGTGGGCTTGAGCTGGAGCGCGCCCATCTTGAAGCTCGGAGTGAGCTGCAGCGATGCGATCTCAAACGAGAACGTGAGTTGCACGGCGGTCTGCATGCCGCTGGCGGGCTGGGTTTGAGGAGCGCCTCCGGACATTGGAGCAGGTCGGATGGCGGGAGCAGGTGTTGGTTGGTTCGGTTGAGGCATGGTGGCTGGTGTTGTTGGCTGCTGAGCTAAGGGCTCGGTGGAAATGACTTGAGGCGCGAATGAGGGCGACTCTACCGAATGGCGGAGAGCGCCCACCCCGGCCATTGCGGTCCCCGGGACAACGCCTTCAGGGGCGCGTGCGGGAATAGCATCTGGTTCCGGTTTGGTAATTTCGGCCATCGGCGGTTCGGTTTCAAACGCGGGAACTTGATAAGGGATAGGTTGCCCTTGTGCAACTGGTTCTATCTCCGGCTCCGAAATTTCCATGGCCGCTGCCATCACCGGTTCGGGCGTGATTTCCGGCGCGGTCATGGCCTCCGGCTCCGCGAAGATTGGCTCGCTGACTGATTCGACAAAGCTCTCGGTTTCCGCCGCCACCGGCTCGGCCACCTCTTCCGCCGGCGCAGGCGTCTCGAACACAGGAGCCGGCGGCTCGAAGGCGACCGGCGCCCAGGCGGGCTCCGTAAAGGCCGGCGGCGTCCACGCAGGAGCTTCTTCCACGGCCGGGGTCTCTTCAAACGCCGGAGCTTCTTTAACCGCGGCGGCTTCGGCGGTTACCGGTGTTTCCTCAATGACCGGCGTCTTTTCCACGAGCGGTTCTTCCGTCACCGCCGCCGGAATTTCGGCGAGGCTATGAATGATCTCGGCCGGTTTCTCGATGACCTGCGGTTCGCCCACTGAACTGAATTCGGCCACCTCGGTGATCGGCGCGGGACTGAGATCGCGATCGTCCTCGATGTCTGTGATCGGCTCGACTGCCGGCATGATGTCGGCCACGGGCTCGATCACGGGCGTTTCAACCGGTTCGGGCTCGGGCTCAGGCACGCGCGCAGGCGTCCGCGGGATCAAATTCTCGACCGCGGCGCCGACAGTGGTGACACCCGCGCCATTTCCAGTAAACGGCCGGCTCGTCTTGCCGAATGGCACGGCCGCCCGGCGCACGGATGGTTCGGACGCTTTCAAATGGAGTGAAACCTGCGGAGGGCCGCCGGCCAGGCGCTTCGGAGCCGCCATTTTCTCGATCGCTGTCTCAGGTTCAAGTGCGTCGAAGCTTGGGCCCGTGGCAGGCGCGGGCGAGCGATACATCGAAACACTCATGCGGCGGCGAAATTCCGAAAAGATCACCCACAGCAGAATGAGGCTCGCGGCCGAAATCAAGGCGATGAAGAGAAACGAATTGGATCCGTCCATGCTCGCGGTCACGCTCGGTTCCTGGATGGTCGCGGGCGCGAGCACGGTCGCTGGCGTGGTGGCGGCAGTCGTCGCGGGAGCAACCTTGTTCGCAGGCGAGGTGGCCGGGGACGTGGCCGGACTTTGCTGCGCAACTGCATTGGAAGTCGCCGGCTCCGTCGCGGGACTCGTCGCGGGCTGCGTCGTCGTCCCCATATCGGGCGGAAGTGGCGCCCGCGTTTCCGAAGGCAACGCATTCGAAACCACCGGCATCTCTACGCTCGGCGAATTCGTGGTGACCGGTCCCGGTGTCTTTTCATTTTTCGCCAAAGCTTGCGAAGCCGGCGGCGCCTGGGTGGTAGTCGCAGTCGTTGCTTCCATTCCCGCGACCGTGGCCGGCGATTTCTCCGGCGCGGTTTCCGGCGGTTTCACGGTCTTGTTCAAGGCCGTGGCGGGCGCCGGGATCGGGCTCGGCTCGATCATCGAAGTGGTAGGCGTCGATTCCACCTTCGCCACTTCCTTGGAAGGAGTGACGGGCACCGCGGCCACGTTTTTCTGCTCCAGCCAGCCGACATCGTAGAACGAATCCGCGAACACCATGTTCAGCGCGGGCGAGTAAATCTTCTTAGCCGAAGTGATCCAATCCTGCGCCTTTTGCGCGTTGTTATGTTTGAACTCCCAGGCGGCCTGCGCGTAGTAGAGCGCCGGTGTGTCGCCAGTGAACTGGAACTGCTCCATCATCTTCTGGGCGCGGCTGTCTTTGCCTTCGAGGAGCAGCGTCAGGAAGATTTTGAATTTGATGACCTGCGCGGCCTGGTTCTTATCGCCCCCCGGCGCGGGCGTGGCGCTGAAGAGCGCTTCGAAACGCTCGCGCGCTTTCGTGTATTCCTTTTTCTTGAAGGGGATTTGCGCCAGGTTGTATTGCGCCTCGCGGAATTTTGGATCGATCTTCGCCGCTTGCTTGAAGGCGGCTTCCGCCCCTTCGAAATCTTTTTGCGCGAGCAGAATTTCGCCGCGCAGATTGAGCGTGGCCGGCTGATTCGGATCGGCCGCGTCCGCTTCATCCACCAGCCGCCGCGCCGCCGTCAGGTCACGCTGTTGGAAAGCCTGCTCGGCTTGTTCGAATTTCTCGTTCGCGATGGCTTTCGCCTTTGCCGCACGGTCCGCGGCGGTCGTCAGCTCCACCGCTACCCGCGTCTGGCCCGCCGGTTTTTGCAGCCAGCCGACTTCGTAAAGCGATTCCGCGAAGAGTTTGTTCAGCTGCGGTGAAAACTTTTTCTCGGCCGCGGCGAGCAGATCTTTCGCTTCCTGTTCTTTTTTGTGCTGCAGCGCGATCGCCGCGTTCGAGTAATGGACCGCCGGTGTATCGGGCGTGAGCTCGAACTTTGCGAGAATGGAATCGACCATGTTCTCTTTGCCTTCGAGCAAATATGTCAGGAGAACTTTGTACTGGATCAGCTGCGCGGCCTCGCCCTGAAGTTCCGAATTTCCCTGGAGGAGTCCCTCGAACCGCTTCCGCGCTTCGGCCCAGTCTTTTTTCAAAAACGGGATCTCGGCCAAATTGAAGCGCGCGTTCCAAAACTTCGGATCGGTCGCGAGCGCCTTTTGCAACGCGGCCTCGGCCTGATCGTATTCGGCCTGCCGCATCAGGATCACGCCGCGCAGATTATGAGACTCCGCGAGGTCGGGCTGGCGCGCGTCGATTGCGTCCAGTTCTTTCAGCGCCTGCGGATAATTGCTGGCATTGAATTCGCGGAAAGCCTTGTCGTACATCGACTCGAGCTCCGCTTTAGTAGGGGCGACATTTGTCGCCGCAAACGAACTGAGAACCAGGACCGTAATCGTCGCGAATTTCCGAATATTCATGCCAGGACGCATACAAGCTCAGGCTGGGGCTTACTGACAAGCGAATTTTGCCGTTTTCTCCGCGAAAATGCGCTTTTTGTTGCAGCCGCTGCCGTGCGGCGTGTTCGTAAGCAAGAGCGGGGCCGTGGCCGCCGCCAAAACGGCCTGCGGGAGACGGAGTTACCCGCGAATATTTCGGTTCGCGATGATCCGCAACCCTTCCAGGGTCAGATTCGGATGGACCGCTTCGATTTCCGGTAATTTCCGCGCAATCAATTGCGCATAACCACCGGTCGCGATCAATCGCGGTTTTGCCCGCGGAAAATTCTCCGCCGTGAGGCGCAGCAGGATCTCATGCACCAGGCCACGGTATCCGAGAACGGCGCCCGACATCATTGCGTCCCGCGTCGTCTTGCCGATCGCCCGCTTCGGTTCGCGCAAGGTCAGCTTGGGCAGCAATGCGGTGCGTTGATAAAGAAAATTCGTCATTGCCTCGAGTCCGGGCGCGATCACTCCGCCGACATAATCGCCACGCGCTGACACCACATCGAAGGTCACGGCCGTTCCAAAATCCACCACGATCGCCGGATGGCCGTAGAGTTCCGACACCGCGGCGGCATTCGCCAGCCGATCCGCCCCAATGGAGCGCGGCGCCGGATAATCGATGCCCACGCCGAGGTCCAACTTCGGGGTTAGAAAAAGCGTCCGCCCGGAACCGGCCGCTGCGACGATCGCCTTGTTCTTCTGCGGAACGACAGAGGAAACAACGATCGTTCCGATTTTTCGCCCTCGCAAAATCCGGCGCAGAGCTGCCGCCGTAAGCTTGCTGGTCGGAAGACGTGACGGCGTGGCGATCCTTTCCCGGCTCGCAAACGCCAGCTTCACGTACGAGTTGCTGATATCGACCAGGAGGTAATCGGCCGGAGCTCGCATTCGTGGCATTGACGCCGGAACGCCAGACCGCGTCAAGCCCGCCCCGGGCGGATTCGTCCTGCGGCGAACTTGCGACCCTGCGGCGCAACGGCTAGCCTCGGCCCGTGAGAAAATTGGTCCAGCGCCCGCGACGTCTGCGCCGGAGCGCCGGCGTGCGCAACCTCGTCCGCGAAACCAAACTCACCGCGCACGATTTTGTTCTGCCGCTTTTTGTGAGCGAAAAACTGACGAAGCGGCAAGCCATTGCGAGCATGCCCGGCGTTTTCCAACTCGCGCTTTCCGACGTGGCGGACGAAGCGCAGAGCGCGCATGAGCTTGGATTGCAAGCCGTCCTGCTCTTCGGAATTCCAGCCGAAAAAGATGAAGCGGCCAGCGGGGCCTATGCGGAGGATGGCATCGTGCAGAAAGCGGTGCGCGCGATCAAAACGAAATGCCCGGAACTGGTCGTGATCACCGACGTTTGCCTCTGCGAATACATGAGCCACGGGCATTGCGGCGTCACCCGGATCGATGGCGAGCATTTCCACGTTTTGAACGACGAGTCGGTAGAGCTGCTGGCGAAAACCGCCTTGTCGCAGGCCGCGGCCGGAGCGGATTTCGTCGCGCCGAGCGACATGATGGATGGCCGCATTGGCGCGATCCGCGAAACCCTCGACGCGAATGGCTACGACCAGACCGGCATCATCAGTTATGCGGCGAAGTTTGCCTCGGCCTTTTACGGGCCATTCCGGGAAGCCGCGGAAAGTCCGCCGCAATTCGGCGACCGGCGCTCCTATCAAATGGACACGGCGAATGCGCAGGAAGCCTTGCGCGAAGTCGCCCTCGATATCGAGGAAGGTGCGGACATTATTCTGGTGAAACCAGCGCTGCCCTATCTCGATATCGTCTGGCGCGTCCGGGAGCGCTTCGGGAAACCAACCGCGGTTTACCACGTGAGCGGCGAATTCGCGATGGTGAAGGCGGCCGCGGAAAAGGGATGCTTTGACGAGCGCGCGGCTGTTCTCGAGATCATGACTTCGCTAAAACGCGCCGGCGCCGATTTGATCATTACCTACTGGGCGAAGGAGCTCGCCGAATGGACGCGCCAATAGGGATCCGCCGGGCGGAAACGGAGGCCCACCTCCGCCTCAAGCGCCTCGCGCTTCTTTGGGCCCAGGCGAACGGCTATTCGGCCTGCGCCGCGGAAGTCACTTTGCCGCAATGCCGTTATCGCGCGGATGTCGCTGCTTATCGCGCGCGCGCCCGGGAGCGGATCGTCACCGCCATTTTCGAATGCAAACAGGCGCTGCCGGATTTGCGCCGCGACAATTGCCAGACGGCGGCCGCGCGGGAACGCCTGGCGTCCGTCAGCCGCCGCCGCCAGGTGCTCGAGAAACATCTGCGAGTGCATTACCCCACCCTGCGCACCGGCGACTCGCTCTTCCCGGAATACGATTCGCACGATTTCGACGCAATCGGACACCGCGGTTACGGACGGGTCCTGCGCGAATTCGCCGCGCTGCAAAATCGCCTCTACGGCGGAACGAAATTCGAGTGCGTCGTGCGTTACCGGTGCGCGAACCTGTTTTTCCTGGTCCTGCCTAACGAACTGTTTCGCGAAGCCGAGGTGCCGATTGGTTGGGGCATTCTCGCCGATGAAAACGGGTCGCTCACGTTGTTGAGAAAACCGGTCTGGCATGACAATGCCGAGCAAACGCGCCTCCGCCTCCTGCAACGGATCGCGCTCGCCGGCACACGGCAGTTCAACCGCGCCTTCGCCATTACGCGCGAAGAAATCGTGGCGGCGTCCGGATCAGTTTAAACCCGCATTGCTAGTCGGGACGAGCAAGTTGCGGCCCGTCATTTCCTTCGGCTGAGGCAGGCCGAGCAGAAAAAGCAAAGTTGGAGCGACATCGGCGAGGATGCCATCCTCCACCCGGAAGCGTCCGGCATTCTCGGCGACATAAATGTTGTGAACGAGATTGGTGGTGTGCGCAGTGTTGGGCGAGCCATCCGGGTTCCGCATCTGCTCGCAATTCCCGTGATCGGCCGTTACCAGACACGCGCCGCCTTGC
>DASQLH010000226.1:0-10739 GCA_035630155.1 Chthoniobacterales bacterium
AGCGGATGGCGCGCGGTGCAATTTCGTTTGCCATGAAGTCGGCTCGCGATGCCGCTTATCGGCCGGGCGGCAGGACCAGCGCCGTGTTCAAAAGCTGCTTCGAATCGGCACCTTTTGGATCGAAGGATTGCCGGGAATTCCAAACTGTCCTGACTGATTGTCTCCGGTGACGAAAACAGCGCGGTCCGTGTAACGGACCATCACGCTGAAATTTGGTCCAGCGGCCAGGTCGTTGATGTTGTTCATCCCATCCGGTCCCGCGCTCATGATAACGGGCGGCGCCTGGGCGACGGTGGTGGAACCAATGCCGAGCTGCCCGCGGCCGTTATAGCCCCATCCATAAACATGTCCGGTCGAGCTGTGCGCAATGGCGTGAGCGGACCCCGCCGCAATCGCATCGATCCCAATGTCCGGAGCGATCTCGATATAGGTGGCCCGGGTAGCGAAGCCGCCTGCCGCAGTTCCAAGCTGGGAAAACTGATTACTGCCCCATCCGAAGACCGCTCCGTAGCGGACGAGCGCGATACAGAATCCGGAGGAACCACAGGCCACTTCACTTACGCCGGCGAGCGGGGTATTTGAATCCTTGTTCAGCACCAGGACGGGATACGAACTGTCCTGGGTAGAGCCATTCCCCAGCGCGCCGTTCGCGCCGGCTCCCCAGGTCCAAACGTTGCCGTCCGCATCGATCGCGGCCACGGTGCCGCCGCCGGCGGAGATCGAGACGATGCCGGTCAAATATTCGTCGGAATCCGCGCTTTTCCGAACTCGCCCCGGAACGTTGCGCGAGTTGGTGGTGCCATCTCCGAGGCGTCCGTTCCAGTTCACGCCCCACGTCCAGACCTGTCCTTCTGTATCGATGGCGGCGTAAACGCCGGCGCCGACGGCGACAGCATGTTTGCCGCGGCGGGACGGCGTGGTGATGCGATTAGGAATCGGAACCTGAACCGGGCTCAGGAGATTGTCGCCGCTCGAGGCGTCGCCGCGCGCGCCATATTGATTCGACCCCCAGACCCACAAAGTGCCGTCATTCTTCACGGCGAACGACGTATAATCACCGGCGGCAACTTCCGTGACCGCATTATCCAGGCTGAAGATGTGGCTCGGAGGCGTCGGTGAGGTTGTGGTCCCGAGCTGGCCGTAAACGTTTTGGCCGGAAGCGTTGACGATTCTGTTCGTAGACGCGAGCAAGTGCTGCATCCCGGCGGCTGGTTTCGACACTGTGCTGCGGCCTTCGGCGCGGCCGGCGCCAACGTAATGGTTGATCGCCTCCTGGTAGTTCGCCGCACCAATACCGTTCGCAACGAGGTCGGGATTTAATTGCAGATATTGCGAAGCTGAAAACGCCCTCGACCCCCTGAGCCCTTGAGACAAGCCCTGCGATAGCCAGTGGGTTTGGGCAGCGTGCGGTGTGGCAAGAGACTGCAGGCCGTTGATCGCCAGATAGTCGCGCCAATTAAATACATCGGGATCGAGTGTCCGGAACTGCAAGTGCAGGCTGGCCAGACTGCTCTTTACCTGGTCCAGATTCCCGATCACGAGGTAGGAGCGATCCCAGGGAAACCACCCCGGACCGTTGAAGCTGTCGTGCCGATTCACGCCACCGATGTGGACGCAGGCAAAATCGGGATCAGGCTGACCCGGATTGTTGGGATCGGGATTATTCGGATCTGGAGGAACAACGCGCCACATCGTGACCGTGCCGGGATTGTCGTAGGGCTGGAGTTGTTCTGGCGAATACCACCCCATCGCATAGTTGCCATCGGCCGTGGAGACGACCTTGATGCGATCGTCTTCTCCATCCAGTAACCGAATGTTCCTGTAATCTTTCGAAATGACGTCCCATGACCGGACCGAGTTGAACTCGTAAGGCAGGACCGCCGTTGGGTTATGCAGGCCTTTCAAGACCGGCTCGGGGATATAAATTTCAAAGAGATACTCGATAACGTTGGGAATGCCCGCGAAACCGATCGTCACGATTTTGTGCAGGACGTAGTCGGACAAGGGGCCGGTATACGGCGGACAAGCGTTGCCATTACCACGACCATTTTCATCGCGACATAACCAATCGGGAGGATTACCGCAGAAATCCTCAGGGATGAGGCTGCCACGTTCGCGCAAATACCACGCCATTTGCGTCCTGCTCTCCAACCGGTTGCCGCTGGCGGTCAGCGAGAACAGCACGCTGGAAGTTCCCGGATCTTTGCCGTCATACCAACTGCCGGTCTCGTACGGGTTGAAGCACTGGAATCGATTGAAGTATTGGAAATTGGGCGCCATCTGCCGGCCATGGTCCCAATTGTTGATGAACTCTTTGTTCGCCCAATGGATCGACGAGATGCCGCCACCATATTGACTGGAGGTACCGACGCTCAAGGTGTGCCCCAGAGCGGGAGCACTGATCGTCGCGTCGCCATTGACCTGGGCGCGCGTCGTCGCAGCTCCGCAAAACGAAAGAGCTGTGAGGGCGGCGATCGCGGTGGCGCGGTGAAGTGAACGCATAGGCCGGCTCAATTTAATTGGTACGCCTCGATCAACCCGACCCCGGTGGTGTTGTTTTTGCCCCGCACGATCGCCGTGTAAGCGCCCGGCGTGAGCTGGTGAAGAATGGCGGCTTCACGCGGATCGTTGGGCGGAATTGTCGTTCCCTGAATCTCATCGGCCTGGCTGTCCTGCCAGTTATCGTTCGTTGCGATGACGTTGCCTTGGCCGTTGTAGAGCTCGAGCGTCGTATCCTGGAGCGCGTTGCCGACGCCCGGCAGACTTGGGCCCAGGGCGCGGAAGAGGACGGTCGTGGAGCCGCTGCCCAGGACAATCGTGCCGCCGATCAGGACATTGTCACCTTGCTCGACCCGGCCGCGAGTGGAGATGTTGGCGAGCTTCGAATCCACCGTCAGGTCGAGATCGTAGATTTCCACCAGGGCGACACCGCTGGTTCCACCTTTCCCGCCCAGCACGGCCGTGTAAGCGCCCGGCTGGAGACTGCGCACAATCGCGGAATCGTAGTCGTTGCTCGGCGGGATCGTGGTCGCTTTCAATCCGCCCTCCTGCGTGTCCCGCCAGTTGTCGTTTGAAGCGATCATCGCGCCGGAGGAGTCGTGCAATTGCAGGGTGGGGTCGGCCATGTTTTCGCTCACCGGCAACAAAGGACCGAGACCGCGCACGATGATTTGCTTCGACTGCGTCCCCGTGATGATGAAACCCACGATCAGGACATTGTCACCGGTGCCGACGGCGAGGCGCGTGGAGATGTTGGCGAGGTGGACGGCTGGCGGCGCGTTAACCGACGCCGGTTGCCCACTGGCGGCTGTGCCGGAAATGATGAATGTCGGGAGCGCAAAAAAGGCCAGGAGCGCGACCGCGACCAAACTCGATATGCGGATTAGTACGCGTGCACTCACAACGGGCGCAATCTGGAGTGAGGCGACGCCTTTCGCCAGCGAAAACGCGCAGTTCCTGTAAAAATCCACTGGGGGATTATTTGCTGCCGGGTTTGATCGCGGCGATGTGCGCTAGGTCGGCCGGCACGTTGTCCGCCGGGAACGTCTCGACGTTCATTTCCACAAGGCTCACAAAAGGGCAGCCGAAGTCGGGCCGTTTCCCGCCGCTGCGATCCACGATCACGCCGATACCGGTCACTTGTCCGCCATGCGCACGGACGATATCGATCGTTTCCTGTACCCGCCCGCCGCGGGTGACCACGTCTTCGGCCACGATGAACTTCTCGCCCGACGCGATCTGAAACCCGCGGCGCAGCACGAGGCCGCCCGCCTCTTTCTCAACGAAAATGTGCCGTTTGCCCAGCGCGCGGCCGACTTCCTGTCCGACAATGATTCCGCCCAGGGCAGGGGAGATCACGCTGTCGCAATCAATGCCGCGCAGTTTATCGGCGAGCCGTCCGCAAACTTCCGCCGCTATCCCGGTGTGCTGCAGAAGGATGGCGCACTGGAAAAATTGCCGGCTGTGCAGGCCGGAGCGCAGGACGAAATGACCATCCAGCAACGCGCCCGTGCGGCGGAAGAGCGCCAGCAAATCGTCGCTCATTATCCCGACGTGTCGCTGGCGGTTTTGTCACCCGCGCCGCTTTCGCCCGCGAACGCGATCGCTTCGATCTCCACCTTCGCATTTTTCGGCAACGTGGAGACGCCCACGGTCGAACGCGCCGGCGGGTTGTCCTTGAAGTATGTGGCGTAAACTTCGTTCATCTTTTGAAAGTCGCCGAAGTCCGACAGGAAGACGGTGGTCTTGACCACGTGCGCGAGCGTGAGCTGCTCCGCCTTGAGGATCGCGGTGACATTGTCGAGCACGCGCTTGGTCTGCCCGGTGATGTCTTCCGAGACGATTTGCCCGCTCTGTGGATCGAGCGGGACCTGCCCCGCGCAAAAGACAAACGCGCCGGCCCGGACCGCCTGCGAATAAGGCCCGATCGCCGCCGGCGCCTCCGTGGTGGAAATGATCTTCTTCATCCGGCGAGCTTAGCGGGAAAAACGCCTCACACAACGAAATGGAGCCGGCGCACGATTGGAGCCGGCACGCCCTCGTGCCGGGGAGAGTGGTGTAGATTTCTCCCAACGGCCTGAGGCAGGCCGTCTCCAGTTGAGGGCAGGCCGTCTCCAGTGGTTGTTTCTGGACGAAATCCGTCAATATTACCCTCTCCTTATGGTTGGCTGGGTTTTAAAGAAAATACTTGGGTCGAAAAATCAGCGCGAAATCAGGCGCCTGATGCCGGCCGTGCGCCGCATCAACGAGCTGGACGAGCAGTTCAAGTCGCTCTCCGACGACGAGCTGCGGGCCAAGACCGCGGCCTGGCAAGCTGAGCTCGCCACGATCAGCGATCTCGAAGAGCAATGGAAAAAGCTCGATGAGATTTTGCCCGAAGCGTTTGCGGTGGTGAAAAACGGGGCGCGCCGGCTGACCGAACGCCAGCAGGAATTCACCGTGTGCGATCAGCCGATGACCTGGAACATGGTGCACTTCGATGTGCAGCTGGTCGGCGGGATGGTGTTGCATCGCGGGCGCATCGCCGAAATGGCGACCGGTGAAGGCAAGACGCTCGTCGCGACGTTGCCGCTTTATCTCAACGCCCTCACCGGCAAAGGGGCGCATCTCGTCACGGTGAACGATTACCTTGCCCGCCGCGATGCCGAGTGGATGGGACAGCTCTACACCTTTCTGGGCCTCACGGTCGGCTGCATTCAGCACGATCAGCCGCCGGACTTTCGCCGCGAGCAATACGCGATGGACATCACCTACGGCACGAACAGCGAGTTCGGCTTCGATTATCTGCGCGACAACGGCATGGCCACGACGCGCGAGCAGCAGGTCCAGCGCGGTTATAATTTCGCCATCGTCGATGAAGTCGATTCCATCCTGATCGATGAAGCGCGCACGCCGCTCATCATCAGCGGGCCTTCCACAGTCTCGACCCATCAGTATGACAAGTGGAAGCCGCTCGTGGACCAGCTCGTGCGCAAGCAAAACATGCTCTGCAACCGGCTGGCCAGCGAAGCGAAAGAGCTTTTCGAGAAGGGCGAAAACGAAGCGGCCGGCCTCACCCTGTTCAAGGTGAAACTTGGCCAGCCGCGCAACAAACCGCTCCTCCGCATGATGGAGGACCCGGAGAAGCGCAAGATGCTCGAGAAAGCCGAGCTCTCGTTTTTCCAGGACACGCGCAAGGCAGAGCTTTTCGAGCTCAAGGAGGAGCTGTTCTACACGATCGATGAGAAATCGAATGAATCGGATCTCTCGGAGCAGGGGCGCGCGTTCCTCAACCCGGATGAGCCGGATTCGTTCGTGCTCCCGGATTTGATCAGTGAATTCACGGAGATTGATCTCAATCCGTCGCTCTCCGACGAAGAAAAGGAAAAAGCCAAGGTCGAGCGGCAACAGCATTGCGACGCGCAGGCCGAGCGGATTCATAACATTTCGCAGCTGCTGCGCGCCTATTGCCTTTTCGAACGGGACGTCGCTTACGTCATCGAGGAAAACAAGGTCGTCATCGTGGACGAATACACTGGCCGCAAGATGCCGGGCCGGCGCTGGAGCGACGGGTTGCACCAGGCGGTCGAAGCGAAGGAAGGCGTCCAGATCGATCGGGAGACGCAGACGCTCGCCACCATTACCATCCAGAATTATTTCCGGCTCTATCACAAACTCGCCGGCATGACCGGCACAGCCGACACGGAAGCGGCCGAGTTCCACGATATCTACAAACTCGACGTCAACATCATCCCGACGAATCGACCGGTCGCGCGGAAGGATGCGAACGATCGCATCTACAAAACGCGTCGCGAAAAATACAACGCCGTCATCAACGAAATCAAAGAACGGCACGGGAAATCGCAGCCGGTTCTGGTGGGCACCGTCAGCGTCGAAGCATCGGAGTTGCTAAGCCGGATGCTGAAACGCGAGAAGGTTCCGCACAACGTTCTCAACGCGAAGTTTCACATGCAGGAAGCGGAGATCGTGCAACGCGCCGGGCAGGCGGGCACGGTCACCATCTCGACCAACATGGCGGGCCGCGGCACCGACATTAAGCTCGGCGAAGGCGTGGCCAACGCGGGCGGCCTTTTCGTCATCGGCACCGAGCGCCACGAATCGCGCCGCATCGACCGGCAATTACGCGGCCGTTGCGCGCGCCAGGGCGATCCGGGCGGCTCGCGCTTTTATGTCAGCTTCGAGGACGATCTCATGCGGAATTTCGGCGCGGCCGACCGCATGACGAAAATCATGGAGCGGTTCGGGCTCGAGGAAGGCCAGGAACTCGAGCATAAATGGCTGAACAAATCCGTCGAGACCGCGCAGAAACGGGTCGAGCAGCGCAATTACATGGCGCGGAAACGGACGCTCGATTTCGACGACGTGATGAACAACCAGCGCGAGGTGGTTTACACCTATCGCAACGACACGATCGATTCGGAAGAGCCGCGCAAACTGGTTTACGAAGTCATCGAGGAAGCCGTTCCCGGAAAAGTGAAGGAATTTCTGGCCACCGTCGGGTCGGATGAGGAGCCAAATTACGCCGCGCTCCTCAACTGGGTGAACGTGACGTTTCCGCTTGGGCTGTCGAAAGAAAAGGCGCAATTCGAGACGCGCACCGTGGATGAAAACGCGCAGTTCCTGATCGAGAAGATCAAGGAATCGTACGAGCGCAAATCGAGCCACGAAGAACCGAGCGCGGTGAAAAGCCTCGAGCGTTACATCATTCTGAACGCGATCGACCGGCTCTGGCAGGAGCATCTCTACGCGATGGACGCGTTGCGCGAGGGCGTTTATCTGCGCGGCTACGCCCAGAAGGATCCGCTCATCGAATACAAGACCGAGGCTTACGAGATGTTCGTGGAGCTGATGGCGAACATTAAAAACGAAGTGCTGCATAATCTTTTTCGCAGCACCTCGAATTTGCAGGCGTTCGAGAATTTCCTTTCCACGCTGCCGCAATTTCTCCTCCGCGAACACGCCCCCTCCGCGCCCACGGCGACCGGTCCCGTCCCGGGCCGTCATGGCGATCGGATGCCGGAAGGCGGCGGCAGCGTCTCCGGCAACGGCGAGGGTGCCGAGCTGACACTCGACCTCGCCCCCGTGCGCCGGGACCAGCCGAAAACCGGCCGCAATGAGCCCTGCCCCTGCGGCAGCGGCAAGAAATACAAGAACTGCTGCGGCCGCGTGGCGTAACACCGCTGCGTTTCGTCTGTAGCCGCTCGTCTGTAGCCGCTCTTCTGTAGCCGCGCCCCTGTGGGGCGCGTGGGAGTCGCCTCTCCTGTAGCCGCGCCCCTGTGGGGCGCGTGGGGATCGACTTTGCAGGCCTTATGGATTCCCACGCGGCCCACAGGGCCGCGGCTACAGGAGAGGAAAGGCCAGCTCCAGCGTCTCGCCCGGCGCCAGGCTTCTCCATTTCACCGCGAGCTCATCGAAACGCGATCGCACTTTCGTGAGCTCTTCATCGGTCACCGAACGGGGCCGCGGCATGCCACGCGCATCGGCGTAGGTCGCAGCCAGTTGGTTGAACTCTTCCGCAGTCGTCGCGGCGCCGCCGGCGCGCTCCGCGGCGAATGCTGAGACGAAATATTCCACCTCGAGAGCTTCGTTCGGCAAAGGTCCTCGCGCGCCTTTGCCGGTGGTTTCGGCAATGTCCCAGCCTTCCGCGATCAATCCATAAAAGGCGTGGCGGAATCCGAGCTCGGTCTCGACCGCGTAATGAGTGAGATCGTGCAGCGGAAAAAAGTTCGCGTGATTGCCTTCCTGTTTCTGCCAGGTGGCCGACCCATCGGCGCGAATGCAGCGGAGGAAAGCACCGCCATCACTTCGCTTTGTGAAATGGAGAGCGAGCATCAAGGAGCGGCGGTTTACAAACCGCCGAAATCGTAAATCGCAGAGGGCGGTTTGGAAAGCGCCCCTCCTTGGCTCGCGCGGCTGGCTGCATTGCTTAGTTAAGCGACTTCATTGTGGTATCGAAATGTTGTCCCGTGGGTAGCTCCCCGGCCGTGGGCTCAGTGCGATCATCACGGTGTCCGCAAATTCGTCAGTATTTCCCAAAGAGGTTTCATTTGTGATTCGCCTTCAACCCACTCCGTCGCCTCTAAGGGGTTTACCGCATACCACCGATACAGAATTACTGCCACGATCTGCACGTGCTCCGCGGCTCGTTCAACTGTAGAACGATCTAACGAGCCTTGCGTGGATGCCATGAACGTCGAAAGGAGGACAAAGAGGTTAATAATGGGGAACGCAAGGCCAAGCCACCTGAACGCAAGGTAACCAAAAAAACCACTCCCAAGAATCAACGCGAGCAACACGGGACGCAAAATCGATCGGCCCCGATTGTGTGCCTTTTGATCGGCCTCACGGAAAGCCCTCATGTTGGACGCAAATCCGGCCGTCTGGGGCTGCGCGAAACGCTCAATCTCGGCAGGCGGTCGATTCAGAAGGTCTGAAGTAACGATGCGTTGAAGGTATTCAGGGGAGCTGAGAAACATGGCGATACCGCGAGTCTCGCGGAAACCTCTCCAGAACAGATTTGATAAGAGAAAGGTGGCGGGAACAGAGGCCGCAGCGAGTATTATGCACAGAAGGCTCATGTCAGATCGTTCGACTTGAGCTCCTCGCTTTCATTCTGGTGCTCGTCGGTGGTCTAACGAGAAAAAGGTGAGCGACGGCGGACGAGGGCGCGCGGTGCTCGGGGTGGCAGTGTGGAAGTCATCTCACAAGTGGGAGCGTACGGCGGTCCGTCGTTCGCTCCATCGCCTGGTTAGATGCTTTTACCATGTGCCAAACTTAACGGGCGTCCGAAACCGTCGAACCGTTCCGGGCTTGAACTTCCACTGACGAAATGCGTCGAGCGCTGCTCGATCGAGAATCCTGCTTCCGGTGCTCTTCTCCATGCGGACTGAAGTGACAATCCCGGTTTTGAAATCGACATCAGCGACTACGACCCCGCTGCCTATAATCTTACTTCGGCGTGCCTCAAACGGATACTCCGGCGGCACGTGGTGGACCACAACATCCATGCGGATTGCGTCGGCAAGTCGGCGTGAGGGAGAGGGCATCTTGGTCTGCGCGTTCATGGAAGCGGACGGCGCAATTACCAGAACGCCGATCAGCCAAGCGAGTCTGAGTGATGTATGTGACATGATGTAGTGCGTGTGCATCTAACGAGAAAAAGATAGCGACGGCCACCGGGAGCGCGGGTGGGTCGCAGCAAAGGCGTCCGAGCCACTGAAAATGGGAACGCGCAGCGGGTGGCCCTTCGCTCCATCGCATGGTTAGGCCTTGCGACTACCATAATATGCGCCGAACCACCTTCACCTGCATCTGCGGATCGATATGAATCTTGATATTGTAGGCGCCGATCGGAGGCAAAAGCACGCGGCGAGAAACCTCGTAATGCTGTCCTTGGGCGTCGAAGACGATGCGCAGTGGCAAAAACATCTTTGTCTGCACGCCGAACCCTCCCCAATCGCCCGGTGACATATCGCTTCGGTGACCGGAAGCGACAGCGCCGGGGACGAACACCGCCACGGCCTGTAAGGGAACATTCGAGTCATTATGGACATCGATGCCGGTGAGGTTGCCGGAGATCAGAAACTGGATTGCGAGGAGAACGACGACGATGACGGCCAGCCCGACGGCAACTCCCGCTGCTATTGTAAGCGCTCGTTTCATGCGAGGCGTTTGGGCCTAAAGAGACCCAAGATCAGCGACCGCGAGCCCACTGCAACTCGCCACACAGCCAGAGCGAGAATGGCAAACACGCAAAACCTCAATCGCAGCCTTGCTCGCGGTTCGCTGCATCGCCTGGTTAGATGGTTGGGGTGGCAAACACATCAGATCATGAAGAGACGAGCCCACCAGTGCCAGCCAGCAAATATGCTAATAACGACGTGCAGGAGGAGCAGCGAGAGAGCGCAGGCGACGACGGCACAGACGATCTCAACAGCCGCGTAGACTGAGCTACGGTGCCTCCAGCGAGCGTGTGTACGCTCACGGTAGGAACGCGAGAACAGGTAGCGCCACCCGGCAACCACACCCCGCATCCAGTACAGGAACTCGGCGGAAGCCGCGGCAAGGGCAGCTAAAAGCTCAACTAGCGCCGTTGCCATCTAACGAGAAAAAGATGAGCGACGGCCACCGGGAGCGCGGGTGGGCCGCAGCGAAGGTGTCCAAGCCACTCGAAATGGGAGCGCGCGGCGGGTGGCCGTTCGCTCCATCGCCTGGTTAGGGGGCGGACGTCGCAGCAGGCT
>DASQLH010000227.1:0-6960 GCA_035630155.1 Chthoniobacterales bacterium
TGGGTGAGCTGGATGTCGCCGATCGCCAAGGCGCTTTTGAATGGCAGGCGGGGCGAACGGATTCGCTTCAAATTTCCTTCGGGTGAAGAGACCCTTGAGATAATAGACATCAGGTATGAATGATCGAACTCAGTGCTTTCGCAGGTTAATTGGGCAGGTCCTCGTCGTCGCGTCTCTCTTCGCCCTTCCCCGGCTGGCCTTCGGCGCGGAGCCAGCAGCAGCCGACAAGTTCGATGTCATCATCAAGGGCGGCACTGTTTATGACGGTACCGGCGAGAAACCGCGCGTGGTCGATGTCGCCCTCCGCGGCGATCGCATCGCCGGCGTCGGCAACTTTCCGGCAAACAAGGCGCAAACAGTGATCGACGCCAAGGGCATGGCCGTGGCGCCGGGCTTCATCAACATGCTTTCCTGGTCCACCGAATCGCTGATCGAGGATGGCCGTTCGCAAAGTGAGATTCGCCAGGGCGTCACGACCCAAATCATGGGCGAAGGCTGGTCGATGGGACCGCTCAACGACCCGATGAAACAGCGGATTCTCGCGGAGCAGAAGGACATCAAATACGAGATCAAATGGAACACCCTCGCGGAATATCTGAAGTATCTGGAACAACGCGGGATCGCTCCGAACGTCGCGTCCTACCTCGGCGCCACAACAGTTCGCGAACATGTTATCGGCCTGGAAGACAAGCAGCCAACGCCGGAGCAATTGGAGCAGATGCGGGAGCTGGTCCGTGTCGCCATGGAGGAGGGCGCTCTTGGCATCGGCACTTCGCTGATCTATGCGCCGGCCTTTTATGCGAAAACCGAAGAGCTCATCGAGCTGTGCAAGGTCGCCGCGAAGTACAAAGGCAAATACATTTCGCACGTCCGGAGTGAGGGGAACCAGCTGATTGAAGCGATCGAGGAATTGATCCGGATTAGCCGCGAAGCCGGTTTGCCGGCGGAGATTTATCATATCAAGGCGGCGGGGGAAAAGAACTGGCCCAAGATGGATCGCGTGCTCGAGAAAGTGGAAGCGGCCCGGAAGGAAGGGCTCAAGATCACGGCGAATATGTACGTCTATCCGGCAGGCGGGACAGGGCTCGATGCGAGTCTCCCGCCCTGGACGCTCGATGGCGGTTACGACGCGCTGTGGAAACGATTGGAAGATCCCGCCATCCGCAAGAAAATCGCCGAGGAGGTGCGCACTCCTTCGGACGCCTGGGAAAATTTCTTCCTCGCCGCCGGCTCGCCCGACCGGATTCTCCTGGTCGGATTCAAAAGCGAAAAGCTGAAGCCGCTCACCGGGAAGTCCCTCGCCGAAGTAGCGAAAATGCGCGGGAAAGATCCGGTCGAAACAATCATGGATCTGCTCCTGGAAGATCGCTCGCGGATCGACACGCTCTACTTCCTGATGTCGGAAGCGAACATCAAAAAGGAAATCGCCAAGCCGTGGGTTTCGTTCGGTTCGGATGAAGCTTCGCAAGCGCCTGAAGGCTCGTTCCTGAAGTCGAATCCGCACCCGCGCGCCTACGGGAACTTCGCCCGTTTGCTCGGACGCTACGTGCGAGAGGAAAAGATCATTTCACTCGAAGAAGCGGTGAAGCGAATGACCAGCCTGCCCGCGACGAACCTGGAACTGGATCATCGCGGGTTCTTGAAGGAAGGGATGTTCGCGGACGTGGTCGTCTTCGATCCCAAAACGATTGCCGACAAGGCGACCTTCGAAAAGCCGCATCAATATGGTGTCGGCATGAAGCACGTTTTTGTGAACGGCACTCAGGTGCTAAAAGACGGCGAGCACACCGGCGCAAAACCTGGTCGCGCACTTTGGGGCCCGGGCAAACTGTAGCCGCCTCGCTATGTCGAGGCGTTGTCGGCGCAGACACCGCGACATAGCTCGGTGGCTACAGCGAGCGGTGACTATCGCTAGCGTTTCCGTCTACCTGCGATTCGATCTGGTCCAGGCTCGGGTTATTTTGCTTGATCCAATCTTGGATCGCTCCGACCTCATTCGGATCGACGGCCGTGCTCCTCGGTTCCTCCGGATTCACCAAGTCGGATGAAGAATCAGGCAGCACCGGTTTCGCTTTCTTGACCGAGAATTTCCAGTGCCGGCCGAAGCGGAGCAGGGAGTAATACATCGTCTTGGCTTCGATGGCGCCGACGCCGCTGCAACGCATGGCGTCATAGAACATCCGGTCCACGACCTTGGGCGGGTGGCTCTTTTGATCGTAGGCGACATCGTGGAGCACCGACGCATTCCGGTATTTTCCCTCGAACGGTCCGCCCATGAACGACCACAAGGCGCGCGGAATGGAGGCGCCGTCTATCTTCGAGCCGGCGGGGGCGATCCAGACAACGCCTTTGGGATCGGTGTAACGGAGTTCATTCAACAGCGTCATCGCCCGGCCGTCTGTCTCCCAGCGGGTCTCGATCGGGCCGCTGTAATAGCCCCACGGGCCGGCCGGATTTGTATTATCGGCCCGGTTTCTTTTTCCGAACATGCTGCAACCCGTCAGAAGGACGCAGAGAAGGAATGCTGTAGCCGCGGCGCTACGTCGCCGCGCTTTTCGCCAACGCGCCGACATAGCGGCGCGGCTACAGGGCACTGGGTAAATCATCGTCATCGGATATCGGAAGAAACCAAAACTTCCTCCGGTTTTTCGGCCGCCGGCGTCAATGAGGGTGGAGGCACGACCGAGCGCGACGGCCGCCGAAAGCTCTTCACATAAAAGAGCAGGAAGATGCCGCAAACGAGGAGAAGCGAGCCGACCCATTTCAGAAACCAACCCGGATCGCGCAAAATCTGAACGGTGCTTTGCCCGAGGTTCTCCGGGTTCCAGGAGGCTTGCGACATTTTGAAGGTGAGCCCGGTCCAGGTGTTCTGCCATGCGCCGGGATAATTGAATGGGTTGTTCATCCAGCATTGGCCGGTGGCGGTCTGGCCTTCCGGCGTCGTCACGCGCACCGTGCTCTTGAATCCCGCGGGACTGTCGCTGCCTTCATTGCGTTGGACTTCGAAATCGAGAAGCTCCAGCGCGATCGGCAATGGGAGCTGCTTCCAGCCGTAGGCCACCTGCACATCGCCACCGGGCGCCGGGACGCTGATCTGCCAGCCGGCGGGGACCCATTGCTCGGAAGTCTGGGCGCCCTGCTGAATGCGGACCCGGACGCCATCCGGCAAGTCGGGCCCGGTCGTCGGCGCTTTGGTTGGAACGAAATCCATCCATTCCTCGGCGTGCGGCAGGAAGCGATCGAGAGTGAGCTCCCAGTCAGCCCAACCCGTCGTGAGCGGCTTGTTCAATTCCAGGCTGCCGGTCGAACGGCCTAGCTTTCGCGAGGTGAGGTCGTAAGTCACGCCGCCGTCGGGCGCGATGAAAAGTGTGAGATGGTTTCCGGTCGTGGCTCCGGCGGCGGGCATCTCGGGCGCGACGCCCGGTGTGTCGGCGCCATGGGTGTGGGGCGCCGTGGAAGAAACCGGAACGCCTTTGCCACGCAGGGTCACGACCACAGCGGCGTTATTCGGCTGATCGCTGACGGAGGTCGGCTTTCCGTTTTCGATTCGGAAATCGGGCCAGTAGTTTTCGATCCGCAACGTGAAGGCGCTTCCCTCCATGGCCGCGTCTTTGCCGAGATTTTGCGCGACGTCGAAGGTCCAGGTTTTCCCGTTCAGGTTTGCGACGACACTCCCTTTGTTGCCCTCTTTCGGCTCGGTGAGTTGGACTTTCGCGCCGCTGTTTCCGCCTTTGATCGCCTTGGCGATCTGCTCTTCCGGAGCTTTCGCGAAGGCGAAGATCGTCTCTTCAATTTCCACTTCGCCCGCCGCCGGAGCGGGTGCGCTCCCAGAATCGGCCTTGATATCAGGCGCGACCCCCCGTTTCACATCGATCGTCGCGAGTCCCATGTTGAAGTTGTGCTGGTGATCGTCCGCCAGCAGCCAACTCTCGAGGCGCTGGCCCATCATCGCGGTCGCGACCGTAAAATGGACCGCCGGCGCGCCACCGTCCTTCAACGGCTTGGGATTCGGCTTCCCTTCAATCGCCGGGGCGTAATCGACGATGCTCAGGCGCCCGCCGCCCGCGAGCAGGCCGAGGTCCCACGGTTTTTGCGGCGTGGGCGGCCGGTTGATGAATTCGGCGGGGTAACCCTTCACGATGCCGTCCGTGTCGCGCACCCGGAGCTGATGTTCATCGACGAGTAAACGATTCGAGGGCGGCTCGCCTTTGAAAAGGGTGATGGTTCCTTCGATCCCCCAGATCCGGCCAATGAGCGAGCCGGTGAGCAAAGTGATGATGCCGAGGTGGGTAATGAGAAACCCGACGTGATGTTTTTTCCAGGGCCAGCGCGAGAAAGCGGCGCCGGCGAGGTTGGCGGCGAGGAGAAGGAGCCAGAGGTTGAACCAGGGCGCCCCGTAAACGTAGGCGCGCGCCACCTTCGCGTCGAAGCTCGATTCATAGAGCGTGCCCGCCACGGAGCCGATGATGAGCACCGCCAGGAGCACGACCGCCAGCTTGAGCGACGCGAAGAACCGGAAGACCGGGTTGCGTTGCCAGGCGGGGCGTGTGGATGGAGATGGCGCGGCCATGACGTGGGCGGGTATTTTCCGCGAGAAGTGGGAAGCATTCAACCTTCATGGTAGGGACGTCGCGCTGCGGCGTCCGCGCTGGACATTTGCGGTGCGCCAAATCAGCGGACGCCGCAGCGCGTCGTCCCTACCCAGACTTATCCAAGGCTTCGCGGAAACTTCGGAGATGGGCCGAGAACGCGTTGGCCTCGAAGGTATCGGGCACCCTTACGTCCTCGAAAAGGAGGTTGAGCTCCGGGTCGACTTTGAGCCGCCAGCCGCGGTTTTTGTTCAAGGCGAAGGCAAGGCGGTCCAGGGCGAGGACGAGACGTTTCGCGCGCTGGGCAAGGATCGCTTTAGGCACATCATTGCGAAGAAAGTCTCCCTCTGCCGACGCGAGCACCAGCATCAACGTCCGGGCGGAGGTCTCGCTCCAGCTCGAAACCGACGCGCGTCGCGCCAGGGCATCCGCTTCGCCGCGGGCTCGGTTGAAATCGGAAATGCCAGGCGCGGCCGGCGGCTGGCTGACCTGCGGCCACGAGCCCCCGCCGGCCGACGTGATAGCGCAGAGCCAGGCCAGGCCGTTCCAACGCGCGTTGGAGGCGTCGTCGCTCTGCGGATCGCTCGCCAGCGCCCAGCTCATCTCACGCAAGGCCACGGCCTGTCCGGTCAGCCATTCGCGCAGACCGCTCCAGGAATCGTCATCCTTCCAATGTTTCGGTTCGGCCACGGACTGGCTGTCGAGCTCGAAGAACAAATCCGGGTGGCCGGCCTTCAGCAGCTCGGGCGCAAGATTTTGGTGGCAGGCGACGCAGGCGGTTGCGCGCAGATACGCTCCTCGGAGATCGCGCATGCCCGCCGAGACGCGCATGGCGTAGGTCCAATCAGGGCGGGTATGCCCGCGCAACCAGCCGCTCGCCGCGCCGTGGCAATTCTCGCAGGAAACCCCTTCATCGGGATGGGCCGTCGCCGTCAGCCGGCTCGGCGCGACCGATTGAGAGGGCGAATGACAAACCGTGCAGCGCGCGCTCGTCTGCGCCGCGGGAATGCCCAGGCTTTCCGCGATCCGCTCCGACCGCGAATTGAGCAACACCGCAAACGCCTTGGTGTGAAAATCCTTCTGGCTCCAAGTGATGTACTGGTTGCGCTTTGGCCCGGCGCCGCCGTGGCAGCTGGAAGATTTGCATCCCACCGAACCGACAAAGGCCCCGCCGGTTTCACGGATTTGGCGCGGCTCTTTGGCCGAAAGAGTCCCAACGGTTGCCGCCAGAATGAGAATGCAGATCGAGACGGCTCTCAGCGACACGCCGAGAGATTAGCATCCGCTTTTCGCAAAACGCGACAGCAAAGGTAATCCCTTCCCCCGCCGCGTCGCACTCATGCCCTCATCCTGACCTTCTCCCTCAGGGAGAAGGAACCGTGACCTCGTCCGTGCCTTACTCGAACAGGGAATCACCATGCGCTCCCTCGCCTGTCTCTCCCTGTGGGAGAGACGGACGCGAAGCGCCAGTGAGGGCTCGGGGCGCGGATTTAGAAAAGGGACCCGATTGAGCGAACGTCAGCAGAGCTGGCTCAGTTCGCCCAGGCCTTCCACTTCTTCCGAAGCGGCTTCACGTAGCTATGGACATCCACCTTTTTCAGCCGGTGCACGCCATCTTTCACTACGTCGGCGGAATCCTCGTATTTGTTCCGGATCGATTTGAATAATGGCCACAGAAACGGAAGCGACAGGATGCTCAGATCCACATTGCCCAGCGGCGATTTGGCTTCGATCTCCTTCTCGGCGGAGCTGGACGAGTAGCGAATGGCCAGCCCAATCGCGACCCCAAGGGCGAGGGCGCCGATCACTGTCGGCACCGGATTTTCGCGAAGGAAAAACTCCGTCCGCTCGCGCGCGGTGCCGGCGCGCTCCTTGGTTTGCTCCCACGCGTCCCCAGCTACCGTCGAAACCCGTTCCGCCGCCTGCCGCATGCGGCTGGGGTTGTTCTCCGAAAGTCGTTCCTCGTTCGCCCTCGAGGCAGCCATCGGATCATCTTCCATAAATTCGTCGCCGTTTGGATTGATCATATAGTTAGTTCGTAAATGGACGCCCGTTTGCGTCTCTTCGTTCATTTTTATACTCATGCTCATACTCCTGATCTTGTGCGGGCGCGTTAGAACAGGATCAGGAGCACGATCATGATCAAGAGCAGGAAGAAGAAGTGTCAGCGCCACACGTGCTTCGGATATTTGCGCTGAAGCTCTTTTTTGATCTTCGGGTAGCCTTCGCGCCAGAACGTCTCCAAATCGTTCGTAATCTGGATGGGACGATGGTTCGGCGCGAGAACCTGAATCCGAAGGGCAATGCGTCCCTGCCCAACCGCGAGACCGCGGGGTGTGTCGTATAAATCCTGGATGCGAGCGGCGATGGT
>DASQLH010000228.1:0-3788 GCA_035630155.1 Chthoniobacterales bacterium
CTGCCTGGAGTCTGAGGGTTTTGCGGCGGGACGGACGGTCTGAACAGAATGGAAATGCCTGCGGTGCCTCCACGTCGGTAGGGCCGGAAAGCGAAACTGCCCAGTTCCGCGCAAATAGGCTCCCGCTCAAACCAAGCTCCGACACCGGCCTGGGAGATAAAGTGTCCAGGGAGGTGGTGACGAACTCGGTGCTGCTCACACAATCGCCCGGGGTCAGCGGCGTCAATTCAAGCAAGGAAACGCTGGGAACGATCTTCAGTTCGATGCCGGCTAAATTGTGGAAATCAATTTCCCCGCGACCTGAAACGTCGCTGCTGTTCTGCTTAAATTGGACGAAATCGATTGTGGCCGTCGGCCCTTTGAAGGTGAGCCCTGTGGAGAGCGAGAGTCCGCGCAGGAATTGCGCGTCGATCAGGCTGGCCTCACCGAGAATGGTTGGCTCCTGGAGAGAATTCGAAAACGTCAGGTTGCCGCTCAAAATTCCGCGAGTGAAAACGTCACGGGAAAGATAGGCCGGGAGTTTTGCCAGGAAAACGGACGGGAAGCTCACCGTCGCGGCCAACGGCCCGTCCGTGTTGAAAGCGTAACTGGTCTGGCGTTTTCCCAGCCGGAACGGCAAAGAACCCTCCGCTTTAACCACATCAGACCGAGTCGCGGCGATGTTTGCTTTGAAACTGGTCATGCCGGCGGCGAGCTGCGCTTCCAGATCGCCGCTGATCGCCGGCGCGTTCTCAAAAACAAAATCGCGCAGGTGGAATTCCAATCTGCCATCGAGCGAAGCCGGGGCGCCATAGAGCTCAAACTTGCCGGCGACTTTGCCAGACACCTTCGGAGGCGAGCTCACGGCCGCGGCGAGCTCCCCGAGATCGAGGGAATCCAGCAGCGCGAGATCGACATCGAAAATTGGATCGTCAGGCAACGCCCCAAGCCAGCTTGAAGTCTCTCGAAGCGATGGAGACGGCCTGCCCTCAGGCCGTTGGGGGGAAATCGCCGCCCCGTCTTGCGCCTCCGGCACGAGGGCGTGCCGGCTCCAAAGCTTCGTGAGCGAAACCGGAAGGAAAACGTCGCCCTCTAATCGCGGCTGACCGTTCAAGCTGAGCCGGACCGTTTGCAGCTGGAAATAATCCTTTGCGACCGTGACGAACGCGCTCAAGTCGGCCCGCTGATTCCAAAGGCGAAATTTTCGGAAGAAAATATTGTCGGGCGAATAATCGGCCTCGAATTCGGCATCGAAGGGAATTATGGATGATTCCAACGGACGAAGGTTTTTCCCATGCGCGTGGAACGTCCCCGAATTTGTTCCGGTTGCTCCGTTGCCGGTCCAATCCACCGAAACGCCTCCGCTGAGCGAAAAGGATTCCGTCCAGCGAGAGATGAAACCGGCGTAGTCGGCGATGTTCGCAACGGAAGTTTGAAACGCGGCGGTGTAGGAACGATGGCCCACGAGGGCAAAATCTCCCTGGGCGCGAAAGAAATCTTCTTTCTCGCGGAGCTCGAATTGCGCGATCGAGAGGCGCGATTCCTCCAGAGAGAGCTGCACGTTCAGAGATTCGATCGGCGACCGAAACAACACGAGTGAGTTGCCGGAAACCATGAGTTGGCCGCCAATCTTTTGTTCGCGGACGCTGACGCTGCCGTCGGCCAGGAGCCTCCCGGAAAAATCGGATGGACTCCAACCCAAGAGGCGGGCGAAATCGCCGAGATCGCTGATTGAAGCGGAGATGTCTCCGCGGAAGGCCGGCTTGAACCAGTCCGCGGATTTTGTGGGCAGCGCGAATTCGCCGCTCAAGGTCAGTTGGTTGTCGCGCTGCTTGATATAGATCTGCTGCACCTGCACCTCGCGGTTGTAGAGGGCCGCGCCAATCATGACGACGTCGGCGGTCCGGTCGCGCCAGGTCAGCCCACTGACTTCCGCCCAGAGCGAGGCGGTCGCATTTCGGACATCGGCCGCTTCGCCGCGGAAAGTGAATTTGCAGGCATGGAGGGAACCGCTGGCCCGGTTGGTCCAGGCAAGCGCGTCCGACATTTGCGCGAGCGAAATTCCGGAACCGTCTCCGGCGGCGTCCCAGATCCGCCGGTCGCCGCGATCGTCACTCGAGACTCGGGCGCGGACTTTGCCGCCGAACGCATCCAGGTGCACCTCGAGGCCGATCCGGCTTTCTCCGAGAGCCGACAAATCTACCGTGATCGTGTCGAGATCGAGCCCGGTCATCAAACTCAGCGCGCCGACGACGAGGCGGCTGTCCTGCCAGGAGGTGGCGCCGCGAAGATTGGAGAAGCTCCGCTGAAACCAGGGGGAAACGATCGCGACTTCTTTCGCGGTGAACAGGCCGCTTTCGAGCTGCGATCCGGTTAGCGTTCCCTCGCGCAGGTCCACAATCGTGCTGCCATTTTCGACGTGAAGCTGCACGCCCGAGAATTTGAAATTGTCGGAGAGCAGGTTGTTGAGGACAGGCCAGGCAAATGGCCGGGAAGGCGCGGATAATTGCGCAGTCCGCCGGACGTTTAGCGTGACCCCTTCAGCAACGAGCGAATGAAGCGGACGAGGCGCTCCCGAGAAAATGCCGGAGAGATTGAGATCGATTTCCACCCGCGCCATGGCGCCATCTATTTGAAAAGGCGCATTCGGTTCATTGGTGAGGCGGAGCTTGTGGATGACTGCCGGACGCAGCAAGGGCGCTTCGATTCGCTCCGTTTCAATCCGGAGACCGTGCTGGCGAGCGGTATGCGCCAGCCAGAGACGCAGGCCGCTCGCGACAATGAAGGGGGCAAAGAGCACCGCCAGGAACGCCGCGACGAAAAGCGCGCCAAAAATAATCAGAAAACGTTTGCGGCGCATTGCGGCTCAATGCTTTAGCGGGAAACCGCGGGTGCGGAAAGCGGGAAGGTGGATCGTGCGCTCCGCCGCGCGATGAGATGACGCGCCAGGCGCGGACTAATAGGCATCGCGCGACGGAGCGCGCGATCCACCTATTCCTTCACCGTTGGATTTTGAAAATAGAGACGCAGGGGGCGGCCAGCCTGGACGCGTTCGTTGAGCTGCTTTTGCAAGGCAGCCTCCGCTTCGGCGAGAATGCCGCTTTCCGCCGCCTTCTGCCGCGCCAACTCGGGAAGGGTGGCGAGCTGGCCCTCCAGGTCCGCGGCGGAAATGCGATTCCAAAAACCGTTCTCGAACGCGAGGACCTCGACCTGTTTTTGTTCGATCCCGAGGATCGACGCGGGCGGCAGGCTGATTGCAATTTCGTCCTCGCGCAGATCGACTGCGACGTCCTGCTGCAAATCGAAACCGGCTTTCGCGGCGAAGGTGCCGTGCAATTTCACCCGCTTGGTGCTGCCCGCCCAGGTATGGAGGAATTCGTGTTCCACTTCGATCTGCCGGGAAAGAATCGCGAGCTGCGCCGTCGCGGTCGTTTTCTCGAGATAAACGCGATTGTTTATCGTGATGCGCGGTTGGAGCTGCGCCATCTCCACCAGGGCATCCCGGACATCGCGGCCGAGACGTTCCAGCTCGTTCGTGCTTTGCCGCGCGGTGCGGGCGGGCCAGGTTTCCAGGCGATAGAAGATGAAGATCAGAGCTGCGACGAGGACGAGCGCGATCAGCGTGAATGCAATCGGCCAGGAAAATTTCCGCGGCGGTTTATACGGGTCCGGGTTCATCATCGCATGTCCCCAAAAAAGTACCGCCCCCCACGTCCGATGGACGTGAAGGGCGGCTGTTCCCCCCAGAACATTTTTGAAACTGCCGACGTAGTAATCGAGCTTTCGACTGCCCGCAACAAATTTCTTTA
>DASQLH010000229.1:0-6435 GCA_035630155.1 Chthoniobacterales bacterium
GTGTTGTGATCGGTGATGGCGAAACCGTGGAGGCCTTTCTCGCGCGCGGCGGCGATGTTTTCCTCGGGGCTCGACACGCCATCGCCGGAAAAGAAGGTGTGCGTGTGCAGGTCGATGTTGAAGGCCATCGCGGGGAGGCTAGTTTGCGGCGCGCGAAATGGAAAGCGTCGGTTTTAAAGAATGGGCCATCGTGTGCGAAGCGCTTGGCCGGGGCGAGCAGACCGTTCTCTTGCGCAAAGGCGGGATCGCGGAGGGCCGCGATGGCTTTGGCTTTCGGCACTCGAAATTCTTTCTCTTCCCGACGTTCTTCCACGAGCAGATCGAGAAGGTTCGAATCAGCGGCGCGGAGATTCCGAAGGCGCGGGAGGGCGAGATCGAGATTCGATATTTTGCCAGGCTCGAGGCGCAAAAGGAAATTACGTCATGGGCCGCTGCCGCGGCCCTGGAGCAATTTCATCTTTTGCAGGAATCGGTCGTGCGCGAGCGATTCGATTACAAGCAGGCTGGCCTGCACGTTGCGCTGGTGCGGGTGTTTCGTCTGAGGCCGAGCTGGATCTTGCCCGACGCGCCGGCCTACGGCGGTTGCCGGTCGTGGGTCAAGCTGCCGGAATGTCCCGCGGAAACGCGATTTGAGCCCGTGCTGAGCGATCAAAAACACGAGGAGGTCGTTGAGCGGTTTCGGAGGGCGGTTTCCTTGGAGCCGGCACGCCCTCGTGCCGGAGGGTGAAGCGTTGTTTTCCCTCAACGGCCTGGGGGCAGGCCGTCTCCAGAAGAACTACCCGATCGCTTCGACCAGGAACGGCGTCTCGGCCGGTGGCAGCGTCTCGCCCGCGCGGTTGAACTGCATGTCGTAAAGCCGGCGGTAATAAACGGATTTTTCCAGCAGCTCGCGGTGGGTGCCGACGTCCTTGATCACGCCCTGATCCATCACCACGATCTGGTCCGCGGATAAGATTGTCGAAAGCCGGTGGGCAATGGCGATGACCGTCCGCCCGGCAGAAAGCGTTTCGAGCGCCTGCTGGATTTGCTTTTCGGATTCCGAATCGAGAGCGGAGGTCGCTTCGTCGAGAAGCAGGATCGGCGCGTTTTTCAGGAGGGCGCGGGCGATGGCGAGGCGTTGCTGTTGGCCGCCGGAAAGAAGACAGCCCTTGTCGCCGATGGTCGTCTCGTAGCCCTGTGGCTGGGCGATAATGAAGTCGTGCGCGTGAGCCGTTCGCGCCGCCGCATACACTTCTTCCGGCGCGGCGTCGAGCCGGCCGAACTGGATGTTCTTGAAAATCGTATCGTGGAACAAAAATGTCTCCTGGGTGACGAGGCCGATCTGTTCGCGCAACGATTTCTGGGTGACCGCGCGAAGATCATTCCCGTCGAGCCGGATCACGCCACTCGTCGGATCGTAGAATCGCAGGATTAATGACAAGATCGTGCTTTTGCCCGCGCCACTCGCGCCTACCAGCGCGTAGCTTTTCCCGGGCTCGATCCGCAGGTTAAGGTTCGAGACCGCGTTCGTCACGCCCCCCGCATAGCGAAAGGTCGCGTCGTCGAACTCAATCAACCCCTTGGAATGGGTCAGGGCAATCGCATCCGGGGCGTCCCTCACGCTTGGCTCGGAATCGAGGATGGCAAAGATCTCCACCGTGGCCTGAATGGAACGCTGCATGACGACATGCATGCGGCTCAGCACTTTGATCGGTTCGTAGAGAAGGATAATGCCGGCGTTCAGGGCGATGAAACGGGCGGCGCTCAGATTGGCCGCATAGATGTAAACCAGCGCCAGACCGATTCCGGCCGCGGCGATGAGCTCCACGATCGGTCCCACCGCTTCCATCGACATGATCATGCGCATCATGTTTTCAAATTGCAGCTTGTTGCTGTGGCGGAACTGTTTTACCTGGTGCTTCTCGCGTGCGAACGACTTGATGACGCGGATGCCGGCGAAGGTCTCCTGCATCGTCACCACCATCTGCCCCATGTCTTCCTGCTCGTGCTGCACGGCTTTGCGCGCCTTCTTGCCGTAAAAGATGATCGGGAAGAGGCAGGCCGGGAAAAGCACTAACGTCACGAGGGTGAATTTCCAATCCATGTAAAGCAACACCGCGACGCCGGTGATGATCGAAATGGGCTGTTTGAACAAATCGCTGCTCACGGTGGAGACGGCCATCTGCATTCCGCGCGTATCGTTGGTAATGCGCGACATGAGGAAGCCCGAGCGCATCTTGTTAAAGAAATCCATCGAGTGCCCCACCATCTTGCTGAAGAGCTGGTCGCGGATATCGGTCACGACGCGCATGCTGACCCAGTTCATACAGAATGAATTGCCGTAGGCGCACAAACTGCGCGCGGCCATGACGGCAGGAATCCAAAGGCAGGTCAGAATGATGGCGTTGATCTTTGGGCCGGCATTCATCAAGTCAGGGTTGGCCGCGAACTCTCGAGCCGTGGCAGGTCCGCCTCCATGAAATACCGCCCCCATCACCTGCGCCAGGACGAGAGGCAAACAGCCGCTGATGAGCCCGAATCCCAAGCCGCAGGAGAGTCCCAAAAAGAACCGTAACTTGTATGGTTTAACATAGGCCAAAAGGCGTTTGTACGGAGTCCAGCCGGTGCGAAGAGTCTGCCAAAAGGAGGGCTTGGCAGGTGCGGCTTGCGGTTCACTCATAAGGCAGGCGCCGCCGGAGCCGACAGCAGCGCTTCCATAGCATCGATCACCGATTCCGTCGAGATCAGGTTCATGGGAACGGCCGGCTGCCGGGGATCGAATTCGGTCACGGGACCCTCCATTTCGCCCAGCAAAACCATCGCGGCCTCCGAGCGCGGATGCCAGTGGAAGGGGTTCGTGGGACCGAAAAGGACCACCTGCGGAGTGCCCCAGGCCGCCGCGAAATGCATCGGAGCGGAGTCCACTGTGACGAGGAGCCGCGCCTTGCGGACCAGCGCGGCCAGGGTGAGGAGGGTCGTCTTGCCGGAAACGTCGATGACGCCGGCCTTCGTGGAAGTTTTGATGGCGCTGATCTGCGCCTGCTCCAGCGGCGATCGGCCGCCGGTGAGGACGCACGTTATTCCGGTCTCGCGCGCGCAGTGGTCGATCACCTGGGCCCAGCGATTCGGTTCCCAAAATTTCTCGGCCCGGGCCGAGCCGGGATGAAAAATGACAAACTCCTCGCCCACTCCGGCCGCGGCGAGCAATTGCTCCGCTTGTTGGACGATCGTTTCCGGCAAGTCGAGGCGAATGGCGCGGGAGGCGTCATCGATCCCGAGCGCTTTCAACAGGCTGAGGTGGTAATCCACTGTGTGCAGGGTGCCCACGGGAGCGTCCACAAATTCGTTGTAACTCTTGGCGCGCATTTTCATGCGGAGCTTGGGGTGGTCGGAGGTCACGCGCTTGCGTGCGCCCGAGAGAAAGGTGAGGAAGGCCGAGCGATCGTTCCGGGTGAAATCGAGGCAGTAATCGAACCGGCCGAGCGAGAGCGCGATCCAATCGAACGCGTCGTTGGTTTTCCCTCGCACCGTATAGACCTTGTCGATTCCACGGATGGCCGGAAGCAGCCCCGTCGCCGCTGGGGAAACGACCAGCGATAGATGCGCGCCCGGGAATTTTTCGCGAAGCGCGGCGATGGAAGGCGTCGTCAGGATAAGATCGCCGATCCGCTTGAGCTGGAGGAGGAGAATGTTCATGACCTCATGCTCTTGATCCTGATCGTAATCCTGGTGGTAAGCGTTCGAACAAGATCATGAGCATGATCAGGATTAGGAGCAGGAGGAAATACTAGCGCCGCTTCCGCATCGCCAGCTCATAAGCGACGAGCAGCCGGGTCCGGAAATGGTCCCAGGTGAAATTGTCCACGACCCGACGGCGGGCAGCCTCGCTCATCCGCTCGACCTTTTCGGGATGGCGATACAGCTCCAGGATCGCCGCCGCCAATTCGCCGACGTTTCCCGGCTGAATGATGATTCCCTCCACGTCGTCGTTCACGACATCGCCGGCCTCCCGCGTCGTGATCTGCGGCAGCCCGCACGCGGCCGCCTCGTAAACCACCTTGGCGCTCCCTTCGCATTGCGAGGGAAAAATGTGGACCGTCCCCTGGCTCAGGTAGTTTTCCACGTCGCGCGCGAAACCGACCACCCGGATGTTGTCGCGCCAATATTTCTTGAGGTGCGGCTTGGCTTCATCATGGACGGAGCCGACGAGCCAGAGCTCGGCGTCTTTCAGGTCAAGGCGATGCCAGGCCTCGAGAAGATGATGGATCCCTTTCCGCTCGATGAGCGCGCCGGAAAAAACCGCGCGAAAAATTGGCGGCCGCACCCCAGGCTTGAACCGCTCCACGTCCACGCCGCGAGGGAGGTAATACAGTTTCTCTTCCGGGAATCCCTGGACGCGGAAAGTGTCGGCGGCCTTTTGGGAAAGAACGAAGAGCAGGTCCGCGAGGTCGTACTCTTCGAGGAAACGCTCGCGGGTTTGCAGGAGATTTTCCTTCCAGCTTCGGCCTTCCGCCGGCGCCGGGCTCGGCGGGCGGTCGCCCACGGCCTTTCCCCGGTCGCGGTGCCAGGTCGGGATTTCCACGATCGAGGGAATCCCCATTTTGCGCGCGACGCGCAGAGATTGCAGGCAATCGCCCGACCAACTGTGGAAAAGGTCATAGCGCCCCGTCGCCAACTGTCGGGCTGCGATCCAGTCGAGATACTTCTTTTTCGCCCCGTAATAATAGGGCCGATCCAGGAAGGAAATCAGGCGCACCGGATGCCAGCGGAGCGAGTAGATCAGCTCGGCCGGGATTTCCTTCTGCCGGTTATCGTAGGCGACGGCGCGGCCGAGAAAGCCGCCACGGTGCGACGCGCGCAACGTCTCGAACGCATCCGTATCGAGTCCCGAGCCGCCGATCCGGGCAAAGATCGAATAAAGCAAATGCTTCGGAAGCACGCGCTGCTCACGAGGCGCAGGGTGCAACGGGGGAGGGGCGTTTAAAGTTTCACCCACCATCGGCTAACAAGTATTGTGGCGATTAGAGCCAAGTAAAGTTTCCATGTCCCGCAAATGCGATCCGACCAACTTACCATAGGATTTGTCCGGCGCGGATTTTCTTCCGGCGGCGGCGCGGAATCGTATCTGCAACGCCTGGCCGCGGGGGTGGCCCAGGCCGGCCATCGGGTCCGCCTCTATACCGCGGAAGAATGGCCCGCCGATATGTGGAATTTCGGGCCGGTCGTGCGGCTCGACGCCACCTCGGCGATCGGGTTCGCGGATGAGCTCAAAAAAATCCAGCCCCGCCGGGAGTGTGATGTCGTGATGAGCCTAGAGCGCATCTGGCGCTGCGACGTTTATCGCGCCGGCGACGGCGTCCACCGGGCCTGGCTGGAACGGCGCAACGAAGTCTCCGGCCCCTTGCAAAAGCTCACCCAGCTCCTCAACCGCAAGCATTCCGCCACGCTTTCCCTCGAGGAATCGCTTTTTGGCAAAGCCGGTGCCGAACGCGTGATCGCGAACTCGCGAATGGTGAAGGAGGAGATCGTTCGGCTTTACGGATTTCCCGGGGAGAAGATCGACGTGGTTTACAACGGCGTTCCGCTCCAGTCGCTCCACCGCGATGCGCAGGATCGGGCGAAAACTCGCGAATCCCTTGGCCTGGCGGACAACGATGTCGTTGTCCTTTTTGCCGGGTCCGGCTGGGAGCGCAAGGGGTTGCGTTTCGCTGTCGATGCGGTTGAACGCCTGGCAGGGCAGACGCGACTCCTCGTCGCCGGACGCGGCGACAGCCGCCAGTTTCCATCGGCTCACGCTCAGTTTCTGGGAGTGGTTCGCGAGATGCCCTCACTTTACGCGGCAGCCGACATTTTTCTTCTCCCGACAATTTATGATCCCTTTTCCAATGCCTGTCTCGAAGCCCTCGCCGCCGGGCGGCCGGTGATCACGACGCGCGCCAACGGCGTTTCCGAAATCATCGAGAGCGGCCGGCACGGCACTGTCATCGACGATCCGCCAGACATCGACGCCATCTCGGAAGCGCTCCGGCTCTGGTCGGACCCCGCCCGGCGCGCGCAAGCGCATCTCGATAATCTCGCCCTGGCAGCCCAGTTCGATATGCCGGCCAACGTCGAGCGGACGTTAGGGATCCTTAGCGCGGCGGCGACACAGTGATTCTGTGGAGCGCACGCGCCTCGCGTGCTGGTTTCGGCGCCCTCGCCGAAACAGGTTCCTGTTCCGCCGTAACCTGCGGTTGACCCTCAAAAGAAAGTTCGCGACGGCGAGGGCGCCGTCGCCGGCACGCGAGGCGCGTGCGCTCCCCGGATTAGGGCGCTGCGAGCGCCGCATCGACGTGCGGGAAAATCAGGAACACCTGATCCAGGCGCGCGATTTCAAAAATCGGCCGGACGTTATCCTGCAAACCAGCCAGGACGAACTTCCCCCCGTAGGCCTCGACGTTTTGCATTCCTTCGATC
>DASQLH010000230.1:0-5525 GCA_035630155.1 Chthoniobacterales bacterium
AGAGCGTCTTCGCGCGAAAGAAGATCCATGCAAGGCACACGTAATGGAAGGTTGCTACCATCAGGAGGGCGTTGCGGAGTGGCGAGGGGGGCGCCTCGGTCGATACCCTCGGCTTGCGACGCTGGTAGGCGCGTGTGACGCCGAGTGCACCGCCGTGCAGCACGCCCCAGATGACGAAGTTCCACGAGGCGCCGTGCCAGAGCCCGCCGAGCAGCATCGTGATAACGAGATTGATGTAGGTGCGGCGCTTGCCTTTCCGGTTGCCGCCGAGCGGGACGTAAAGGTATTCGCGCAGCCAGGTGGAAAGCGAAATGTGCCAGCGCCGCCAGAAATCGGTGATCGATTCCGAGGTGTAGGGCGAGTCGAAGTTCTTCGCGAACACGAAACCGAACATGAGGCCGAGGCCGATCGCCATGTCGGAGTAACCGCTGAAGTCGAAGTAGATTTGGAAGGCGTAGCCGAGGGAGCCGAACCAGGCGTCGAGCGTGCCGACTGAGCCGGCATTGAAAGCGGTGTCGGCTATTTTTCCGCACGGGTTCGCGAGCAGGATTTTTTTCGCCAGCCCGAGCATGAAGAAGGCGACGCCGCGCGCGAATTTGTCCGAAGTCAGGACGCGATGTTTGAGTTGGTCGGCGAGAAACGAGAACTTCAGGATCGGCCCGGCTACCAGGTGCGGAAACATCGAGACGAAGCAGGAGAAATCGATGAAGTTCGACATCGCCTCGGCCTCGCCGCGGTAAACGTCGATAGTGTAGCTGAGCGCCTGAAAAGTGTAGAAGCTGATCCCGAGGGGCAGGACCACGCGGAAGAAGGTGTCGAATTGCGCGTGCTCCAGGCCGAGCGCCTGGATGAGGCCGTTGTAGCTTTCGATCCCGAAGTTGAAGTATTTGAAGAAGCCGAGCGTGGCGAGATTCAGGAGAACGGAGATGAGGATCGCGTGCCGCTGGGTGCGAGAACGAGGGCCGCGGAGCGGCAATTGTTTCACCGGCTTATGCAGGACGCGCCAGAACCGCCAGGTGTCGTGCGCGATAATGAGGCTGACCAGCCAATCCACGAACGTGGTGAGGAACATGAGCGGCATGAAGCGCGGCTCGGCCCAGCCGTAAAAGGTGTAGCCGGTGAGGATGAGCCAGAAATTGCGCCAGCGGTTTGGCGCGCGGCTCAACGCGTAATATCCGGCCAGCGCGAGCGGCAGGAAATAGTAAACGAAAATGTGAGAGCTAAAAACCACGCTGGTGTCCGAGAGCTATCGCCTCACTGCGAATAAAAACAGCAAGCGCAGTTGAAAGAATGCGTATTATCGCTACCGACTTTCAACTCCAATGAGATTTTTCTGCACGGTTTTGTTGGTGATCGCGCTCGCCGGCTCGATGGCGGGTCAAACGGCGTTCTCCGAGGCGCAGCAGAAATTCACGAGCGAGCTGGCGGCGAAGTTCCAAACGCTCGAGACGAAAAAGGCCGCGGCGGGGCCAGGGGAAGAGGGCTGGTTGTTTTTCGCCGGGGAATTGCGGCTTCTCTCGCTCAGCCGGTTTTGGGGCGATGAGGCGGCAAAAGTCAGCCGGGCGCGCAACCCGGAGCTGGCCAATCCGCTTCCGGCGATCCTCGATTTTCAGCATCAGTTGAAGGCGCGCGGAATACATCTCGTGGTCGTGCCCGTTCCGCCGAAGGCCACGATTTATCCGGAGAAAATTGTGCCCGGTTTTGATTTGTCCAGCAGCGATCCCGCGCCGGTGCTTCGGCAGTTTTACGGGGAGTTGCGCGCGGCTGGGGTCGACGTGCTCGATCTTTCTCCCGTCCTCATCCAGAACCGTGAACACCCGCGCGGGCCGGTCTTTTGCAAAACCGACAGCCACTGGTCCGGTATCGGATGCGTCCTGGCCGCGCAGGCGATAGCGGAGCATGTTCGACGCAAGCTCGCCCCGCCGGCCGCCCGCAAAGAATACGTCTCGGATTGGAATGAGGTGCAAATTAACGGCGACCTCGCCGGGCTCCTTTCGCGGGATGCACGCAAGCCCGGGCCCGAGAAAATCTCGGTGCAGAGCGTGAGCGAAAAAGGGACGGGTGCCGTGGTGGAGTCCGACCCGAACAGTCCGGTGCTCCTGCTCGGCGATAGTCACACGCTGGTTTATCACGATTTTCTCGCGGAGCGCGCGGGGCTGCTCGATCAGCTTGCGCTCGAGCTTGGGTTTGCCCCCGACTTGATCGGGACCCGCGGATCGGGAGCCACACCTGTCCGAATCACTCTTTATCGCCGCAGTCTGAGAGACCCCGGGTATCTGGCGAAAAAAAAAGTGGTGGTCTGGTGTTTCGCCGCGCGGGAATTCACTGAAGCGACGGAAGGCTGGGCCAAAGCGCCGGTCGCGAAGTAGTCGGAACATAGGCCTCTGGCCCGTCCGCCCAGACGACATATTGTCCGCTGTCTTTATTTCAGCGGAGTGCAACTCCGCTGTGCGCACAGACTGAAAGCTGAAAGTCTATGTTCCGTTCTTGACGCGAGCGCGTTTCGCTGGAAAGCGATTGCCGTGTTGAGTCTCGCGCACGCAACGATTTGCCGCATCACGATCATCGCCCTCGCGCTGATCGCGCCTCGGCTCATCGCCCAGGAACCGGCGCCGCCGGAGGAGGCGGGCCTAAAGGTCCTGATCCTGGGAGACTCCCTCGCGCTTTGCGGGTTTGGGAAGCGCCTCGACGAGCGCTTTCGGGAAAGTCCGCTCACGAAGGCCACGGTTACTTATCTCGCTTGTGGAACGAACCCCCTGAGCTGGTTGAAAGAGCGTCCTTATACGAACGTCAAAACAAATTGCGGGTATGTGAGCATTGAGTCGATCGGGAACGGAATGGTGAAGCAGGTGGAGGACGTTTATGGAATGCGACGCGGGCATTCGCCCGGTTCTCATCCAGTGCCTAAGCTGGAGGATCTGCTCGCCAATTTCCAACCGGACATTCTTGTGGTGCAAACCGGGACGAACCTTTTCGGGTTGTTTCCGGATCACAAAACCGTGATTCCAAACCGGCACGGGCCATTGCTGCGTAGTTATCTCGCGCCCTTCATTGCGAAAGCGGTGAAGAGCCCCTCGCGGTTGAAGAAGATTTATTGGGTCGCATCGCCCACCTCGGGCAGAGTCTCGAAGGAAATCCAGGATTTCGTCGTCCAGCAAACGCGCGCGGACATTGGCGGCATCGCGCATGTGATCGATAGCCGGACGCTCGTCTCCTATCCATACCGGCAGATGGAACCCGACAAGGAACATTTCCTCGGCGAGGAGATGGACCAGTGGGCGGACGGGGTTTTCGACATTGTGAATCGCGATCTTTCCGCGCAGCCGATCGCTTCCCTGAAGCCCCTGTCGGGAGCAGAGCCGGCAGCGACAGAGCCGGCGCAGACAGAACCGACACCGGCAGGGCCGACGCAAGTGGCTGTCATCCAACCAACGCCAACGCCTCCGGCCGAAAAGCCGAAGGACAAGATGCTGCACGTCCGGGCAAAATTGATCTCGAAGACGGCGCCGGTGCCGGTGGAGGAATTCCTGCCTTATCGCGAGTTCCTTGTTGGTTATCTATATGAGGTCACGCGAGTTCTTGCGGGCGAATATACGGAGAACCAAATACTCGTCATGCATCCTGCTTACATTGGTCTCCGGGAACAGAAGCTCCGATACAAGATCGGCAAAAATTATCGGCTTAAATTGCACGACCTGGAAAGCACCGTTTGGAAAACCGTGAAATCGAAGGATGATTCCGGGTTGATCAATCTCCAGCCTTACATCCGGCTCCAGGACGAAAAGAAACATCCCGACTATGCGCGTTAGGAAAGATTGGTCGAAGCTTCTTCAGCCCGCGCTTTTGCCGCTGGCCTTTGTCATCGGGATCGGCAGCTTTGTCCTCGTGGCTGACGGCAAACCGAAGAAACCATCCAAGCCCGCGCCGAACGCACCGCCGCCGAGCGTTTTGATGATCGGCGATTCGTTGTCGGTCGGAAAATTCGGCGAGGAAGTGCAGAAGCATCTCGCTTTGAAACGCCGGGTCGCGGCTTACGCGTCGTGCGGTTCGTCCCCGGAACACTGGCTCGCGGGCGAGCCGGCTTTCCTGACCAAATGCGGTTATCGAGAGCGCACCGCCACTTCCGATATCTACAGCGACTTCGTCAACGGACGCGCGCCGCGCCCGACCCGGACGCCGAAGCTGGCCGACCTGGTCAGGAAACATAGGCCGACGATTCTGGTTGTTCAGCTCGGCACAAACTGGATGGACCGGAACCTCAGCGAGGCGCAGATGAGCGATTATCTGAACCGTTTTGTGGACGAAGCTCGTCGCGGCCCGGTGGAAAAGATTGTTTGGATCGCGCCGCCCGATTCCTCGAGCCTGCGAAAAGTTCAAGGCAAAGTGCACCAACTGATCCGGCGCGCGGGCAATCGGAAGGGCTTCGAGGTGATCGATTCGCGGAAGGTGACGCATTACGTCGTGGGAAAGACTGGGGGAGACGGCGTTCATTATAATAATGAATCGTCCGAAGCCTGGGCCCGTGGCATCCAGCGCGAACTGGATGCGAAGCTCGCGACCCCGCGCGAGCGAAAATTCAGCCAGCTCAACCGCGATTAGTCGTCCGAGTCTCCACGGACTTTGTAGTTGCTGACAAACTGCCCGCGGAACGCCGCGAAACTTCCGTCCTCAATCGATCGCCGCGCCTTACTCATCAGGTCTAGGTAGAAATGCAGGTTGTGGAGCGTAATCAGGCGCAGCCCGAGGATCTCTTCCGCTTTGACGAGATGACGGATGTAGGCGCGTGAGAAACCGTGGCAGGCTTCGCACCCGCAACCTTCCTCGAGCGGGCCCGTTTGCAGAGCGAACTCAGCGTTTTTCAGATTGAGCGTGCCGCCGGCGGTAAAAGCTGTGCCGTTTCTCGCCAGCCGGGTGGGCAGAACGCAATCGAACATGTCCATGCCGCGCGCGATTAGCTCGAGCAGTTGCGGTGGCGTGCCCAATCCCATCGCATAGCGTGGTTTGTTTTCCGGCAAATGCGGCTCGCTCCATTCGATGGCCTGCATCATTTCCGGTTCCGGCTCCCCGACGCTCACTCCGCCAATCGCGTATCCGTCGAAATCCATCTCCGCCAGCGCCTGCGCGCTCGAGCGCCGCAGATCCTCAAACGTCGCACCTTGAACGATGCCGAAGACCATCTGCCTTTCTGTAGTGGCGGCCGTGTCGGCCGCAGTAGTTGAACGAGCGGGCGACACGCCCGCCACTACAGCGCTCAAGCACCTCTTCGCCCACCGATGCGTCATCTCCAAACTCCGCGCCGCATAATCGTACTCGCACGGCCAGGGCGGACACTCGTCGAGCACCATCGCGATATCGGACCCGAGCTGCGCCTGGATGTCGGCCGCCTTCTCGGGCGTGAGCATGTACTCCGTGCCGTCGAGATGCGACTGGAAGCGCGCCCCCTCGTCCGTGATGCGGCACATCTTCGCGAGACTGAAGACCTGATACCCGCCGCTGTCGGTGAGGATCGGGCGCGTCCATCCCAT
>DASQLH010000231.1:0-31568 GCA_035630155.1 Chthoniobacterales bacterium
CATAGATGGGAAAGCCGAGAGGCCGAAATGAACGGGCGTGAATGAGTCAAGGCGGGTCGACGCGTTTCGCGTCTCGTTCCCAAACTCTGTTTGGTAACGCACTTGTCTTCGAAGCTCCGCTTCGCCTTCCGCAGGAACTGATTCACGAATAGGCGCGCACCAATTCAGTGCGAGCGTTCCGCTGCCCGCGGCAACGGGTCTTCGCGTATGAACTGCAACCCCAGAAGGCTCGCCCGGTAGCGCCTCGCCGAAGCTTCATGGGCTTCCGGCACCGCGGGCAATCAGGATCAGTCACGTTCGCGACCGCCGCGAAATCATTAATCCAATCCCGAATGTTGCAGAGGTTTTCGCCGGGGCGCGCTACCGACGCCATCAGTTCCTCGATTTCCGCGCGGCCCAGCAACTTGATCGGTTTTCCTTCGGCGAACTCCTGCGCACCACGCGAATAGAGACCGGTCGTCATGAAGATTCCGCAGGTCGCCTTTTCAGCCACGATCAGCCCATAAAACTCCCGCATATCCATCACCGAAACCTTATTCTCCGCGCTCAAGCGTTTACATTGGACGAGTCGAACCTCGCCGCCCTGCCGTAGCGTGAGATCTATTCCGCCGTCAGACCCGAGACCGGAGCTGATTGCCACTTCAAAACCTTTCCGTCGGAAAATCTCTCCAGCCAGCAACTCAAAATTTTCCCAATTCAGGTCTTCCAAGGTTAAAGCCAAGGGTGGCGGCAGCGGCTCCGGCGGATGCACTGACGGCTGCGCCTGCGGTTGGATGGACGGCGGGGGCGGCGGTTGCATCGACGCCGCCGCCGAGGGCCGAGGGACAGACGGAGATGCGGACGGGGTAAAGATTCTGCGCGTGGTTGATGGCCGCGCGTCACGCTCGCGCTGCCGGTGACGACCAACGCCCTTGGCCTTGCGCTCAAGCCATCGCAAAAGTTCACGCAATAGAAGCGCTCCAATGGCGGCAAGGATGATGGGAGGCACGACTTTCCAGATTAAAGCCTGCATGAACTGATCGATCTGGAGGTTCGCCATAGGGCGGCCCAGTGCTGCTAAATTCGTGCCACACGCCTTCTGCCCTCCCGTCTTCAGCCTTCAGAGCCTATCCTCAATCATCAGTCCTCACCTCATTTTCCCCCTGCCACGCCGGCTTGTCACGCCATAGCTTCAGCGATGGCGGAAGCCGCGTCGGTCTGCTTGCTGCGTCTCCGCGACCTGGAGTGGCGTCCGTGTCGGACGCATTCCTTTGCCGATTGGTCACGCCCAAGCGCCACTTACTGTTTTTTGGCCGGCTCGGTGGGGACGGGACTGGCTAAGCTCTCGATGCCGCTGCTGATGGCTTCAAGCAGGCGGTTCCGGTATTGTTGATCGTTGAGGTTTTTTTCTTCTTCCCGATTCACAATCACGCCGCACTCAAGCAGCACTGCCGGCATCTTGGCGGCCTTCAGCACGATTAAATCATCGAAAAGGTAAATGCCTTTTTCTGGGTCGACTACGACACGGTGCTCCTGGTCGGCGTGATGCAAAGTTGGACTAAAGCCGCCCTTCAAAAGCGATTTTGCCAGGGCGTTTGCAAAGGCGAGGCTTTCCATTGGTCTCGAATTTTTGGCGGAGATGAAAATCGAGTATCCGTGGAAATCGTCGCAGTATTTTCTGGTCTTTCCATCGACGTCCCATTTCTTAAGGTAATTGTCCTTAACGGAGTCATGGTGGATCGCTAAAAAAAGTTGGGCTCCATTCTGGACAGCCTGTTCGACTCGCTTCGCTAAACTAATCTCATTGCCCTCCGCATTTACGACAAAACTTTGAGCATAGCGCGAGATTTGAAGTCTTTTCCAAAGCTCATTGACGAGACGGCGATTGAACTCGTACTCGGAAACTCCTCGGGCGCTGACTACGCCACCCCTTTTAGGTGTGTGGCCAATATCGAGAGCTATTTTGAATGGTGCGGCGAGCGTGAAAGCCGATTTAGCGTTTGGGCCTCCTGGAGTCGAACTCGGCATTGAGGGGGGAGAATTAATTTGTCCAGGATCGGATTTTGCCTTCTCGCTCCCCGAGCCCGGGTCCTTGTCTTGGTCGATTTGCGCGCTGAGCCTTTCGCCCAACACGTAAATCAATAGCAGGCAGATTGTCAGGACTGCTGTGGAGATCCGAGCATGGACGGGAATCTTCATTGCGCTCGTCGCGATGCCGGCGGGGGAGACATTGGGAAGCAAAACGCCGCTACGTTATCGCCGACTCGGCCCTTTCGGTAGTGGGTCAGGATGCACTATCTCCTGCTGAGAGGTGATCTTCGGTACGCCGTCAATCCTCTCAAGGGTCCAAGTTTCTTCCGCGCGCCCGGTCCTGCTGCGCTTGGAAGCGGGATCTCGGACAGAATATCTGATTTCGAATAACAAAACCACCTTATCAGGCGCGGACGCGCGCCGGATTGTTATCTCCCCAATACTGAATGACGCGACTGGCCAGCGTTTGAAATACCGGGTGTAATCGTCTTTAACCGCGGCTTTACCGACCATCGTGTCGGTGTGGTATACGATCGTGTCGTCAAAGAACGACAACAGCGAGTCCATGTCTTTTCGCTCGACCGTTCGATAGTAGGCGTTAACAAAAACCTGAGCCTCTTGCATCGAAATTAGCTCTGGGGCCGGAGTCCAAGCGGGGGTAGGAAATGGTGTTTGTGCCAGCATGACCATAGGTTCGGGCGTCGTGGCAGGGGTTGCAGTCGCAGTGGCCGGAGCGGTTACACTGATCGCCGCGGAGGCGGTGGGTTCTACAGGCGGCGTTGGCGAGGGAACCGGGCTGGGCTCGGGGGTGAGTGCGTCCGCTTTAAATGTCGTCGCAATTGACGACGGCGAAGCGGAAACCACTGCGACGGTTGGAGGTGAGGACCCGTGACCTAAGTCGGAACCGCGCTTTTCTCTAATCGCCCGTCCAATCGAGGATACGAGACTCCATAGGGATACAAGAATGACCAGCGCAATGAAAACGACCGCCGCAAGAATCATTTTTCTCCTTCGGTGGTCTGCGGATGGTTTGGTTTCCACTGCCAGTGGCGGCGGCGAGATGCTCGGTGGCTGGACATCGGCTGTAGGGCGAGGAGGGGGTGGAGGAACTGGATTTGGCGCAACGATCGCGGGCAGCACAACGAACTTCCGAATACCGGAGATGAGCCGGTTTGCGTGGTGATGAAAGTCTACTCCGGTATCGAGCGCTAGCGCATTGCGGTAGGCTAAGCCACGAATGTCTTCCGGAAGTGACTCCACTTTTGGCATTAACGTATTGTCGAGCAAAACAGGAATGACCGGAATTCCCCGAAGCAATGCCTGCGCAATCTCCAACCGCACGAAGTCCGCTGGGTCGTTGATTCGGCGCTTGCCGCGACCGCGACTGCCCATCCAATTAGGGCCGATTACAGCTATTACGACCTGAGCTCCCTCGAGCGTTTGCTTGATTTTCTCGCGAAAATCGACGCCGTAAGGAATGGAATCAAAGTCCATGAATACGTTCCCTTGGCCGAATTCGGCCTGCAATCGATCGTAGAGGCGACCCGCAGCGGGACTGGAATCGTCGCGGCGATAGGAAATGGCGATCATGGGGAGCGGCGCGGATTAAACGGCTTTACCCGCGCGTAGTAAAGGTTTTTGGGCTTCAAAACACTGCAACTTGGGCACCCCATTTCCTTTATTTCGCGAGACAAACGCAGGTTCATCTGGAATTTTCAGCAACGACTGGATAAAACCTCCCGTTCCCTTATGCCCGCCCCGGAAGAATTAGCCCGACAAAAGATCGACGCATTGCTGGGGGAATGCGACTGGATCATTCAGGACTACAAAAAGCTCGATTTGTCGGCCGGCAGGGGAATCGCGATTCGCGAAGTCCGGCTAAAAGAAGGTCGCTGCGATTACCTGCTCCTCATCGATCGCCACCCTGTCGGCATCATCGAAGCCAAGAAGGCGGGCGTGACGCTTTCGAGTGTCGCTTATCAATCGGGCCAATATGCGAAAAACCTTCCCGTTTTTCTTCGCGGTCCGCTCACCGGCCACCTCCCATTCCTCTACGAATCCACCGGCATCGAGACCTTCTTCCGCGACGAGCGCGACCCGCATCCACGCTCCCGCCGCGTCTTCTCCTTCCACCGTCCCGAGACACTCGCGAAGTGGCTCGAAGAACCCGATACCCTCCGTCGCCGACTTTCCGAGATGCCGTTCAAGCATCCTTACAACGGCGAAAACGTCCGCGTGTGTCGCGTCGAAGCGATCAGCGGCCTCGAGCAATCCTTCGCAGAAGCGCAGCCGCGCGCCCTCATCCAGATGGCCACCGGCGCCGGCAAGACACTCACCGCCTGCGCGTTCACCTACCGGCTCATCAAGCATGCCGGCGCGCGCAACGTCCTCTTCCTCGTCGATCGCGCCAATCTCGGACGCCAGGCCATGGCCGAGTTCCAGCAGTTCGTCACCCCCGACGGCCGCAAGTTCACCGAGCTCTACAACGTCCAGCACCTCACCTCGAACAAGCTCGATGGCGTTTGCCGCGTCACCATCTGCACCATCCAACGGCTTTACGCCATGCTCCGCGGCGAAGAGTTGAACGAAGACCTCGACGAGAAATCCGGCTTCGAAATCGCCGCAGCCGATCAGCGAACACGCGACGTGCAATACAACGCCGCCATCCCGATCGAGACCTTCGACTTCATCATCGCCGACGAATGCCATCGCTCGATCTACAATCTCTGGCGTCAGGTCCTCGAATACTTCGACGCCTTCCTAATTGGGTTAACCGCCACGCCGGGTAAACAAGCGATCGGTTTCTTTAATAAGAACCTCGTCAGCGAGTATCCGCACGAGCGTGCCGTCGCCGATGGCGTCAATGTCGGCTACGACGTTTACCGCATCAAAACGCAGGTCACCGAGCAGGGCGGCACGATCGAGAAAGGCCTCTTCGTCGATCGCCGCGACAAGAAGACCAGAAAGCTTCGCTGGGAAGAACTCGACGACGACCTTCCATACACCGCGAAAGAGCTCGATCGCTCCATCGTGGTGAAGGATCAGATCCGCACGGTCCTGCAAGCCTTCCGCGACGCGCTGCCGCAGCTCTTCCCCGGCCGCAACCTCGTCCCGAAGACCCTCATCTTCTGCAAAGACGACTCCCACGCTGAGGACGTCGTCCATCTCTGCCGCGAAGTCTTCGGCAAGGGAAACGACTTCTGCAAAAAGATCACCTACCAATCGAAGCATCCCGAGACCGGCAAGCCTGCGAATGGCGAGACGCTCATCCAGGAGTTCCGACTCTCGCCCCAGCTCCGCATCGCCGTCACCGTCGACATGATCGCCACCGGCACCGATGTGAAGCCGCTCGAGTGCCTCGTCTTTCTGCGCGACGTGCGCAGCCGCGTCTATTTCGAGCAAATGAAAGGCCGCGGCACCCGCGTCCTTTCGCCCACGGATCTGCAAGCCGTCTCCGGCGCCGAAGCGCAAGCCAAGACCCACTTCGTCATCGTCGATGCCGTCGGCGTCTGCGAGAGCGACAAGACCGATTCCCGCCCGCTCGATCGCAAACCTACCGAGAAACTCGAAAGCATCCTCCTCGGCGTCGCGCTCGGGAAACGCGACGACGACACACTTACGACCCTGGCCTCGCGACTCGCGCGCATGGAGCAATTGCTCGATGCCGAAGAGAAATCCCGCATCACCGCCGCGACCGGTGGCAAGACTCTTCCCGAAATGGCGAACAAACTTCTGCAATCCGTCGATCCCGATAAGATTGCCGAGGAAGCCGCGCAGAAAGCCGGCGTCGAAGCGCACGAAGTCTCACCCGAAGCACTCGAGCAAGCCCGCGCCACACTCATTGCCGAAGCCTGCTCACCGTTCGATAAACCGGAAGTACGCGACACGCTCGTCCGCGTGAAACACGAGAGTGAGCAAACCATCGACGTTACCACCATTGACACCGTCATCGCGAGCGGCTTCGACGTCGCCGCGAAAGATAAAGCCGAGGAAACAGTCCGTTCCTTCCGCGATTACATCGCTGAGCATCAAAGCGAGATCGACGCCCTCCAGATTCTTTACAGCCGCCCCTACAAACAACGCCTCACTGAGCCAATGCTCAAGGAACTGGAAAAGAAACTCGGGGACTACCACGCCTCCTGGACCGAGGACCGCCTCTGGGATGCCTTCGCCGTCACCGCGCCCGGAAAAGTCAAAGGCCGCTCCCAGGCCGGCCGCTTCGCCGATCTCGTGTCTCTCGTGCGCTTCGCGCTTGAGCAACAATCCGTCCTGGCCCCCTTCGCCGACTCCGTCTCCGAGCGCTTCAACGAATGGCTCATGAACAAAGCCAAAGCCGGAACCGTCTTCAACACGGAGCAACTCGCGTGGCTGAATCTCATGCGCGATCAAATCGCTACCAGCCTCAGCATCGAACCGGATGATTTGGATCTCGCGCCGTTCAACCAACGCGGAGGCTTGGGCAAAGCGCATCAACTCTTCGGCGAGCAACTGCCAAAGCTTCTTGATGAACTCAACGAGGTGCTCGCAGCATGAATGCCGTCACTCAACCCAATTCAAGGACGCAGCGCCCCGGACGCCTTATTCCGCTCAATCGCATCGCCCGCCATCATTCGGGTAACTCCAAGCTGATAAAGGGTAAGCTACATGACACGCCAGCTGGAAATCTCTTCCCAGCGTTTAGCGCATCAGGCCAAGATGTCTGGCACAGCGAGTTCGACCGGGAAGGCGACGCCATAATCATCTCGGCCGTCGGGGCGCGATGCGGGAAATGTTTTCTCGCAAGAGGACGTTGGTCCGCCATCGCCAACACTCACGTTGTGTGGCCCGACCCTGAGAAGGCCGACCTGAAGTTTCTGTGGTATCTCCTCAATGACGAGCAGTTCTGGATTCGCAGCGGTTCAGCACAACCATTCGTTGCCGTTCGCAAGACCTTTGAGAAAGAGATTTTCGTCCCGCCAGTTTCCGAGCAACGGCGGATTGTGGGGGAGATTGAGAAGCAACTCACGCGGCTGGACGCCGGCTTGGCAGCACTGCGGCGGGCGCAACTCAATCTCAAACGGTACCGCCAAAGCTATCTCGGCAGCATAATTCCAGGCGCTTGGCCGCTTCTGCCAATCGGTCAAATCGGCGAAACTGTAACCGGTTCCACCCCGCCGACAAAGGATCCACAGAATTTCGGCGGCACACTGCCGTTCCTAAAGCCGACTGACTTGAACTCCGGTTACCGTGTGGAAGAAGCGCGAGAACATTTAACTGGCAAAGGAGCTGCCCTTGCAAGAGTTCTGCCCGAGAACACCGTGCTAGTGACGTGTATCGGCGCCACGATCGGCAAGACCGGCCTGGCGCGTGTTCGCTCTGCAACGAACCAGCAGATCAACGCACTAATACCGCATGATAACATCGCGACTCCCGAATGGCTTTTCTGGGCGCTGACGAGTACGTATGGGCAAAGACAGGTTCGGGAGAACGCCTCCGCGACCACGCTTCCTATCCTCAACAAGACGCGCTTCCAAGGCCTCGAGTTTCCCATTCCACCGCTCGCCACGCAGGTTGAGCTGGTGGCGGAAATCGAGAAGATCTCCAGCATCGTCGACAAAACAGAAGCCGTCGCCGCTGCCGACTTATTACGCGCAGACCGATTGCGTCAGTCCATTCTGCAAAAAGCGTTCTCCGGTGAACTCTAGGCTCTTACATCCATGCTCAAAGCGATTACAGTCACTCGATTCAAAAACATTAAAGAAGTGTCTTTGCCATTGAGTCGTATCAACATTCTCGTCGGCTCCAACAATTCAGGTAAGAGCAGCTTGCTTCAGGGAATTCAGTTTGCCGTATCGGTTGCCCAAACATTGAAGATTCTTGGCGCGACATGGCGCAAGGACGAAGCGAAGTTATCTTTTGCTCCCAACCAACTTATTTACTCTCCCCTCCGAGAGATTGCGGGACTCGCTCACAATCAAATTTTTAACGAGTATCCGAGGTATGCTCTAAAAGTGGAGTTTTGTGAACCCGCCGCGCCTTCAACTCCGCCGCTTGAGGGAGCTCCACAACCCGACCAAGACGTCCGTTGCTGCGTTCAGGTTATCAAGGGAAGAGGTCAGAATATCCAATGCACGATGTCAGGGGCGAATTTAGGGCGGCGACTACAGCCGATTGTGGGGCCATTTAGCGTATTCGTCCCAGGCTTGGCCGGCATTCCTACCGTGGAGGAACAAAAACCTGCAGCAACGGTAAGGCGCGCAGCGGCGCGAGGGGACGCGAACAATGTTTTTCGCAACGTCTTATGGCTACTGAAGCAAAACCGGACGCAGTGGTTACAATTTCTCGCCGATTTCGAACGGGTATTTCCGAATCGCAAGATTGAAGTCTGGTTCAATACAGAACAAGACGAGCATATCCGAGCAACGGTCGTGTCTGGTTCTAACGTGTTGCCAATTGATGCTGCCGGCACGGGTGTTCTTCAGGCAATACAGATACTTGCTTACATCAATCTTTCGAAGCCTAAATTGTTAGTTCTCGACGAACCCGACGCACACCTCCATCCGAACAATCAACGTCGCCTAGCAGAACTGCTGGTCGACGCCTCGGAAGGCCGCGATTTTCAGATAATCCTTTCAACTCATTCGCGGCATTTGCTCGACGCGCTTAGATCTGATGCTCGTGTGCACTGGATCCGGGAAGGCCAACGGGTTCCCGACGCCGATTACGACGAAATCGGAGTTCTTTTGGACGTCGGAGCTTTAGATCGAGGTGACTTGCTGAAAGCCGGTCAGATCAAATGCGTGGTTCTAACGGAAGACGACGACCTTCTCGGTATCAAAGCGCTACTCGAGGCCTCGGGCTTCGTGTTGCCGGAGACCGACATTTGGTCGTATAAGGGCTGCTCGAATCGTGAAACGGCGATCGCATTGTACAACTTCATCGTTTCTCACGCACCGGGAGTGAAGGTAATCATTCACCGGGACCGAGACTACCTGAAAGAAGAAGAGGTTTTTCAATACACGGTGGCTATAAGCAAAGAGTGCAGCGGTGCATTCGTTTTTGTAACTGTCGGCACTGATCTCGAAGCGCATTTTTTGAATGCCGCGCACATCTCGTCTTTCGAGCCTGGGATTCAACCAGATCAAGTCGAAGCGTTGATTGAGAGGTCAACGGAAGCTTCCGCCGAGTATTCAATACGAAAATTCATCAACACGCGAGTCCAAATTGAAGGGCCCGAGAAAAGAAAGCTCGGGCAACAACTTGATCATGGGGAGGTCGCTCTTCGCTGCCAACAGGAGTACCTAAAAAATCCAGGGGCCCTTCGGCATGGAAAGCGCGTGTTCCGAAAACTAAGGGACCTGTTGCAATCGGAACACAAGGTCGCCGTCAATCCTCTTCAGAAGTCTTCCCATATTTCTTCGGCGACGTTAACGGAGGTCGCTAAACAAGTGTGGTCTCCGGTCGCCCCTCCCGTCGAACAAACGCAAACCGTGGCGACAACTGAGGTCCCATCATGACATCTAACCGTTCTGGCAAGAATTATCGATGACGCTCGCGGTGGCATGGGTTCGACGCATTCAGGACTGCGAGGAATTGGTCGTCGCGTCTGACAGTCGCCTTAGCGGGGGACGCAATCTGGACTCGTGCGCGAAAATTTTCTCCCTTCCAAGATCAGACAGTTTTCTATGTTGCGCCGGAGACACGACAATTACATATCCGCTGTTAATGCAGATGGTCACAGCAATCGGAATTTTCGAGAAAAGCAGGGATCGCTCTCTCGACGTAAGACATTTGCGCGGGCATCTGATGAAAATTCTTAATACGGCGATTGCCGGAGTCTCTACGCCAATCAGAGAACTCCGATACCCGGAACGATTTACTGAGTTTCTCTTCGGCGGGTACTCATGGATCGAAAAAAGGTTCAAGATTTGGCGATTCTCCTATTCAATCCCCCGGCGATGTTTCGTTCACTCGCCTGCTCAGCCGTGGGCCAATGGGCGCGCGGCAATTCTGTTCGCTGGTGACTGGCAGTATGAGGCGCGCAGACGCTTAGTCTTGCTTCTGAGGCATCGTGACGGGATTACGCCTCGCATAAAGGCTAACTTCGTAATGGATTGGCAGCCGTTTGAAGTCCTGCGAGATCTTCTAAGAGAACATGCGACCGATCGGACTGTCTCCATTGGAGGAGCGCCGCAGATCATGAAAGTCTATCAACATATGAACTGCCGCCCCATTGGCGTTTTCTGGCCCGCGAAAGACGGAGGCAAGATGACAGTCGCAGGCCGGACATTACAAGGTTATGAAAAGCCTATGTGCTGGATGATGGATCCGGACACATTCGTGACATCACACTCTTATTATACTGAAGGCGGAGCCGCGTGAGTCCTTCTTACATAGTCCAAAAACTCTGGAATTATTGCGACATCCTTCGCGACGATGGCTTGTCTTACGGCGATTATGTAGAGCAGCTGACGTTTCTTCTATTCCTAAAAATGTCGGACGAGCAGTCGAAGCCGCCGTTCAACAAGCCTTCGCCGATCCCGCAACGTTTTAGTTGGCCTCCGCTCTTGAAACTCGATGGCGACGATCTTGAGATTCATTATCGCCATACGCTGGAGGAACTCGGCAAGCGGTCGGGGATGCTCGGTGTCATCTTTCGCAAGGCGCAAAACAAAATCCAGGACCCGGCCAAGCTCCGCCGGCTCATCGCGGACCTGATCGACAAGGAGCAATGGTCCAGCCTTGCCGCCGACGTGAAGGGCGACGCCTACGAGGGGTTGCTGCAAAAGAACGCCGAGGACGTGAAAGGCGGCGCGGGGCAATACTTCACCCCGCGCCCGCTCATCGCCGCGATAGTGGACGCGATCGCTCCGCAACCGGGCCAGACGATCTGCGATCCGGCCTGCGGCACGGGCGGTTTCTTGCTCGCGGCGCATGATTACATCGCGAAGCATTATCAGCTCGATCTGGCGCAAAAGAAGAAGCTCAAGAGCGGCACCTTCCTCGGCATCGAGCTGGTGGACAGCGTCACCCGCCTCTGCGCGATGAATCTGCTCTTGCATGGCATCGGGTCCGAAGGCTCACCAGACCCAGAGCGTGAGGTCCAGGAGGGCCCTTTTACGCTCCCCGTCGTGACCAAGGACGCGCTCGCCGCCAAGCACGGCGAATACGACATCGTTCTGGCCAATCCGCCCTTCGGTAAGAAGAGCAGCGTCACCATCGTCAACGAAGCGGGCGAAACCTCGAAGGAGTCGCTCATCATCAACCGCGATGATTTCTGGGCGAGCACGAGCAACAAGCAGCTCAATTTCCTCCAGCACATCTTCACCATCCTCAAGCAGCACGGCCGCGCCGCAGTCGTGTTGCCGGACAATGTCCTCTTCGAAGGCGGCGCCGGCGAAACCATCCGGCGCGCCTTACTCAAGCAGGCCGACGTGCACACGCTCCTGCGGCTGCCCACGGGCATCTTCTACGCGCAGGGAGTGAAGGCGAACGTCCTCTTCTTCGACCGCAAACCCGCGCAGGAAAAACCGTGGACGAGCAAGCTCTGGATCTACGACCTCCGCACGAACCTGCATTTCACCCTCAAGGAAAACACTCTGAAGCGCAGCGACCTCGACGACTTCGTTGTCTGCTACAATCCGAAAAACCGACACGAGCGAAAGCCCACCTGGTCAGAGAAAAACGAGAAAGGTCGCTGGCGCGCCTACAAATACGAAGATCTGATAAAGCGCGACAAAATCAACCTCGACATCTTCTGGCTAAAAGACGACGCCCTGGAGGACTCCGCCAATCTTCCCGCCCCCGAGGTGATTGCGGCAGATATTGTGGAGGATTTGGAAGCTGCACTCCAGCAGTTCGCCGCCATCGCACAAGACTTGAAAAAATGACTTCCGACCTCCCCCTGGCGCGCCGTAGCTTTATGCGAAGGGGGCAAGCCGCCCTCGCCCAGTTCCCCGAGATTGCAGTTGACCTCCTGAATTTTCCGCTTGGCTGAACCGACACGGCCACGTTAAATGGCTGGCGATGCCCCCGAGAACCCCAAAGTCTCCGGTCCAGAGTCTGCTGGGCCAACCTCCTTTCGGGTTGAACCCGAGCGTGAAACGAGATGCGGGGCGATCTTGAAGCGGGTGGCCTTTTGTCGCCCTACATCCGTTGAAGGACCGCTATGAAAGAGTTTGAGATCGCAACCAAAATTACGACGCCGCTGATGCTCGCGGCGTTAGTTCTCGTCGTTTTATTCGGCCTGTTTAAAGGGATTGCGGCGGTCAAGCAGCCGGGCGCGACTTTAAAAACATTGATCAGATGGGCATTCATTCTGGCCCTGGTGCTCGGCGTCTTGGCGAATGTTTCTTACCTCGTAATTGCCAGCTTCGGACGTGAAGTAAGACTGTCCGGAACAGTGCGAAATGAAAAAAATCAGCCGATTGCATTCGCGATTGTGGATCTAGGCGGCAAAAAAGGCCGGGCAATCACAGATGACTATGGCGGATTCGATTTGAGCGTGCCAGGAAGCCGGACCGCGAATAACTATCAACTGACGGTCACCGCCTCGGACTTTCTTTCGAAAATCGTCCCTGTCACTGCTGCTCAGGCGAAAGAACAGATCGAAGTTACCCTGAGTTACCCATCTTTTTCAGCGGACGACTTTGCCAAGGTAGAGCCTACGGCTTCCATAAGGCACTACCTCGGAAATCCTCAGGTTGTACTGATGGTAAATTTTTCTAATCCTGAGGCGCGTAAGGTGACCCTGGAGAACATCCTGCTCACGCTAATTTCCCCATCCGGTAAGACAATTCCGGTTGTCTTAGAAGGGATTTTCATGACGAACATGCCGTGGACTCCGATGTCCATCCCGATGATACAATTAGAGAAAGGTCAACTGTGGACTTTGAACTGCAGCTTCTGCAATCAAGACCAAGGAATGGCCGCTGTTTTAGTCAAGGCTCAGAAGGAGGTCCCATATCTAAGCGAAGTTCCGCAGCTGGGAGCCACCGTCTACTCGCAAAAGCTAGCCGAGGAGTTGCGTAGTTTTATGAAGACACGCATGATTTGGACCGCCGGTCAGTGGCGCGGACGTCTAAGTTGGTCAGTCGAGGGAAAGCCATTCGAACAAACCTTCGGTTTTGTGTTATCCAACGACGACATCAGCCGGATGTCCGCGATCACCAAGTATTACGAAGCCGGGCACGGTGTATATCCGGACTTGCGTTTTTCCGTGATTGCGGATGCCGATCCTTCAACGGTGATCTCCTTGCAAAAGCCGCCACCGACTGAAATAAAATAGTGTTGCTGCTGGTTACGGCCGACGAGTGTCGCTGCGCGGCCATGGGCGGATCGGCACGGTCCCGTTGCTATCCTAGCGAGGCGGCTACCGCGCTGAGCGGGGAGACCGGCTGGCAATCTCGGCGCTGATTGCAATCTCAAGAACATTGCAGCGACTTGATACTTGACCGCTTTGAGCGGTCAAGTGAAGAGCGATTGCGACAACATTACGTGCATTGTAAGCGGCTTACGGTATGCGTCCGTTCTGATCTCGGTGGCGCTTGGCCGGCGATCGAAATTCGTGTCCATCGTCGCGTGATCGGCGTCTAAATTTGTCCGCTTGTTTTTGGTCGCTATACGCGACTCACATACAGCGAGAATCGCGGGATCGATCAAAGGTCCCAGCGCCGTCTGGTCGCCGATGGTTTCCTCGCTTGCCGCTCTATGCGCGCTTGCTGATCGGCGGGGCGCTTGGCCTGGCGTACGGAATTATTTTCAGGCCGAGCCCATCGTCGCTTGTAGTTCGGAACACGGTATTTTTCTAGACAGAAGAATCGGACAGTTCATTATTCGGCTGTTCCTCATCAAAAAATCGACGGAAAAGTATCCCCTCACGGGAACCCTTGAATCTCAAGCGAAATCATGATTGAACCAACGGCCACCGAGCATCAAATCGCACCGATAGAACTGATGAATTATAAGTTGGAACGCGCCAAATATCGCTCAGAGATTTTCAAATGGATATCAATAGCAATTGGCGCCGCCGTATCATTCGCGGTGATCGACTATGGAAAGCTGCGACTTGAGCAAGCGCGCCTAGCTTCAGAGAACCAGCTCAAGCTGATTGAAGCCTACTCGAAGGCAACGGAAGCTGCCGATCCGGAAATTTGGAAACGTAAACTGGATGTGCTCAAGCTGTTCGCGACCGACGATTCGGTCCGAGATTGGGCCGATAGACAGCTCTCTGACATCAAGAATTTTGCCGCGCTCGATGCTCTCTACCGAGAGACACTCCGGACGGCGTCGCAAATAATTGATCCCTTAACTGTAAATGATCCAGAGCGCATCAAAGCGAGGCGACGATTTGAGCAGCTTTATTGGTCGGATTTACCTTTTGCGGGAGAGCCCGTCGAAGTGGAGAAGGCGATGCTCACTTTTCGAACCGCACTGGTCGCGACCGAAATGTTGGGGACAGATGCCAGCGCCTGGTCGAGCTTGAACGGTCATTTGATCGACCTTTCCGCGGCTTTAAGGAAGGCGACTCATGCTTCCTCGCAAGCGCCCAGTTCCTGATCGCCGCGAACGAAACGAATTCCCGAGTTCACAATCCAAAGCGCGCTAAGATCGGCACAGGGCCGGTCTGGGAGCGTAAACATGCGGGCGTCGAACTTGACGGCTTTAAGCCGTCTGTACGCCAGCGGCGCGCCGGAAGGCAGAGTGAAGCCGTTTTCCCGGCTTCCGGCAGCTCTCGGAGTTTGCCCGCATAGCCGGTATCGCGTAAGCAGGGTTACATGAATCATCTGCGCAAACTCGGCCTGCTGTCGTTTGTTTTTCTTGGGCTGGTGCTGGGATCGGGCAGCATTGGGGTGGCGGAAGAGAGCCGGGAAGATTCGGCAGAGGGGTTGCCGGAGCAGTATGCAGAGAATTATCTCGTAGTTCGCAGCACGATGTCGCAGGACAAGAAGTTTGCCGTCATTTATCCGACCCTGGAGTTTTCGGAGTCGAAGGAGGCGAAGAATTTTTTGGTCGCGCTCGAACCGTTCACCGTGCTGGCACCACTCCCCATCGCATTGGGAACATAAACGTGTGGGCATGGAACTTGACCGCTTAAAGCGGTCGAGTTTTAGCGCGATGGGACAAAACTACATGCATCGTAAGCCGCTTACGATGGATCGGATCGCTTCCGCAATCAGCCACGTCACGGTGAGGCGGGCGGACGGCGAAATGAGGCCGTTTCCCGGCTCCGGCCACTCTCGGCGTTTGCCCCGGAAGGAAGGCATCGCGTAAGCAGGGCAACATGAATCATCTGCGCAAACTCGGCCTGGCGTCGAATTCGCGAGTCATATCCTGACACATTGCCATGGGGGCGAACAAACTTGAGTCAGCATGCCGCCTTTCAAGCGCTTTGGGTGCAGTACGACCACATCCTGGCGCACGCCAGAGGCGGCAATAACAGTCCGGAGAATATGATAATCACCTGTGCGCCATGTAATTTCGGCCGTGGTGATTACACTTTGGCAGAAGTGGGCCTAGCCGATCCGAGAACACGCGAACCGATTCGGTCGGATTGGGACGGTCTCGAGCGGTTTCGGTGACCTGCCGATGCTTGGCGTCGCCGCTTTATGCTCGTCAGGAGGTTTATAACTGAACAAAATTGAATTATGGCGATGTGGATGGTTCGGGCTGGGTCCCACGGACAATATGAGCAGAAATTCCTCAGTGATGGCCGAATTTATCTAACCTGGGACGGCTTCGATGCGGATATATCAAAGCTGAATAATAAGCGTTCTCCGAAAGGAACTCGAAGCAGCATACCCCCTAACCAAACCAAACGTTCACGGCATTTGGACCGGTCAGATTTGGCGATTTGCTCATGAAATGCAGAAGGGTGATTTGATTGCTCTTCCGTCCAAAATCCAACGGGCCATTCACGTCGGCGAAATCGTTGGCGATTACGAGTTCGCGGGGGGAGGCCCAAATCCATTTTACCATTGGCGCAATGTTAAATGGATTGGTGAAGCGGTCCCGCGCGAGAATTTTGGTAAAGACATTCTCTTTTCCCTCGGCGGCTCGCTGCTTACCATTTGCCGAATCGATCGGAACAATGCGGAGAAGCGGATTAGGGCGATGCAGACGAGTGGATGGAAACCTGAGACGATCGCCGCAGCGAAGATTGGCCCGACGGAAGCCCCAAGCGACGTAGAAGACGCAACGCTGGAAATAGAGGAGCTCGCGAAAGACCAGATATCGCGGTTGATCTCAGCCAAGTTCAAGGGTCATGGCCTTGCGCGGTTAGTCGAAGGCATATTGAAGGCCCAGGGGTACACAACGTACCGGAGCCCCGAAGGCCCAGACTCTGGGATTGATATTCTCGCTGGAGCAGGGCCGCTTGGTTTCTCATCCCCCAAACTTTGCGTCCAGGTGAAATCGCAGGATATGCCGGTCGAATCAAAGACGTTGAACGAGTTGAAAGGCGCAATGTCGAGCGTGCACGCCACGGAAGGACTCTTCGTCTCTTGGAGTGGTTTTAAGAACACCGTGTATAGGCAAGCGCTCTCGAGCTTCTTTAATGTCCGCTTGTGGACACAGAAAGAACTCCTCGAAAACCTCTTTGCTCATTACGACGCTCTCGAACCCGAACTTCGCGCTGAACTCGCATTGAAGCGCATCTGGACCGAAGAGGAGGAATAGAGGCTCCGATGCACGCCGAGCCAATTTTTGACGCAAAACCCCCTTCGAATTCGTCGGGGTCACCCGGCGAAGAGAAGCTCGGCGGCTTGTATGTCGCCATAATAGTCGTAATCGCAGTCTGGGTCACTTTTTGGATCGCGATGGTTAAGGCTCCGTGGTTTCAACCACCCGCTGGCGAATTTTACGCTTCAAGGGGGCAATTCGGCGATATGTTCGGAGCGATCAACGCGTTGTTTTCTGCGCTGGCGTTTGCTGCGTTATTTTTCGCTACGTGGCTTCAGAAACGGGAGTTGTATTACCAGCGATTGCAGCTTGAAGGCCAAAAACAGGAGCTCCAGCAAACACGTGAGGTTTTTGAAAAACAGACGTTCGAAAACACATTTTTCCACTTAATAACGCTGCACCACGAAATCTTGAATGCCTCTACGGCGACAACGACGAATGACGCAGGGCTACCTAAAGAACTCAGGGGCCGAGACGCCTTCGAATTTTTCTATCGTCGATTGTTGGCATTGCGCGAACATAATACGAAACAGCATCCGTTTCCCGTCGATGTCGAGCTGGCCTACGACATCCTGCACCAATTCCATTCTTCTTCACTACGTCATTACTTTCGTCATTTGTATCACGTCGTAAAATTCGTTGATGAGAGCGGTGTCTCGCAAAAGCAGTTTTACGTCGACCTTTTGCGCGCGCAGCTCTCTACCAACGAACAGCTGCTTTTGTTTTACAACTGCGCGGTAGGCCGCGGCCGCGCGCGTTTTCTTTCGCTTGCATTAAAATATCGATTGTTCGACGAAATGCTCGAGGAGAATTTATTGGTCCCCAATCGGGATGGCAAACTCCCAGATACGGTTCTGACCGGCGCTCGGTGGCCGGTTGAGCGCCCTGTGACGATAAATTGAAGAAGGCGACAAGGGGTCAGAGCTTAGTATCAACATTCGAAAGCGAGTCGTTGATCGACTTTGGCCCGCATGAGGAGAGCGGAGGAGCAGTCGTATTACAAATCCGAGAGCTTGAAGATCTCGACGCGCTTACTCCAAGGCTTCCGCCGAAGCTTTGCTGTGGCGTGACAGGACGGCGTGGCAGGCGTTATTCCACGCCGGTCCCGCCTTTCTTGCCGGAGATGATGGCGGTTTATTGGCCGGGAGGGAAGTCGCCCAGGAAAGCGGCCTCGAAATCGTTGCTCGGCGCTAGGCGTCAGATTCGGAACATAAAATGAGCACGCATGGAACTTGAATGCTTTAAGCATTCAAGTCCGAGGGGAGGGACCCGGAGTTGGACGCCGACGAAACGCTGAGTTTGCCGGGTATCGCGCTATACGTGATCACGTATAGCATGAGTCAGAGGCCGGAGCCGATCACAAATCCGGGAGCTTGAAGATCTTGACCCGCTTACGCCAAGGCTACTTCTAAAGCGTTCGCGAGCAGGCGGCGTGGCAGGCGTTATTCCACGCCGGTGCCGCGATTCTTGCCGGAGATGACGCCGGGGTACTGGCCGGGAGGGAAGTCGCCCAGGAAAGCGGCCTCGAAATCGTTGCTCGGCGCTAGGCGTCAGATTCGGAAAATAAAATGAGCACGCATGGAACTTGAATGCTTTAAGCATTCAAGTTCACCGGGCGGAAGCATAGGTGGAGGCCGACAAACACTGAGTTTGCCGGGTATCGCGCTATACGTGGATCACATATTGCATGAGTCAGAGGCCGGAGCCGATCACAAATCCGGGAGCTGAAGATATTGACCCGCCTGCGCCAACGCTACTTCTAAAGCGTTCGCGAGCAGGCGGCGTGGCAGGCGTTATTCCACGCCGGTGCCGCGATTCTTGCCGGAGATGATGGCCGTGTATTGGCCGGGAGGGAAGTCGCCCAGGAAAGCCGCCTCAAGGTCGTTGCTCGGCGCTAGGCGTCAGATTCGGAAAATAAAATGAGCACGCATGGAACTTGAATGCTTTAAGCATTCAAGTTCACCGGTCGGACCCCGAAATGGACGACGACCGAAACGCTGAGTTTTCCGGGTATCGCGCTATACGGGAATCACGTATAGCATTAGTCAGAGGCCGGAGCCGATCACAAATCTGGGAGCTGAAGATCTTGACCCGCCTGCGCCAACGCTACTCCGAAAGCTTTCGCGAGCAGGTAGCGTGGCAGGCGTGTGAGATGTGACGAAATTACGTGACTGCAAACAAGCGGCCTAAGCTCGTTGCTTGGCGCGAGGCATCGGATTCCGAAAATAAAATGAGCACGCATGGAACTTGAATGCTTTAAGCATTCAAGTTCACCGGTCGGACCCCGAAATGGACGGCGACCGAAACACTGAGTTTGCCGGGTATCGCGCTATACGTGATGACGTATGCATGAGTCAGAGGCCGGAGCCGATCACAAATCTGGGAGCTGAAGATCTTGACCCGCCTGCGCCAACGCTATTCCGAAAGCTTTCGCGAGCAGGTAGCGTGGCAGGCGTGTGAGATGTGACGAAATTACGTGACTGCAAACAAGCGGCCTAAGCTCGTGGTTTGGCGCGAGGCATTCTTTCGGAACATAAAACGTGGGTGCCTGGAACTTGAATGCTTTAAGCATTCAAGGCGTCGAGCGGAGGTTAGATGAATGCCGGCTGAAAAACGCTGGTTTGCCGGTATCACACTATTCCTGAGTGATGTATGGCCCCGCTACGTTCCCGATGGTGCGGGGTGGCTGGCAAGCCAAAAACATTGCGATCGCCTGGAACTTGACCGCTTAAAGCGGTCAGCCCGTCAGCGGCGCCCGAAGGCAGAATGAGACCGTTTTCCCGGCTCGGGCATCTCTCGGAATTTGCCAGGAGTTGGAGGACAACATAAAACCCGCGGGCATGGAACTCGAATGCTTTAAGCAATCAAGTACGCCCGGACGGGCCCGCAGATCGACGCCGACCTAAAACGCTGAGTTGCCGGGTATCACACTATACGTGGATCGCGTATAGCATCAGTCGCTCGGCTTGGGGGTCTGCATCGTGAACGGCTTACGATAGATTTTGCCAAGCGTGAACCACATCTTTCGGCTAGTGGCAGCCAACGGCGATCACGCCCTCAGGTTTCTTTTGAGGCTTGGCGCAATGGATAGCATCCAGTAAGCAGGCTTGCATGAATCATCTGCGCAACTCGGCCTGGCGTCGTTCCTTTTTCTCGGGCTGACGCTGGGCGCGGGCAGCATTGGGGCGGCGGAAAAGAGCCGAGAAGATTCGGCAGAGGGGTTGCCGGAGCAGTATGCAGAGAATTATCTGGTAGCTCACAGCACGATGTCGCGGGACAAGAAGTTTGCCGTCATTTATCCGACCCTGGAGTTTTCGGAGTCGAAAGAGGCGAAGAATTTTTTGGTCGCGCTCGAACCGTTCAGCGTGCTCGCTCCGCTGCCGACGGACAACCCGTATTTCCAAAATAAGAACCACGGCGGGATCAGCGCGCAGTGGTCGGAGGATGATAACGTCGCGCTTATTGTGCTCGAGAGTAAGTGGGGCCCGGGCGATGTGTTCCTGGTCGAGATGGCCGGCGGCAAGGTGAAGCGGACCACCAACGTCCTCCAGAAGCTGACGCAATTGCTCTTGCCGAGATTTCGGGCGGCAACGCCGAAGAAGAAGGCTTACAACGACAGTTACCAGTTCGTTTTTGAGCCGGGCGATGACTACGAGCCCTGCACGTTGGGCGGGAATAAGACGGTGCACCTGACCTTGCTGGCGACCAACGATCCCAAATCGATATCCGATAATCCCTGGAGAGTTCGGATAAAGGCGACATGGGACATCGCGCAGGCGAAGTTTGCTTCCCACAAGATTACGACAGGGAAGTGATCCGCCACGGCGGATTCGTCCTTCGGCGAACGCGTGACGTGATGGGGACTTGTAGAGACGACTGCGCGTCCGAGCTCGTTGCCTGGCCGTCAGGCACTGGATTCGGAACCCAAACCTCTGAGCAGGGAACTCGACTGCTTTAAGCATTCAAGTTCACCGGGCGGTCCCGGAGATTAACCCTGACCGAAACGCTGAGTTTTCCGGGTATGGCACTATACGTGAGTCACGTATAGCGTCAGTCTTCGACTTGTGGTCTGCAACGACCGTTGCTAGCGCCAGACTGGAATGTTTGGCCACGAGGTAGCCGCGCCAGACGTCCGATTGGCATTCTCTCACTTTCACCGGAAGTCGTCTCAACTCGACGGCTTTAAGCCGTCGAGTTCGGGGCGCCTCGCATCGGGGAAAATCGAGATCGGCTCGGATGTCTGGAGCGATGCGGATGATGGCAATGCGGATTCGGTGGAGGCTACCGGAAAGCGATGTGCCTTGGCGGCGACCATCAGCTCATCAGGCTTGTCAGAATCAGCAAGGCGGCATTTGAACTCGACGGTTTAAAGCATTCGAGTTATCCCGGACCGATTCACGAGACGCTGTTGCACGGGTTGTTACATCTGTGTTCGCAATGTCGCGTTCGTCGTCTAAAACTCGACGGCTTTAAGCCGTCGAGTTCGGAGCGCCTCGCATCGGAGGAAATCGAGGTTGGTACCGATAGCTGGGAGCGATGCGGATGATGACGATGCGGATGTCGGTGGAGGCTACCGGAAAGCGAAGTGGCTGGGCGGCGACCATTAGCTCATCAGACTTGTCAGAAGCAGCAGGGCGGCATTTGAACTCGACGGCTTTAAGCCGTCGAGTTCGGAGCGCCTCGCATCGGGGGAAATCGAGTTAGTTCCCGCGGCAGGAACTCTATGTGCGCGAATTGACACGCTTGAGCTTTCTGTCGCTCCGCACTGTGCAGGACGAACTCGGCAAACTAGCTGCCGCGGATCCCATCGTTAGCCGGAGCAATGGATATCAACGCTTTTATTCCGCGAACCAAGCCACCCGCTCAATTCCACGCTGCGAAAACTAGTGGTTCACCGCGCCTCACGTCCGAAGCCGGCGATTCGCGCACGACGTCTCCGCAAGCAAACCGGGCGCTATTTACGATTCCAGACACGCCGACCCGCCTTCGTGAGCTTCGGCGTGGCGAGCAGAGCGGCGTGGCTACAATCAGGGCAGGAGTCGGGGCAGGACATTGCCGATGAAATCGACGAACCAGTGGCCGATCATGTTGGCGACGAGGTCGCGGCGCCAGATGAAGAAGAGGGCGAGCATTCCACCGAGGACGAGCGCGATGAGGATGTTGGCCCAGCCGCCGGTCCAGTGGCCGAAGCCAAAAATCAAAAGCGGCACGCCCGCCGCCAGACCGCGAGGCAGGCCGAGCGCGTGGAGGCGTTCGATGGCGTAGCCGCGATAACAGAGTTCTTCGACGACGCCGGCACGGAGGACGATGAGGGAAAGCAGCCAGGTCGGCAGTTTGTCGAACGACTTTCCGACGTCGCCGCCGGTGTATCCGGTCAAGGCCACCAAAAGACCTGCGACGAGGAGACAGCCGACGCCGAGAAGTAATCCCCACAAGACAGATTTGCCCCAGCGCGCGGTGCCGAGGCCGATCGAGCTGAGGGGAAGGCGTTCGCCTACTCTGATGATGACAAAAAGAGAAAGGGCCACGAGCCACATGCCCGCTTCCTTGATCATCGCGGAGGCAAACGTCGGATCGGGCCAGAGATAATTCACCACCTGACGGACGATCAGCATTCCGAAGAGCGCGATGAACAAACCAAGCCAGGTCACGAGTCCGGGGCGTTGCGGAGGTGGATCGGGCTCAATCATGGCCGGCAAGGATGAATTAAGAATTAGGAATTAGGAAGGCGAATACGCCGAGCTGGGAAGAGAGACGTCAAAGGGCAGAGGTCGGAGGGTCAACAAGTGTCCTGTAACAGCGTCTGTGTGGGAGGCTATCAGTCTGTATCGCCAACAGGCGGGCTACGTCATTCTCGCGTCGCCCACAGGGCGACGGCTACAGGGCCCGACTTTTGAAGAAGCCGGGCTGCACGCGTTCGACTGCGTTCGGAGAAGGCTGGTTGGCGAGCTAGCGGCTAGGGGGAGGGCGGGCCGGGTTCGCCTAGCATCATGAAAGCGCCGAAAATGGCGCCGGCGCGCTCTTTGTTCGCCTCGACAAATTCAGCGTTGGCCTGCACGGTTTCGTCCTCGGACTTGGCCAGGTCTTCGCTCATCGACACCGCCATAATTGCGAAAATTGCCTTGCCGAATTCATCTGCTGTCAAGCCCGCGGTCTTGAAGATTTCAACGGTCTTGGGGCATTTGGCGGCGACGACGCTCCCCCAGTTCTCGGGCGTAATCGAGGGATCCTTGCTCACCGCGGCGAGCTCGGCTTTCGCCGCGTCGTTGCTGGTTATGCCCTTGATGAACTTGTCCATTTTGTCCAGGAGCTCGGTGGTTAGTTCAATGGCGCCGGCGGCTTTGATCTGGTCAGGCGGAGTTTCGGCGCGAAGATCGGGAGCCGCCGCAAAGCAGAGCGCGGCGATGGCGAGTGCGCCGGCCATGGAGGCGATCGCCCGGCGAGAGATGAAGGTGATGGTGTTATTACCTGACGAAGCTGCGTTCATGCGGCGAGGGTAGGGCGCAGAAAGAATGGGTCAATACGAAATCGCGGGGAGGGCGCGCGTAACCCGCATATCAGAACGGGCGGAATTAAAATGAAGCTTGGAGCGCCTTTTCAGGGCTGAAGATTGTGTTATTCGGATTCCCCGGGGCGTTGCCCTGGGCTGGCATGAGTCGGGCCTTTGGCCCTGGGGACGCGTCGACATAGCGACGCGGCTACAGCGCCGGCCTTGGGCTGGCATTTGGAGCCGGCACGCCCTCGTGCCGGATGCGCGACTTTTAGCCGCTTCGCTGTGCGAAGCGCGGGAGACAGCGTGGATTCCATATCGATCTCACGCGGCCCACCCGCCTTCGCCTTGCTTCAGCGTGGCAAGCAGGGCCGCGGCTACAGAAGAGTTGTCTCCAGAAGCGGCGACAGCGTTACAGAATATCTGTGGCCGGATGATGATCGCGCGACTTAGGATGCGCGCGCACCGATGGATCGAACGCCGAGAACTCCGAAGACGCAAACACGCCGCGGAGGCTTCCCTCATTTGCCGTTGTATGCGCGGGTGTTGATCGGCGTGGCGCTCGGCCTGGCGTTCGGCATCATCTTCAAGACCGGGCCGATCGTCGCGGGGTTGCGCAATGAGGATCTGGGGCAGCTCGGGATGCTGGTGATCCGATTGCTCAAGGCGCTGGCGGTGCCGTTGATTTTGTTCGCGATTCTCGATGCGTTCCTGCGAGTCGAGGTTTCGGCGCGGCGCGGCGCGTGGCTCATCTTGATTTGCATGCTGAATGTTTCGGTCGCGTTCGCGATCGGACTGTTCCTGCTCAACACGCTGCGGCCGGGCGAGCAATGGCGGGGCCGGCTGGAAGAGATTGCGGGCATGGTGGAGCGCGAAGTTCCCGGCACGACGGATGCGGCCAGGGCGGAAAAACCGCAAGCGACGCTCGATCCGTTAAAGAACCTGGCGGGTTACGTGCCGGAAAGTCTGGTGGAACCGTTCCTCAGGAACAATGTGATCACCGTGGTGCTGCTCGGGCTTTTGGGCGGCGCGGCGTTGCGCCGGGTGAAGAGGCGGCGCGAGGCGGAAGGCGAAGGCTTCCAGGCAGTCGAGCAATTTGTCGAAGCGATCTACCAAACGCTGATGCAGATGTTGAGCTGGGTGGTGCGGACCATTCCGTTCGCGGTTTTCGGAGTGGTGGCGCATGTCGTCGGGCGCTCGGGCATCGGTGTGTTTCAGGCGCTGGGAAGTTTTCTCGGCATCATCCTGCTGGGGCTCGCGATTCACGGATTGATTTACTACCCGCTGATGGCCTGGCTGGTGGGTGGTAAATCTCCGCGCGTTTACATTGGCCGCGGCGCGGACGCGATCCTGACCGGACTTTCCTGCAACAGCAGCCTGGCCACGGTGCCGGTGACGTTGCGTTGTCTGACGGAAAAGATGGGGGTCTCGCAGGAATCGGCGCGGCTCTCGGCGTGCGTCGGCACAAACCTGAATAACGACGGGATCACCTTGTATGAAGCGATGGCGGCGCTCTTCCTGGCGCAGGCGTATGGGTTCGAGCTCACGGTGAGCCAGCAGGCGGTGGTGGTGCTCGCCTCGTTGATGGCGGGCATCGGCGTGGCCGGCATTCCCGAAGCGGGGTTGATCGTGCTGCCGCTGGTGTTGTCGGCGGCGGGGTTGCCGGAGGAGCTGATCGTGGTCGCGATTCCGTTGATTCTCCCGGTGGATTGGATTATCGCGCGCGTGCGTTCCGGGGTGAACGTCCTGAGCGATATGTTGGTGGCGATTTTGTTGGATCGGAGAAGGTCGACGCAATGATTTGGCTGGGATCATGCGAGCTTGGGACGCCCTTTCAGGGCTGATGTTTGCGTTATTCAAGTACCCAGGGCGTCGCCCTGGGCTGGCATGGGTCAGGCCGTTGGCCTGCAATTGTGCGGATACGCTGCAGCCGCGGCGGCGTCAACCTCCGCGGACTTCGGCGCGGCAGGCAGAGCGCCGTGGCGACAGTGTCCGAAGCCTTAGATCCCACGATAAATCTCTCGCCGATGTCCAATCGCAAGTAGATGAATTTTGTTCTGCTCTAAGTCGAAGGTGTAAATGATTCGGTAGTCCCCAACACGCGCCCTAAATCGATTCGACCTCCTCAGGCGGTGATGCCGAAAGGACTGCAGGCGAGAACCGATGTAATCTATTGCGCCTTCAACGCGTGCGCGAAGCGCGGGAGGAAGCTTCAGAAAGCTGGCGTCAAAGCTGGCGTAATAAACTTGCGTCGCAGCGCTCACGAGCCTTCGGGCTCGCGCACCCGAACAGCTTTCTCAGCGGCCATGTCGCGCTCCGCCTCTTCAATGGAGCGCTCGAACTCGGGCGTAAATTCCTGCTCGTCCTCTATTAGGTCGTCGAGCCAGCCACGAATCTGGCGCAGTTCTGCTTGCGAGAATTTGCGCAGTTCGCTCTCCATTTGCTCGACTCTGCTCATAGCCAAATGATCGAACTAATTCTCGTCATCTTCAAGCGCGCCAATAATCATAACGGCCCCGCCTCTGCGGGAGCAGCCGTCTCCAAGCATAGCGCCGTGGTTACGGCGCCAAAAATTGCACGCGACCGAATAGACAAAATCGTCCATGCGGGGGCGTCTATGAGGTGGCGCGGTGCGGCGGCGCCGAAACGGGAGGGAGAAACAAACAAGGAATTCGATATGACGACATGGCTCCAGACATTGTTAAGAGACCTGCGATACGCGTGGCGCATGCTGTTCAAGGAGCCGGGGTTCACAGCGGTGGCCGTGGTCGCACTCGCGCTCGGGATCGGCGCGAACACCGCGATTTTCTCAATCGTTAACGCGGTCCTGCTCCGGCCCTTGCCGTACTCGGATCCGGGACAGTTGGTGATGGTGTGGATGGATAATCGCGGGGGTGGCATCAAGGAGGACATTCACTCGTTTCCCAATTATGCCGATTATCGGGACGGCAATACGACGTTCGCATCGATGGCCGGTTACACGAACGCGAGCCTCAACCTCACCGGCACGGGCGAGCCGGAACGAATCCTCGGCGCTTCGGCGACGGCAAACCTTTTCGACGTGATGCGCGTTCCGCCGCTGCTCGGGCGCGCGATTTCGCCGGAGGAGAATGTGCAGGGGAACGATCGCGTGATCGTGCTGAGTCACGGGCTGTGGCAACGGCGGTTCGGCGGGGAGCGGAACATCATCGGACGGGAAATCCAGGTGGATGGCGCGAACCGCACCGTGATTGGAGTGATGCCGCCGGATTTCCGGTTTCCCGAAAAGCAGACGGAATTCTGGGTGCCGCTGGCGATTCCGCCGGATCTTCAGACGCAACGCGGCGCGTATTGGCTGACGGTCATCGGCCGCCTTAAACCGGGCGTGACGGTGGAGCAGGCGCGGCCGGAGATGGAGGCGATCGCAAAGAGGATGGAAACGAATTTCCCGGAGTCGAACACGAAGATGGGTGTGAACCTCGTCTCCTTACGCGAACAGACGGTGGGGCGGGTGCGGCCGGCGCTCTATGTTTTGCTTGGCGCCGTGGTGCTGGTGCTCCTCATCGCCTGCGCGAATGTGGCCAACCTGCTCCTCAGTCGCGCGGCAACGCGTGAGCGGGAGTTTGCCATCCGCGCGGCGATGGGTGCGGGGCGCGGGCAAATCATTCGGCAACTGTTAACCGAAAGCGTGCTCCTCGGTTTGCTGGCCTCGGCCGTGGGCGTGGGCCTGGCGGTGGTTGGTCTTGATGCATTGAAGGCGCTGCTGCCGGCGGAAATGCCGAGCATCGATCAAATCGGCGTGGATGCGCGCGTGCTCGGATTCACGCTCGGCGTTTCGTTCCTGACGGCCTGCGCATTTGGGTTGGTGCCGGCGTTACAGGCATCGAAGCCGAAGCTGAGCGAGACGTTGAAGGAAGCCGGCGGACGCGGCGGGAGCCAGGGCGTGCGGAGCCGGCAGGTGCGCCGGATGCTTGTGATCGCGGAAGTGGCACTCGCGATCATGCTGCTGGTCGGCGCGGGATTGCTGATCAAGAGTTTCAATCGGCTGCAGGCCGTCGAGTTGGGTTTCCGCACGGACCGGTTGCTGACGCTCGAACTTCAGCTGCCCGCCTCGAAGTACGGCGAGGGCGCGACGAGGCGGCCGTTTCACCAACAGTTGCTCGAACGGCTGCAACATCTCCCGGGCGTGGACGGAGCCGCGGCCACGACAAGTATTCTCCTGAGCACGCTGGCGAACTCGGGTTTATTCAACATCGAGGGGCGGCCGACGCCGCGCGCGGGCGACCGCGTCGAACTGACGTTCGATTCGGTGACGCCGAGCTATCACCAGTTGATGGGCACGCCGCTGCTGAAGGGGCGCGCCTTTACGGAACAAGACGGGCCGGATTCGCCGCGGGTGGTGATCGTGAACGACGCGTTCGCCCGGCGATTTTTTCCCGGCGAGGATCCGATCGGTAAACGCATCAACTTCGGCGACAACCCCGACCAGACGCAGAACCCCTGGCGGACGATCGTGGGCGTGGTGGCGGATACGCGGCGGAACGGGTTCGACCGGGAGCCGCGGCCGGAATCGTACATGCCGCTCATGCAACGGCCGCCGGGCTGGACGACTTACGTGATTCGCACGAGCTCGCCCGATCCGACAACGCTGGTGACGGCGGTGCGCAACGCGGTGCGCGGGATCGATGCGGACCAGCCGATCTTCGGCATCAAGACGATGGACCAGGTGATGAACGAGACGACAGCGCAACGGCGGTTGAATACGATATTGCTCGGCGTCTTTGCGGGGCTGGCGCTGGTGCTGGCGGCGGTGGGAATTTTTGGCGTGATGAACTATTCGGTCACGCAGCGGACGCACGAGATCGGCATCCGGATGGCGCTCGGCGCGCAACGCGGCGATGTCCTGAAGCTGGTGGTCGGGCAGGGGATGATGCTGGCGTTCATCGGCGTGGCGGTCGGGCTCTTCGGCGCGTATGCCCTGACGCGGTTGCTGGCGACCATGTTGTATGGCGTGAGCGCGACGGATCCGATTGTGTTTGCGGCGGTGGCGGGGTTGCTGGCGCTGGTCGCGGTGTTTGCGTGTTACTTGCCGGCGCTGCGGGCATCGCGCGTGATGCCAACGGTGGCGCTGAGGGAGAGTTAGGGGAAGCCGGCACGCCCTCGCGCCGGTTCACTCATGCTCTTGCTCTTGATCGTGCTCCTGATCTTTCCTTGAGCGCGCGATCATGGCCGCAGGATTATGATCAGGATCAGGATCAAGAGCAGGAGTGAAAACAAACGGCCTGAGGGCAGGCCGTCTCCAGGGCAGCTGTAGCCACGGCGCTATGTCGCCGTGTCAATCAGCGCCGTCACATCGCGTCGACATAGCGACGCGGCTACAGCGCTGATGGGCATTCGTAGTTACAGCGGATAACGCAGCGTCGCGCCGAGGAGGGTTACGAGAAGCAGCACCACGGGCACGAGCACGAGAAAGACGACAAAGGTGTAGCCCATGACGTCGCGCGCGCGGAGTTGAAACAAGCCGAGGATCGGCAACATCCAGAAGGGTTGCACGAGATTCGCGAGCGCTTCGCCCAGATCGTATGACGCCACGACCCAGCCGAGGTGGACTTTGAGCTCGTGCGCGGCCGCCATGACGTAGGGGGCTTCGACGACCCATTTCGAACCGCCCGAGGGAACGAACACGCCGAGCACCGCCGAGTAGATGGCGACGACCGCTGGAAATGTTTTCGCGGTGGAGATTCCGACAAAAGCATGAGCGAGCTGTTGGCTCAGCTGGGTGGAGGTGATGATGGCCGCAATCCCGGCGTAGAACGGGAATTGAAGGATGACGCCCCAAACCGCCGGCGTCGCGCCTTGCACGGCGTGCATCAGGCGCGCGGGGGTTTTATGCAGGAGAAATCCCAGGAGCAGGAAAGTGAGATTAACAGTGTTCAGGTTGATGGCGTTCAGCGGCTCGGCGGCCTGCATGAAATAGCGAACCAGATACGTGCCGCCGATGAGGACGATGAGCCAGTTGAGGATGGGAGAATGCTCGAGCCACTGGCCGGGAGTCGGTTTCGCGACCGGAGGCGGATCGGTTTCCGTCTGTCGGAGAGAGATGCCGAGATCGCGCGCCGTCTTGCCGCGTCCGGCCGGCGGCGTGGCCAGCCACATCACGGCGGTCACCAAGACGATCTCGACGATGACGGACACGAGGCTTTGCCAGAGGAAAATCGTATGGCTGAACGGGATCAATCCGCCGGGGACCAGGCCGTTGTTCGCGACAATATCCCGGATCTGGGGCTGGAGCGCTCCCGGAGTGGCCATTTGCAACGCAGCCGATCCGCTCAACCCCTGGGCCCAAACGCTGCCGAGACCGAGGAAGCTCGCCGCGGCGAGCGCGCGATAGTCCACGCCTTGGACGCGTCGCGCCACTTCTATGGCGAGCACGGCGCTGAAGATGAGACTGAATCCCCAGTTGAACCAGGAGCTTGCCATGGCGAAAAAGGCCACGAGGGCCACGGCGTTGCGGGGAGTCGTCGGCCACGCCGCAACCTTGCGAATCACTTTTCCCACCGGCCGCGAGGTCGCCAGCACGTAGCCGGTGATGATGATGAGCGCCATCTGGAGAGTGAATGGGATTAATTCCCAAAAACCTTTGCCCCAGGCATCGATCACCTGCGGAAGCGTCGATGGCGTGAAGGCGACGCCTGCCACGATAACAATCAAAGTGGCGATGAGCGCGAAGACGAAAGCGTCGGGCACCCAGCGTTCCGTCCAGTCGGTTAACGCGAGCGCGATGCGCGCGAGGATTCCTGTCTCCTCGGGCGAGTCTTTTTTGGGTGCGGAGCGCGACTCAGGTGTTGTCATGAAGCATGGAGCTGGCATGCCCTCGTGCCGGCCAGCGCGCGATGCTGCTCATCGTAACGGCCTGAGGGCAGACCGTCTCCATGGAAGCACAACTGCTCACCGCATCTTCGACAAATTCGCGAAGGCGATCCCGATCACGATGCCGGGAATCAGAATCGCGAACACATTCCATACGCCCATCGAGATAAGAACCACTTGGTTCAGCACGACTAAGGCGGTGTAGGCGAATACCGCCCACCTCCTCATGTGCCAGAGCCCGAGCATACAAAAGAGGCCAGCCAGAGCGGTAAAGCCCAGATAGGGCGGATACCACGAGCCGACCGAGCTGGCGAGGTCCGAAAAGACCAGTGGAATGCTGAGCGCGGCCCCGATGAATCCGAGGATGCAAATGACGGTGATGGCAACGGGGCGTTTGGTGGTTTGGGTATCATTCATATGGGTGTAGGCCGCATATTTGCGCGGCGTTTCGCGGGTTTAGCCAAATAGGCGCGCATTGACAAGCGGCAACGCGCGCCTGACTACGTTTGAAAGCTGAACGCTTTCGGTTAACGTTGGGAACTGTCGGAGAAAGCCAAAATTCTATGGAAACAACTATCGCCGCTTCCAAACCAAGCTCGTCCGCGGAAACCGATTTTCTCCCTCTGCAGGGGACCGATTACGTGGAGTTTTACGTCGGCAACGCCAAGCAGGCCGCGCATTATTACAAGACCGCTTTCGGCTTTCAAAGCCTCGGCTATTCAGGTCCTGAAACCGGAACGAAAGACCGCGTCAGTTATGCGATTCGCCAGAACAAACTGACGTTCGTTCTCACCACTCCGCTCCGCCCGGAGGGTCCAATTGCCGACCATATCTACAAGCACGGCGATGGCGTGAAGGTCCTGGCCCTGAAGGTGGAGGACGCGACGTCAGCCTGGAACGAAACAACCAAGCGCGGCGGCAAGAGTTACCTGGAGCCCACCACGCTACAGGACGAAAACGGCCGCGTCGTCATGAGCGGCATTCACACCTATGGCGAGACCGTGCACCTCTTCATCGAGCGCGGCGATTATAATGGCGTCTTTATGCCCGGCTTCCGGAAATGGGAGTCAAACTACAACCCGCCCGATACCGGGTTGCTCTACGTCGATCACTGCGTCGGCAACGTCGGTTGGAACCAGATGAATCCGTGGGTGAAATTTTACGAGGACGTGATGGGATTCCGCAACATCCTGACCTTCGACGACAAGGACATTTCGACCGAATATTCCGCGCTCATGAGCAAGGTGATGAGCAACGGCAACGGCTTCGTGAAGTTCCCGATCAACGAGCCCGCCGAAGGCAAAAAGAAGTCGCAGGTCGAAGAGTACCTCGAATTTTACAACGGAGAAGGCGTGCAGCATTGCGCCGTGGCCACGAACGATATCGTCAAGACGGTGACCGATCTCCAGAGCCGCGGCGTCGAGTTCCTAAAAATCCCGACGACCTATTACGACACGCTGCCGGAGCGGGTGGGTCGCATCGATGAGGACCTCGGGCCGCTCGCGCACCTCGGGATTCTGGTCGATCGCGATAACGAAGGTTATCTGCTCCAGATTTTCAC
>DASQLH010000232.1:0-10272 GCA_035630155.1 Chthoniobacterales bacterium
CTCCGCTTCACCCGCGCCCGATGTGACCCTGCGGGTCACGCCGGAACGCGATTTTGTTTACCGGCTCGGCCCGCGCGAAATGATCGTGCAGGTCGAGATCGAAGCGCGCAAAAGCGAAGACAGTCGGCGCGCGCCGATGAACCTCTCGATCGTCCTCGATCGCAGCGGTTCCATGTCCGGCGCGAAGCTCGAAAAGGCGCGGCAGGCCGCCGCCATGGCGGTGGACAAGCTCGGCGACGACGATTTCTTTTCGCTCGTCACCTACGATGACGAAACCGATGTGCTCATCGCGCCCGAGCGCGTCGGCAACCGGGACCATCGCGAGGAACTAAAGGCGCGCATCTATCGCATCCAGGCCGGCGGGAGCACAGCGCTCCACGCGGGCGTGGTGCTGGGCGCGAAACAGGTGCGGCGCTTTTTCGAAAAGGAACGCGTCAATCGCGTGATCCTGCTTTCGGACGGCCTCGCCAATGTCGGGCCGAGCAAGACCTCGGACCTGTCGCGGCTCGGCCGCGAATTGCGCAGCGACGGCATCTCCGTCAGCACCGTCGGCCTGGGCGACGATTACAACGAAGACCTCATGACGGCCCTGGCCGAGGCCAGCAACGCTAACTATTACTATGTGAAGGACGCCGAGAAATTGCCCGGCATCTTCGCACAGGAACTGGGCGCCGCCCGCTCGCTGCTCGCGCGCAGCGTCATCATCCGCATCGAAGCGCCGGACGGCGTGCGCCTGAAGGAAATCATCGGACGGCCCGATATTACCTGCGGCGACCGTGTGGCGGAGATCAAAATGCCCGAGCTGTTCGGTTCGGAGAAACGACGGTTCCTGGTGCGTGCTGTCGCGGAAACGAAAAATGTGGATGCGATTGAGGCAGCCGCGGTTGAATTAAGTTATACGACGCTGGCCGGCGCCACTGCACCAGCGCAACGCCAGGCCGCGAAAGTCACGTTCACCGACGACGAGAAGAAAGCCGAGTCGAGCGTCCAGACGGAAGTCGCCCGCGAACATAGCGTCGTGCAGAACCGCGTCGCCAAGGAGACCGCGGTGAAACTGGCGGACGAGGGCAAGGCGAAGGACGCGGCCGAACTGCTCCGCAAACAAGCGGCGAAGAATGCCTCCGCGCCCGCGCCGATGCAGGTGCCTGGCGTCGCCGAAGAAAATCGGAAGCTCGAGGAAGCCGCCCGGGAGATGGACGCGAGCGGAACCATCGCGAAGTCCCGCCGGAAGGCGATGCAGTTCGAGAATTACGCGGACAAATACCAGAAGAGCCGCTAACACCTTAACCGCCGGCCTGCCTGCCACGCCGAAGCTTCGGCGTAGGCGGGTGGGCCGCGTGAGGGATGTCAACGGCTCTTCCCTCGCGCGCGCTCGCAGGCCGCGGTAAGCAGAGAGGTAGGGACGCCGCGCGGCGGCGTCCGCGTTATGGACTCGATGATCAAATTTGAATTCGCTTCGGACGGCGCAGCGCGCCGTCCCTACCAGTCTGCTGCGCAACGTGATAGCCTGCGCCTCGTGTCGTGAAACGAAGCATCTGGATATTTCTCTTCGCCATCGTCCTGCCAAGCGTCGGTCTGGGCTGGCTGGCTTTGCGGAGCGCGAACGAGCAACAGATCATTCTCGAGCGCCGTACCGCGGAGCTTTACCAAAAGGAGACGGATTCCGTCGCCAGCGCGGCGCGGAGCCTGATCGAGGAAGAGCGGCGCGCGTTCTCCGAGCGTGTCCGGCAAATGCTGGCAGGCGAATCGGCGCCGGAGCTCGCGCGTGATTTCGCGGCGAAGCTTTCGCGCGTCTGGCCGCGCCCGGCGATCGGATTCGCCCTCAATGCGGAAGGCAATCTCATTTCCCCTTCCGCAGAGGAAGCGCGCAGCGACAGCGAGCGGCAGCGATTTCTCCAAAACAACAGCGCGTTCCTCTCGGGGACAACGCCCGCCACCGTTTACTCCGTTCCGGCGGAAGAGCTGAATCGCCCGGAACAACGGCGGAAGCAGAAGAGTGAATACGACGACAAGGCCGCGGGCCTCGACAAATCGACGGCGAGCCGCAAACAAGCGGCGGAAGCTCCGCCAGCGCCGCGCGCCCAGACCGAAGTCCAGAAAGATGAAAGCAAGCAGCCGTCATCCCAGATGCGAAATGTCGCTCCGCAGAAAGTCCCGAAGGAAAATGTGCCCGCCGTTTCCCAGCTCGTCCCGGCGACCGCCGATTTCAAAGCGCTCACTTCCGATCACCCGGAAGGCGTCGTCACGCGCTTCATGCAAGACCGCCTCGAGATTGTCTTCTGGCTGCGGCCGCTCGAAGCGGCCGGCATGATTTTCGGGTGTCTGGTGACGGCGGAGGCGTTGAACGATCTCTGGCGTGATGCGCTCCCGGACAACGCCTCGCCGGATTACGCGCTCGCGGTCTTGAACGACAGAGCGCGGCCGGTCGCCACCCAGCCAGCGGGGGAAAAGGAGCGTGATTGGAGACGCCCCTTTGTCGCCTCAGAAATCGGCGAAGCGCTCCCGCATTGGGAAGCGGCCCTTTATCTCATGCGCCCGCAGCAGTTGCAGGCAAACGCGCGCGCCGTGCGCCGAACGTTGTTGCTTCTGATCGCGGCGGCCCTGGCGGCAATCGTGTTTGGCGGCTGGGCCGTTTTCGCGGATGCGCGCCGGCAAATGGCGCTCGCGCAGAAGAAAACGGATTTCGTTTCCAACGTCTCGCATGAGCTCAAGACGCCGCTCACTTCGATCCGGATGTTTGCCGAGATGATGCAAAGCGGAAACGCGACCGAGGAGAAACGCCCGCAATATCTGCGGATCATCGTCGCGGAGGCGGAGCGGCTCACCCGTCTGATCAATAATGTGCTCGATTTCGCGCGACTTGAACGGAAGCAAAAGCGTTACGATTTCCATCCGCTCGATCTGCATGACGTCCTGGCCCGAACCTGGGAAGGCCAGGAACTGCATTTGCGCGAACAGGGGTTCACCACCCGCTGGCAGGCTGCGCCGCCGCCTTATCCGGTGCGCGGCGATGACGACGCGCTCGCCCAGATTCTGGTGAACCTCCTTTCCAACGCCGAGAAATACAGCACCGACAGGAAAGAGATCGAGATGCACAGTTATCTCACGAAAGATTCGGTCCACGTGAGCGTGCTGGACCGCGGCTCCGGTGTTCCGCCCGGCGAAGAGGCGAAAATTTTCGAGGCGTTTTACCGCGCGCACGATTCGCTCGCGAGTGGGATCCAGGGCTCGGGCCTCGGGCTCACGCTGGCGCAACGCATCGCCAGGGAACACGGCGGCGAGATTACCTATCAGGCGCGGAAAGGGGGCGGCAGCAACGTCACCCTGCGCCTGCCGTTGACGACAAACGCCGCGAACCGAGCATGAGCACGAGCACCACGCCCGCAGTCGCTACGCGCCAGCGTTGCGGGCGGGCGATTACGAAACAACTAGAATGAAGAAGCGGCTCCTCGTGGTTGAAGATGATGTGCATATCCGCCTCGGCCTGCGGGACGCCCTGCAAGCGGAAGGTTACGAGGTCACGGAGTGCCGGGATGGCGCGCAAGCCGGGCCGCTGGTCAAACAGCACAAGCCCGATCTCGTCATTCTCGACATCATGTTGCCCGGCAAAAGCGGCTTCGATTTGTGCCGCGAAATTCGCGCCGCGAAAAATCGCGTCCCGATCCTGATGCTCTCCGCAAAAGGCCAGGAGATCGACAAGGTAGTTGGCTTGGAGCTGGGCGCGGATGATTACGTGACCAAGCCATTCAGCCTCCGCGAGCTGCTCGCCCGGGTGCAGGCGCTCCTGCGGCGGGCCCAAGCCGGCGGACCAGCCAGCGACCTGCCGATGGAAATCGCCTTCGGCAAAGTGCGGATCGATTGCAAAGCCTTGCGCGGAAAACGCGGGAAGGAAGCGATCGAGCTCACCCCACGCGAGATGAAGGTGCTCGCCGTGCTTTTTCGCGAACGCGGCAACGCCGTCTCGCGCGACTCCCTCCTGAACGAAGTCTGGGGCGTGGAGTACTACGGCACCACCCGCACCCTCGATCAATTGATCGTGAAGCTCCGCCAAAAGATCGAAGACGTTCCCGGCGAGCCGCGCCACCTGCTCACCGTCCACACCCTCGGATATCGCCTCGAAGTCTGACGACAGAGGCGGCGGTTTAGGACCGCCGTGGCAAATACCGTTCGGTGGTCCAAGGAAAACTCATCCCCACGCGGCCGAGCCCGATCACCGATGGAAATTTGTCGCCATTTCAAAGTACAACCAAGATGGACCAGCCTCGACGTCCGTCAGACGTTATGGAAATATGACTAGTGCCCTTCAAATACAGCGATCCTCAAGACGCGTACGCTGCAGCCGAGCGCCGCGTCGCCACCGCTGGCGGACGGAACTACTTGAACCTGTCCGACATTGGCCTCTCTGCCCTGCCAGACGGCCTATTCGAGCTTACGCATCTTGAAATATTGTATCTCAGCGGCAATCGACTTGACACTCTGCCGGATACATTTGATCGCCTCAAACAACTTCGGACTCTCAGCCTCGGGGGCAATAAGCTGCAAGAACTGCCACCCAGCCTTCGCGATCTTCAACGACTGGAAGAGCTGACCGTAGGGGGAAACACCCAACTCGGTATCCCCAAGGAAATTGCGGCGACCAAAGATGCCCGCGCGATTCTAGATTATTACTTCCGGATTCGTCCTCCCGGCATTGTCCGGCACAAGCGAACGGCACTGCCGCTTAATGAATTCAAGCTGATCCTCGTCGGCCGCGGCGGCGTGGGAAAGACGTCGCTTGTCCACCGGTTGACCGCCGGTCAGTTCAAGATCTTCAAACGCACGCCGGGAATCAAAATCACGCATTGGCCACTGAGAATCGACGGCGACAACGTGCAGGCGCATGTGTGGGACTTTGGTGGGCAGGAGATCATGCACGGCACTCACCGCTTTTTCATGACAGAACGGGCGCTTTACCTCGTCCTCATCTCTCCACGCGAAAACACAGAGGATCACGACGCCGAATACTGGCTCTCGTTAGTCCGCTCCTTCGCAGGCGATGACGCACCTGTTATTGTGCTTCTGCATAAATGGGACGACGCGCACTTCGAGCTCAACCGAGAACTGCTCCGCGACAAATATGGACGCGGCCTCGTCTTCCTCGAGACCGACAGCGAGAGCGGTCACGGGATCAAGGAACTGGAGACGCGAATCCGCGAACTAGCTGGGGCCATGCCGGGGCTGAAGGCGAAGTGGCCCTCGGATTGGCGGCGCGTGAAGGACGAGCTGCCCGCGGCGAGAAAGAATTGGCTGGCCTTCGAGGACTTCTGCACCTTTTGCCACGAGCGCGGTGTGGAGAAGCGTGATGATCAAGAGGCGCTTGCGGAGAGCCTGCATGCGCTGGGACTGATGCTCGCGTACCGCCGAGAGGAGGCACTGCGCGGCTTCGGCGTGCTCAATCCTCAATGGGTCACAAAGGGGATTTATGACCTTCTCAATTCCCAGCAGCTTAAGGCGCAAAACGGCAAACTCACTTGCGGCGATTTCGCGAAGCTGCTCCCCATCACCAAATACCCAGAGAAAGTGCACCCATTTCTGCTGGCGTTGATGCGCAAGTTCAAGCTTTGCTTCCCGCTAGGCGATGACGGCCGCGCCTATCTCATCCCCGAACTGCTAACGAAGGAGGAACCGAAGCTCGACTCGGAGTTTCCTCCCGAGAAATCCTTGGGTTTCATTTACCGCTACGAAGCCGTGCTGCCCGAGGGCCTCCTGCCGCGCTTCATCGTTGAGACCTACGTCCACCGCGAACCCAAACACGCTTGGCGCACGGGCGTGGTGCTGGAGCGCGCGAACTGCCGCGCTCTCGTTCGCGGGGACATCCTCGGCCGCACGGTAACCATCCGGGTGACCGGCACCGGCAACGGCCAGCGCGAACTGCTCGGCATTATCCGCGAGCACTTCGAGCGCATCCATCGGAGCTTCGAAAAACTGCCGGTAACGGAACTCGTTCCGGTGCCAGGACACCCTGAGGTGCTGGTGCCTTATACCGAACTGTTGGCTTACGAAGCTGCCGACGATGACGAATACAAAGTCGTGATCGACGTCGGTCAGAGCTATTTAACCCTTCGGCAGCCCGTCAAAGTCAGTGTAAAAAAGTTGCTCGATGGTGTCGACGTACCGGGCGCACTTCGCTTCGAAGGTCGTGACTCTCTTGTGGCCGGCATGAAGTATGGGGTCCGCGGTGTTGAGCTCGCGCCACTTTCCCTTTTCATCAGCTATTCGCACAAAGACGAACTCTTCCGCGACGAGCTGCGCGGTGCGCTTACTGCCTACGAACGCAAAAGCGAACTTATCCCGTGGGACGATACTCGAATTGAAGCTGGGAAAAAATGGGAGACCGAAGTTCTCGGCAATCTCAATCGCGCCGACATAATTGTGCTGCTTCTGAGCAACGACTTCATCCGCTCGGACTACTGCATGCAGAAGGAATGGGAGACCGCTAAGAAGCGCGACGCCGAAGGTAAATGCGCCATCGTGCCAATCGTCGTGCGGGCATGCCCTTTCACGAAACTCGAACTTGGCGAAATCCAAGGCATTCTACCCAGGGGTAAGCCAATCAAACAGCACCGGGACCGCGACGCTGCCTGGCTGGAAGTAACAAAGCAGCTCGACGGCGTGATCACGCGTCTTCGAAACCGAAGAAAGTCACGAAGAACCGACGTATAGGTCGGTATCAGGCCAAGATCAGCGACATCGCTTCTTTGGAGCTGGCTCCACAGAGGTCGCACTGCCGTTATCTTCTCAGGAAACTGTCGTGTTTGAAAGAAGCGACTGCGATCAAATCGCCGCGGGATTGGTAACGATAATAAAGTCATTTTCGTCCGGCGACGGTTTTCTCCTCCTTGCCGAACCATCTAGCTTGAACTTTACATCGGGTTGCCACTTTTCGAGCCAGTTTATGAGGTCATCTGGTGCGACCAATGGAAAGGACATCGCATCACAAAATAACCTTTCATACGGTACTTCAGACTTCCCTGCGGTTTTTAGCAGTAACGCTATCTTTTCGCGGGCCTTGAGAACGTAACGATTTCGAAGCGTCAGAGCCAAAGAAGAAGGAAGGACGGAATCGCCGAAGTCTAGAAAATCCTGTCCGGTTTTCTTTATTTGGGCCTCATATCGTACGGTATCTTGCAATCGCGCGGCCCTGAGCTCTGCGTTCTTGAAAACCGCAATCCCTTTCGGATGATTTGTCGCGAAGATCAAGTAGTACCGGACTTGTTCCTTTTGCGGATCCAAAATTACCGCTTCGGAAACATATCGAAACCCGCAGATTTCGCGGAGACTTTTGCAGTACTCTCTGACAGCTGCCTCTTCTCTTTCCCCAGTTCCTTTTGGAAGGTTTCGGATTACCTCGAGCACACCAGGCCTCCCGAATAATTTAAGATAGCTATCGGCTCGGGTCTCCGTATCGACAAAACGTGCGAGGAAGGATGTCATCAGGGTGAACAACACCTCGCAACTCCGTTCCTTTACAAAAGGTCGAAGTTCCGAAATCGGCGCCGCAGCCCAGCCTTTTTGATCTAAGAACAGGAATTTGAAGGGATTATTGCCCGCACGGGCCGCGAGTTTCCTAATTTCCGGAAGCTTTTCCACAAAGCGCCCCTTCAAGGCGACTGCTCGAACAGTTTCGGTCGAAACTGAGTTTGCGAATGTTTCGAGTTTGATGAAGGCCTGTGGCTTCTTCTCAACGAAGATACAAAGCGCTTTAACTAGCTTGCCACGTTTCTCCAGTATACCTCGGGTCGCATTTTTCAGCACTCGGACAGCAATCCCAAAAGAAGCATCGGCGAACTCCTCGTCCTTGGTGTCCCAAGGTCCGGCAAATCCGTCTATGTAAACGATCGAGTCCCAAGCATCGAGAACTTGTAGGTAAGCTGGCCAAGGTAATCTTCAAGCAAGCAGTGCTTAACATACGCTTGTTCTCGTCCGCCTCCGTAAAGATGGAAGTCGACTCTAGGCATTAATCAGTGCGAGCCTAGGCAAACCATTCCAAGTCGTCCCTTCCAACACACGTCCGGCTTCCTTTTTCGGAAGGCGCGCCATTTTCACCGGGCGTTCGTTGTGTAATTCAATCAGCCGCGCCGGTGTTCCTTCCGCAACGATCTCAGCTGGAACCCAGTGTCCCCATTGTTTAAAATGAAAAGGAATGTTCTTTTCTCTGCACTGAAAGAGAATCTTGGTCGCCCAATCGGGATGCATCGGGCGGCAACTGGGGCCGCTTTCGCCGCCGGCAATTACCCAGTCGATTGGATAAAAGCCGTTCTTATTGAACCAAGTGCTCAATTCCAACGAACCGAGCAAGGGCTCACACGACAAAAAACGGATGGCGGAAGGATGCTTCAGTAAGAATGGCAGCCGCTTCTCCGCGAAGAATTGGCTTTCAATAGTCGTCCCGAGCCAAACGTTAGCCGGCCATTTCCGCGACCAGGGGACCATATCGCCGATATTCTGAGGACGCTTTGTTAGAAGCAGCCAATCCAGCCACGGGGTCCCCTCGATCAACTGCCAGAGGCGCATTCTTTCGGCGTTCAATTCTGAACGCCTTTCAAATACATCTGCCATACTCGCACAAAAGACACGTCGTCGTTTTCGTTCGGACTGCGCCTCTTCGTTCCACGCCAAAGGCTCTCGCCAGTGCGCATCCGAAAAGAAACGCCGATCGGCCTCTCGACCCCAGACTGCGTGTCCCATGCGTTTGGCCCACAATTCTGCATAGCAATGGTCACACGCGGGAGAAACCTTCGCACAGCCCCACCATGGGTTAAACGTGTGGTCAGTCCACTCAATCGATGAGTTTTGTGCCATGTGAATAACCTGCGAACAAAGGGTGAATATCATTTAGGCGGGCGACATCGGTGCGTCAAGAGAATAAATATGTTCACATGAACGGTTGACGAAGTGAGACCGCCAATACACCCAACTGCGCTCGGCAACACTTCGCCAAGCGAGAGGGCCGGGGATGCTCAGGGGGTCGTGCCGAGTGCGAGCGGTTGCGCGCGGGATGAGAGGCACGACCCGTCCTCATGACGCTTCGCGCAATTCAATATGCGAGACCTGCTGACCGCGGACCGGTGAGTGCAGGTCCGTCACAATCGCGGTTTCGAAAATGGGACGGTGAAATCCCGGCGACGGGAAAAAAGATGGCGCGGTCGCATCGGGCCATCACACGTAAACCATTCCGTTTCAATCGGAAAGGACTCGCTTCCAATGGTGGCATAGGCCATGCAAAGGGGTTCTCGCTGGAGTCGTCACAATGAACTTGCGCGCGATTTTTCAACTCAACCAATCCACTCCTATGATCCTTCGCACCCTTCTTCTCCTGGCTCTCGCCACGACCACCGCCTCGGCCTTGTCCGAGGAAAACGTCAATCAAACCCTCGATGGCGCTCCCGGCGGCCGGATCATCGTGGATGTGGATTTCGGAACGATCGATGTCTCGTCGGGATCGGACGACAAGGTCACCGTCTCCGTCCGCCGCAAGATCGACTCGGACAACGAGGCGCAGGAGAAAGAATATCTCGCCTCGGCGCCGGTGACGGTAAGCAAAGAGGGAAATACCTTCACCGTGCGGGCCCGGCGCCAAAACAAAAACAAAGACCTGAATTGGAGCGGGCGCTGCACCATGGACGCGCGCTACACGGTCCGCGTGCCGAAGACCTTCAACTCGGAGCTGCGCACCGGTGGCGGAACGATCATGGTGGACGAGCTGACGGGCACAATGAGCGCCGATACGAGCGGCGGTAAATTGAAATTCACAAATCTAAAAGGCCCGACGGGCGCGACCACCAGCGGCGGCAGCATCGAGCTGAAAGGCTGCGACGGCCCGCTTAAAGTGGACACGAGCGGCGGCCGGATCGAAGCGATTGACGGCACCGGCTCGCTGGAAGCGCGCACTTCAGGCGGTTCGATCGTGGTCCGCAATTTCGGGGGCGACGCAAAAGTCGAGACGAGCGGCGGCCGCCTCGCCTTCGAGAACATCAACGGCAAGATCTTCGGCCGGACCTCGGGCGGATCGATCAGCGCCAAGCTGAAATCGCCGGTCCCGGGCGACGTCGATTTGGAAACATCCGCGGGCAGCATTGATGTGCAGGTCCCCTCGGATGCCGGCCTCGATATTGAAGCGGAAGCGAGTTCGGGACGGGTCACGAGCGAGCTGCCCTTTACCGGGACCCGGACGGATCGCGATTCGATGAAAGGAAAAATAAACGGCGGCGGGAAATCGCTGGTGCTGCGCTC
>DASQLH010000233.1:0-4088 GCA_035630155.1 Chthoniobacterales bacterium
TTCTGGTGGAGCATCATCCTGCGCACCGTCACGGAATATCACGGCGGCCCGAAGTGCCTGACGCGCGCCGCGCTTCACTGCCGATTCGTGACCACGACGGTCATCATCAATCTCGTCGTGCTCTCGCTCCTGGCCTATCAACAACTGCACGCCGGCCACTTCAGTCCGTGGCCCTGGCTCCTTTATCTCTGCTTTGTTCTCTTCCTGGCCGTGCGCGCGCGAGGGTTGAAATCGCGCGTTGCGGAGCTTGTTGACCTTGCCGCTTTTCGCGCGGGACTGCAGCGGATTCGTCGCAAGGCGGCGACGCGTCAGACGGCTTCGGCGAAAGCGGAGACAACCGCGGAAGTCGGATAAACCAGCGCATGCACGTCCTCCGCTGGCCCCAGCTCGTGGGTTTCGCGATTGCCCTGATCGCGGAGATTTTGCTCTGCGCCTCCCTGAACCTCTACGACGACTGGACGCTCGAAGAGATGCCGTTGAAGTTCGTGGCCGCCGCGATGCTTTGCGGGGTCGCCTACTTTGCCGCGGTCACCCGTTTTCCCGCGGAGGCCAGTCCCCGGTTTCAAAGCGGAGCTTTCTGGGCTGCTGTTGTCGCCTTGCGTCTGGTCGCGTTGCCTCTCGAGCCGGGAGACGATTTTTGGCGCTATCAATGGGAAGGCAAAATCCAGCAGGCTGGCTTCAATCCCTACGTCAACGCGCCGGATGATCCGCAACTCGAGCCGGTCCGCGCGGAATTTCCGGCCTGGCATAAGATCAATCACCGCGATTTTGGCGCGATCTATCCGCCCGGCGCCGAGATGATCTTCGCTGGGCTGAGCCGAATCTCCGGCAGCCCGCTGTTCTACAAGCTCTTCTTCACCGCCGCCGACATTGCCACCATCGCCGTCCTTCTCCTTTTGTTCCGGGGAGCGCACGCGCCCTCGCGTGCCCCGTTCGGCGCCTCGCCGAATGGCATCGCTGATTCGCATCCATCCGCGTCGCGCTACGCGAGTGCGGCGTGGTACGCCTGGAATCCGCTCGTCGTTTACGGCTTCGCCGGCTCCGCGCATTTCGATTCCCTGATGATTCTGCCGATGATGTGCGGGATCCTGTTCCTCACCCGGGTCGAATCCGAAACCGATTCGCGGCGAAAATGGTGGCTGGCTCTCGCCGCCTCCGCTGCGTTTGGCGTCGCTATCTCGATAAAGCTCGTTCCCGTTCTCCTGCTCCTCTGCTGCGTCTTTGCGCTTCGTCTTCGCGCGGTCACGCTGGTCGTGAGCGCCGCCATTCCCGTCGTCCTCAGCTTGTTTTACGGTTATCCGAACGTTCCCATCTGGGATTCGCTGCGAAAATTCGCCTACGTCACGCGGCTGAACGATCTCTTTTGGTGGCTGATCGAGGAGACCGTCTGGCCGAATCCGCGCCAGAAAAATTATCACTACAACGTCATCATCATCATCTGCGTCGTGCTCGTCTCGCTGCTGTTTTTCCGGAATTGGAAACGCGGAATGCTCTGGTCTCTGGGCACCGCGCTGGTGTTGAGCCCCGTTCTCCATCCGTGGTATTGCGCCTGGATTTTGCCGCTGGCCGCCTGGCGTCGATCCCTGACCTGGCAAGTCCTCTCGGTCACGCTCTTCGCCTATTATCTGTTTTGGAACGAGCGACTCTTTTTGTTGCCTTGGCGAGCAGAGCCCTGGATGCGCCTCATCATCATCGTGCCGCCGCTTGCGGCCGCGATTTGGTTTGGGCTCACCCAACGGGTCCAAAGGACACAACTGGAAAAGCCTTCGTGAACCTTCGTCTCCTTCCGGTAAGGAAGCTTTAGCCGGTAGGGATCTGGCCCATCGCTTCCGCGAAATCTGGCGGCAAGGGCGCTTCGAAGCTCATCTCTTCTCCGGAACGCGGGTGACAAAACGCGAGCTTCCAAGCGTGCAGCATCTGCCGCGGAAAATCTCCAGCGCGCTTTCCACCGTACAACTTGTCGCCCAGCACCGGGTGTCCGAGGTCGTGCAGATGCACGCGGATCTGGTGCGTGCGGCCGCTGTGGAGCGTGCACTCGAGCAGGCTGATCCCGGCAGGACGGGCGGAAGCACCTCCCTCCGACGAAATGCCGGACCGCAGCACGCGATACTCTGTTTTCGCCGATCGCCCCTGGCGCCGCGCAATGCTCATGCGTTGCCGATGGACTGGATGACGCGCGATGGCTTTGTCGATCACTCCGGTGCGTTTGCGCAAGGTTCCCGCAACGAGCGCGAGATAAATCTTCGTCATCGTCCGGGCGGCAAATTGGCGGGAAAGATCGCGATGGGTCGCGTCGTTTTTTGCCACCACGAGACAGCCGCTCGTTTCCTTGTCGAGTCGATGAACGATGCCGGGCCGCTCCTTCCCTCCGATGCCGGATAAATTCTTGCAGTGCGCGAGTAGCGCATTCACCAGCGTATGCTGCTGATGCCCGGCGCCCGGATGCATGACCAGCCCGGCCGGCTTGTTCAGGACGAGCAGGTCGTCATCCTCGAAAAGAATCTCAAGCGCGATCTGTTCCGGCAGCGCTTCGACTTTTTCGATCGCCGGTTCTGTGAGTTCGACCGTGTCGCCGGTGCGGACCGCATCGCGCGGCCGGGGAGTCTTTTCGTTTAGCCGAACGAATCCATCCCGAATCAAAGTCTGAAGACGCGCCCGGGAAAAGTTCGGGAGGGCGAGCGCGAGAAAGCGATCCAGCCGCAGCCCAGAGTGCTCCCGTGCGACTTCAAGCTTCATCATGACTGAAAGTGGGCGTTCCCAAGTACAACTTGGGAACGAGGCAACTTGGAGACGAGGGTCACAGATGACCCGTCAGAGGACGAGCAAAAGAAAGGCGCGACCGTAAACAGTTTTGGAGCAGCGGCCTTTTCGGCCGTTCCATTTCGCCCTCACGCGGCCCACAGGGCCGCGGCTACAGATTAGCGTCCGCCGCTGAGCGAGACGCCCGGATACCGGCTCAACTGATCCGCAATCGACCCATTCCCATTCCGCTGCATCTCCCTCTGGTCGATGGTCAGCAGGTTATGGTGTTTGGTCACCGTGATGATGTTGCGTTTCTTGGCCTTTTGCTTGATGTGCGAACCCGTCACCGGGACGTATTTATAGTTCGCGTTGTCGGCTTGAGTTTTCTGTTCAACCACCGGCCGATCAGCCATGGCCGTGCCGAGAGCGAGCGCACTGATAGCGACACTCAAAATTAACCGTTTCATGCGTTAAAATACGACCACATTCAAGGGCGTCAAACTGGCAAAGGTAACAGCGGCGTTACTGCCGCGCCCGCTGGAATGGGCAAGTTTACACGCGTATCGGCGATGCTAAGTTAGGACTTCTCGACTCGCTCGTTTGCGCGAGTTGCCCGTTATGACTCAAAATCCGCCACTCCCATCGCCTGACGAACTCAAGGCCAAGCTCTCCGAATTCATGACGACGAACTTCGGCGATAAAGTTTCCTTCGCGACGTATGCCGAACCGGAACCGGCGGAAGCGGGCGCCGAGGAAAAGCCCCGGCCGCCGGAGGGCGAGGCCTTTGTTTTCGATTTCCTGCCGCGCGATATTAAAGCGCATCTCGACCGGTTCGTGATCAAGCAGGATGAGGCGAAAAAGGTCCTCTCGATCGCGGTTTGCGATCACTACAACCACGTCAATTACCTGCGCCGGCTCGAGAAGGAAGACGCGGCGCGCGCCGAGGAAACGGAATACGCGAAGCAAAATGTGATTCTCGTCGGCCCGACCGGCGTTGGAAAAACTTACCTCATCAAACACATCGCGGAGCTAATCAAAGTGCCGTTCGTGAAGGCGGACGCGACGAAGTTCAGCGAGACCGGCTACGTCGGCGGCGATGTGGAAGACCTCGTGCGTGAACTGGTGGACAAAGCCGACGGCGACGTGCAGCTCGCGCAATTCGGCATCATTTACATCGACGAGATCGATAAGCTCGCCGCGGCTGGGAACATGGTCGGGCGGGACGTGAGTGGGCGCGGGGTGCAGACGACTTTGCTCAAGCTGATGGAGGAGACCGATGTTCCGTTGCGGAGCGCGAACGATTTGCAGGCCCAGCTCCAGGCGGCCTTCGAATTCCAGCGGCGCGG
>DASQLH010000234.1:0-2991 GCA_035630155.1 Chthoniobacterales bacterium
CGGGCGCGCCAGCGACGGCGAGATCTTTGCCGGCGAACGCGTTCCCGACTTCGGCGAATCCATTTCCAAGATGCTCGACATCGTGAAGCCCGTGGCCACGGAAGCGACCGCGACGTTGAAGGAACTTCAAACCACCGCCGAGAATCTTAGCCGGATCACGGATGAAAACTCGCAGCTCAACATGGCGCTGGCCCAGTTCCGGACGTTCGTCGAAAACCTCACCAGCATGACGGCCCGCGACAGCTCGCTCTCTCTCGCGCTCAAGAACGTCGAGAAAATCAGCACCGATATTTCCAGTAACGACAACATTCCGATCACCCTGCAAAATTTCCGCGAGTCGTCCACCCAGCTCAAAGGAATCCTGGCCGATCTGAGCCAGCTGGGGCCCGATCTCAAGGAAAGCGGCCAGAACGTGAAGGAGGCTACGGCTACCTTAAAGACGCAGCCGTGGCGGCTGATCTGGCCCACCACCAAAAAGTATCCGGAGGACGAGCAAGCAGCTCCGACGCCTGCGCGGAAACCGGTGAAAACGCAACGACGTCCATCCCCGACGCCCGCAGGCCGCACGCGGTAGATGGAGCCGCACCCGGTAATGGAGCCGGCCCGCCCTCGTGCCGGAGGGTTTGCACGAAGTCACTTATCTCGACGGCCTGAGGGCAGGCCGTCTCCAGTCAATTTTTCTTCGTCAACCGCGCCTGGAGAAAGCTCATCACCGCCGCTTCCTCCGCCCGCATGTTCCGCAGTTTTTTCGAAAGCGTCTCTTCGGTTTTCTGCTTAAGGCCTTCGATCATTCCGCCGTCCAGATAAGTCTCGAGCACGTCCGGATGCACGTAGCACTTGCGGCAAACCGTCGGCGTATTGCCGAGAATCTTTGAGACGGCGGAGATCGCATCTTTGATGTTTTTCCTGGCCTGCGTCTTGTTCTCGAAATTTTCCTGCGCGTTCAACGCCATCGCGGCCAGCACCGTCCCCGCCCAGGTCCGGAAATCTTTCGCGGTGAATTCTTCCCCGGTGATCTCGCGCAAATAATCGTTCACGTCCTCCGAGGTAATGTTTCGGACCTCGCCGTCTCCGTTCACATATTGAAACACATCCTGGCCCGGCAGGTCCTGGAGTTGCCGAATAATTTTCGCAAGCCGCCGATCGCTCACGTCCACTTCGTGGCTCACACCGCTCTTGCCTCTAAAACGGAATTTAAGCGTCTCGCCCTTCACGTCGACGTGATGGTTCCGCATCGTTGTCAGGCCAAACGATTTGTTCTGCTTTGCGTATTCGTCGTTCCCGACGCGGATAAAGGTACGCTCGAGAAGCTGCACAACCGTCGCCAGCACCTTGCCTCGTGGCAGGCCGCGCTGAGCTAGGTCCCTTTTCACCCGCCGCCGGATCTTCGGCAGGGCTTTGCCGAAGACCACCATGCGCTCGTACTTGTTTTCATCGCGCGCCTCCCGCCAGCGTTCGTGGTAGCGATATTGTTTTCGGCCGCGCGCGTCGCGGCCGGTCGCCTGGATATGGCCATTCGACGTGGGACAAATCCAGACGTCTTCGTAAGCAGGCGGAATCCCGATGCGCCGGATGCGCAAGAGCCGCGCTTCATCACGAATGAGTTTGCCGTCCGAGTCAAAATACTCGAAGTCGTCGCCCTTTCGTTTGCGGGTGTAACCCGGCTGGTCGTCACTAACGTAACGAAGGCCGGCTTCTTCCGCCACCTCGACCGAATCGGGAGCGACTTCGATCTGGGCGATTTTCTTCTCTTCCTCGCGAAGCCTGGCTGCGGAAATCTTGGGCACTCAAGCTATACGTGCGCGGTGCGGCGGAAGGCTGCAATTGATTGTTCTGGGGAGCGCACGCGCCCTCGCGTGCTGGCGATGGCGCCCTCGCCATCGCGAAATTCAGCAGAAGAAGACTGTTGCGAGGCGCCGAAACCAGCACGCGAGGGCGCGTGCGCTCCCCAGAGAAATTTACGCGCCGTAGCTCTTCGTGAATTTCTTGCGCGACTCGGATTCGGCCGCAGGAGTTGGTGGAGCGTCGGTCTTCTCTTCGGCGGCAGGCCTCGATGCTTCGGGTGTCTCAGCTGTTGGCGCTGTTTGCGGCGCCGGCTCCACCTTCCCGCCCCGTTTTTCCTGCGAAACTTCCACGAACGCCATTTGCAGATTGGACAGCGTGTTCTTCAGCACCGCGGCCTCTTCGTTGGTCAGGTTCCCGCGCGTCTTCTCCTGGATCATCCCGAGCTGGTCGATGAACATTTTCGCCAGCTCCAGGTTCACCTCGCCCTGCCCGGTTTGGGGGTTGGGTATCTGCCCGAGAAAGAGCGCGGCGTTTTGCGCCTGCATCATGACAAATTCGATGAAGCGCTGCGACATCTCGCCCAGTGATTGCGTGTTGGTTTGGACTTCGGCCATGGTCTATCTCCCTTTCGTGTTCGAGTTATCCGGCGGTCGCACAATTGCGAGCACGGACGGCTGGTTCAGAAAATATTTCGCGGCGGCGCGCCGGATGTCGTCGAGACCAACCGCCTCGACCTCGCGCTCCAGCGTCTTGTAATGGGCGAATCCCAGGCCGTAGAGCTCATCAAGCGCCGCCATGTATCCGAAGGAATCGTTGCTCTGATTCGCGATCTGCTGTTGCCCGATCAATTTCTTTTTCGCGCGCGTCAGCTCGTCCGCGGTCAACCCTTCGCTGGCCAGCTTGCTGATTTCTTCGAGCAACGCCGTCTTCACCAGCTCGATTTTTTGCGGATCGGTCCCGAGATAGAACAGGAACAGCCCAGGCACGAGTCCCTGCATCTGGCTGGCGCCGACGTAATAGGCGAGCCCCATTTGCTCGCGGATCCGCACGAAAAAGCGTGAGCCCAGATCGCTGCTCGCTTCGTCGATCAATTCCAGCGCGAACCGGTCCGGGCTGAAAATATCCGCGCCGCGGTAGCCGACCATGAGAACGCCTTGCGCTTTCTCCTTCAAACTTTCGACCGCAACGGTTTTGTCGAGCGGGGCC
>DASQLH010000235.1:0-3068 GCA_035630155.1 Chthoniobacterales bacterium
TGATTCCAGCCTGCGTCAGGGACGGCCCCATCGCGCGGACGACGATCTTGACCGGGTTGGTGCTGCTGCCGCCGAGGGAGAAGCCGCCGATCATCACGTTGTCCGCCGTCTGGACCGAACCGCGCGTGCTGATGTTGGCCAGCTTCGCGGGAGCCCCGGAGTTGAGGTCGTAGATTTCGATCAGCCCGACGCCGCTGCCGCCGTTCACCTCCGCGAGCGAGGCCGTGTAGGTGGCGGGCACCAGCGTGGCGACGATGGCCGACTCGCGCAAATCCTGCGGCGGGATGCCGGTTGCTTCGACTTCAGGCTGCTGAATGTCCTTCCAGTTGTCGTTCACCGCGATGGCGGAGCCATTCGGCCCGTAAAGGCGCAGAAGCGGATCGTTGACGAAGTCAGGAACCCCGAAGTTCGCCAGCGAAGGGCCAACGCCGCGGATGATAACGCGCTTCGCGTCGTTGCCCGTGATGATGAAACCGCCAATCATCAGGCCTTCACCCGCATCTACCCGGAGACGGGTGGAGATGTTGACTGGCTGCGTGGCAGGGCTCGGCGAAGGCGACGGGCTTACGCCTGGCGATGGGCTCGCACTGGGCGACGGGCTCGGGCTCGGCGATGTGCCGGGGCTCGGAGAGGGACTCGGTGATGTGCCCGGGCTGGGCGAGGGACTTGGGCTCGGCGAAGGATTGGCGCCGCCCAGGACGCTTATGGTTGCCCTGGCATTGCTGCGGGCATCCTCGATTCGGAAGGTGCCGCCCACACAGAACGTAAATGAGAACGACTGGCCCGGTTCGAGGTCGTCGCTATCGAGGAAACTGTGGTCGATATCGCGGACGCGGGCCCGGCTATCGCCAATATTGGTCCAGGTAACTCGCGTGCCTGCATTAACTGTCAGCAAACTCGGGTTGAATGGCCCGCCGCCGCCCGTGATCGCGACGCTCGAGATGGCGGTCGCGTCGCACGTCGGCTGTGGGCTTGGGCTCGGTGATGGGCTGGCGCTGGGCGAAGGACTCGCGCTGGGGGAGGGGCTTGCGCTAGGCGAGGGGGATGGGCTTGCCGTGGGGAGAGGGCTGGGGCTCGGCGAGGGATCCGCGCCTCCCACGACGGTAATGGTCGATCGGACACCGCTCCGAGCATCTTCGATCTGGTAGGTCCCGCCCACGCAAAAAGTGAACGAGAACGACTGGCCCGGCTGGAGGTCGTCGCTATCGAGGAAATTATGATCAACGTCGCGGACGCGCGCCCGGCTGTTGCCGGTATTGGTCCAGGTGACCCGCGTGGCCGCATTGATGGTGAGCGAGAAGGGGCTGAAAGATCCGCCGCCGCCGGTGATGGTCACGTTAGCGGTGCCGGTGAAAGCGCAACCTGGCAATGGGTTCGGGCTGGGTGAGGGGCTGGCGCTGGGCGAAGGGCTCGGGCTGGGCGAGGGGCTTGCCTGGGCCAGCGAATGAGTGGCGCCGACGCTGAGAAAAATTACGCCGAGGGCGAGGGCCGCCCATTGGGTCCACAATGGCCGTTTCGCTGGTGGCGTCTGGAGAGAGCGCCCGATTTGTCCTGCGTAGTCCTGATTCAAGTTGTTTGTCATAATTTCTTCCCTGTTTTTGTTTCCTGGAGGGAGATAGAGTGGAATTTACGCAGGGTCTAGAAATGGAAGGTAACGCAGTTGTTACCTGGATTCCGTGAAACGACATTGCCCTCGCAAGACGGGGCCGCAGACGGCGAAAACGTTCTTCGCGCCTCGGATTTTTCTGAATCCAAAGCGGCCTCTTCCTGCATCTCACTGCAAAAGGATACCTATGAAAACAACGCTCTTAACCTACCTCTGCTCGTTCGCGCTCGCCTTGACCGTGTTCGGCCAAACCCCAACTCCACCCGCTTCGCCCACCGCTACCGCCGTCACCTCGACGAGCACTACGGCGGCCGTTTCGCCCTCAGTCGCGCCAACAGTCACGCCTTACGAGGAAGACTCGATCGAACGTGAGGTCGCCCGAAAACTGAAGCGCAAATTTGGGGTCACCATCGACAAGAAGGGGGTCACTCACGTCACCCGCCACGATCGGCATGGAGATGATGACGAAGACTTTGGGGCTTTGATGGCGATTCCCATCGTCGGGATCATTTTCACGACTCTCTTCGGCGCCCCCGTCCTGGTGGTCGCCGCGATCATGTTCTTCAGTTATCTCAAGAGCCGCTCCCTGCATCGCACCGTGCGGACGATGGTGGAGAAAGGCGAGCCGGTGCCCGCCGCCCTCTTCGCGCCCCCGCCGGTCGTGCGCGCCCGGTCGGACATGCGCCGCGGTGTTGTCCTGATGATGGTCGGTTTCGGCGTCATGATCTTCTTCGGAGCGATGAGTGAATGGGAAGGCGGCGCCTGGGCGCTCGGCATCATCCCGTTCCTGATCGGCGCCGGCTACCTGCTGGTCTGGAAGCTCGAAGGACCTAAAGACAAAGTCCCGCCCTTGCCCTAACATGGGCGCGTGGCGCTAGCCGATGCAGACCTCGTCGCTCGTGTTCTTGTCGATGATGACCACCATGCCTTCGCAGAACTGGTGCGGAATCATCAATCGAGCGTGCGAGGTTTGCTCCGCCAGCTGGTCCGGGCCGATGTTTCGCTCGCGGACGATCTCGCGCAGGAAACCTTTTTGCGCGCCTACAAAAACCTGCGCAGCTTTCGCGGCGAGGCCCGCTTCTCGACCTGGCTTTATCGGATCGCCTACAATTGTTTCCGTGAAGAGGCCCGGAAAAGAAAGGAGCTCGTTGGCATCGATGAAGCTCAATTGGAGGCCGAACAGGATCCGCAAACCGTCGATCCCGCTCTCCGCCATGATCTCGCTCACGCTCTCCAACTTCTTCCCGTCCATGAACGCAGCGCCATTTTGCTTTGCTGCCAAAATGGGTTATCCCACGATGAGGCCGCGCGCGTGCTCGACATCCCGCTCGGCACCGTGAAAACAAATGTGTTGAGAGGACGCGAAAAATTGAAGAAACTATTGGCGTCCTGGAGTGTTAATTAAAGAGATGGAAGAAAAGGTTCAGGAAGATTGGCTTGATGCCCGGTTGCGGGATGAAGC
>DASQLH010000236.1:0-4010 GCA_035630155.1 Chthoniobacterales bacterium
GCGTAGGCGACGGCCACGCGATAGACGTGGCGTCGCTTCAACTCGGCAAAGAAATTCTTTAGGTTCATTGTCGGCCGCGTTTGCAAACCAGGGAGCGGCGATCTCCGAATCGCCGAACCAAGCCAACGGCGGTTTGTAAACCGCCGCTCCTTGTCGCTTCTCCTGCCACCGCCCCGCTAGCAGGTATCGCAACGCGCCCCGCTTATCAATTTACATCGAGCCGCGTAACCGATGACCAAAAAAACGGCGGAGCGAAAGAGAGCGGTCGCTATTGTTTTGGCGCGAGCGTGGCGACGAGCCGGTCGAAGCGTGGATCGCTTCGAAGCGGATCCCAGACTTCGTCGAGTTCTAGGGAGCCGTAATGCACGCTATTCGGCGTGCCCACGGCGAGCTCCAGTTTGTCGAGGGCGCGGTTAATTTCACCGATCTGCGCGTAAACGCCTGCCAGGCGTCGCAGGATGATCGGCCCATCCAGCGCATCCTTCGCGACGGAGAGCAACTCAGCCGCGCGCTCGCCCGCGCGTATCGCAGCTTCTTTCCGGCCGAGGCGCGCATCGATTTCGGCGAGCGCCATCATCGCCCTCCCGTCATCCGGCCGTCGCGCCACGGAGGCGGCGGCCCGCTCGCGCGCGGCGAGGAACGCTGCCTCCGCCACTTGTGGTTCGCCAAGCGCGCCGGCGATGAGTCCCTCGTACCATTCGCGAGGCGTGACGTATGCCAGGTCGCTCAATTCCGGCCGCAACTCTGGCTGTCGATAAGCGTCCAGCGCCTCTCGAGCGGCCCGATAATCGCGTTGCGCGAGCGCCAACTGCAGCCGCGCGCTCGCCAGGAAGTCCGGGTCCGCGGATTGGGCTGCGTGGCCTGAGAGCAAATTTTGGAGCGGCTGAAGATCGGCGCGGGAAAAAATATCAACCCACGCCCGCGTCAGGCGCATGTTCAGATCGTCCGGTCTCCATTCGAGGATTCCGTCCAGAGTTCGCGCCGCCTCGGCATATCGGCGCAAGGCGATCTGGGTGGTGGCCAGATTATCGAAGACGTTGACGTTCCGCGGGTCCATCCTGGCGGCGGCTTCGTTGTTGCGAAGGGATTTCTCCCACTCGCCTTGCCGGCGTTCGATCAAACTCGTGAAGTAAACGGCCTCGTGCTCGTTCGGCCGTGTCCGCAGCGCCAGTTCCAGCTCAGCCAGCGCGGAGGCATAGTCCCGGTAGCCCCAGTAATGCAGGCGGGCCCGCGTGAGATGAACTTCGGCATCGCCCGGCCGTAATCGCGCGGCCGCGTCCAGGGCGTCCTTCGCCAGGCCGAGGCGGGCCGGGGTGCGATCGTGGTTAAACCAATAGGCGGCGAGATGCGCGCGGGCGAACTGGCAGAGGGCGCCCACGAACGTCGGATCGAGCACGATCGCCTGGCCGAGCAACTTCGTTCGTTCCTCGATAATCTCGCGCCGGCCATCCACAGCATTTCGGCTGACGGTTTTCGCGCGCAGGTAAAGGTCGTAGGCCTCCATGTTCTTCGTGGGCGGCGCCTCAATATCCGCCTGCTCCGTCGGGGAAAGCTTCGCCCGCAGCTGGTCTGCGATCTTTTGCGCGATCTCGCTTTGGATCGCGAAAATGTCCGCCCACTTACGATCGTAGTGTTCCGCCCAAAGTTGCACTTTGGTGCGCGCCTCTATCAGACGGGCCGTCACCCGAACGTTCCCGCCGGATCGACGCACGCTACCTTCAACGACGTGCGCCACGCGGAGCGCATCGGCGATCTCACTGAGATCACGCGAGGCGCCGGGCGGATAGCTCAGCACCGAGGTTCGGCTGATCACCTTAAGATCGGCGATCTTCGAAATTGCCGTGAGCACGTCGTCCTGGACGCCATCGGCGAAGTAGGCGTTCTCTTTTTCGTCGCTCAGATTTTCGAACGGCAGAACCGCGATGGTTTTCTCCGGCGCGGCGGCCACCGGCGGCGGCGCGCGCCGCGTCCGGCTCACGAGAAGAAACGTAATGACGCCGAGGAGAACGGCGATGATGACAAAATCCAGTTTGCGGCCGGTGCGGCGAGCGATCGATTGGTGGGGAGCGACCTCCCCGGTGCGCTTGAGGCCTTCCGGTGTCAGTTCGAATATCCACGCGAAAATGAGCGCGACCGGAAACCCGAGCAGCACCAGGGAAACCACAAGCCTCACGCCCCAAATTGGGATCGCGAAAAACGGAAAGGTCTGGGTCGCAATCTGGATGAGGAGCCACGCGATAATCGCGTAGGCCACGGCCACCCGATAAACGTTGCGACGCTTGAGTTCGGCGAAGAAATTCCTGGGATCCATCACGCGCGCGGTCCCGTGTTTCACTCACGCGACCAGACGGATGCTAAAGCGGCTATTGTTTCGGTGCGAGCGAGGCGACGATTTTCTCGAAGCGCGGATCGGCCCGGAGTGGGTCCCAGAACGGGTGCAACTTCAATTGGCCGTAGCTCAATTCACACGGTTTTTGCGTCGCGATTTCCAATTGCTGGAAGGCGAGATCGTTCTCACCGACCCAGGCGCAAATGATGGCGAAGCCGTAAATCATGTCCGCGCCGACGAGGGAGTCGCGCTCTATCGGCACGAGTTCAACCGCGCGGCGGCCCTCCCGCAAAGCCTCCTCTTTTTTTCCGAGCCCGGCATCGATCAAGGCGAGAGCGCAAAGCGTCGGAGCATGCGCCGGCTGCGCGCGGACGAGTGCTTCCTGTTGAACGCGAGCGGCGTCGAACGCCGTGCGTGCCGCCTCGGTCTCTCCCCGAAGACGGGCGACCACCGCTTTCCCAAAAGCCCGGCTGAAATATATATGCCCAAGGGTGAAAGCTTCGTCGCTCTTCATGGCAGCCAGGGCACGGTCTGCCATCTCAAGATCGCGTTCGCAAAGGCCCAAATGGAGCCAGTCGCCTGCGATGACGGAAGCGGCCGCCGGGTCCTCGGCGAGAATTGCGTTAATCGTGGTGTGCAACGGGCGGAGATCACCGCGCCAATAAAAATCAACCCAGGCACGATTAATCCTGACCAGCCCGTCCCTCGGTCCGATGGTCAGAGAGCGATCCAAAACCGCCGCGGCGTCGGCATAACGGCGCAGATGCACATAGCTACGTGAAACGTCCGAGAGAAGGAGGGGGTTGCGCGGATCGAGTTCGACGGCCCGCTCGAGGTTTCGGGTGGATTCTGTCCAGCGCCCTTGGCGGCGGTCGATGTAGCCAGTCAAGGCAAAGACCTCCGCATTGTTGGGCAGGGTGAGGCGGGCATTCTCCAGCTCGATCCGCGCCCGATCGTAATCGCGGTAGCCGTTATAGAGATGTCGTGCCAGGGCGAGACGTGCTGGGCCGGCGTCCGGCCCCAGGCGCAAAGCAGTCTGGACGGCGCGCTCCGCGAGGGCGAGCCGGGCCGGCGTTGGATCGTAGAGGAAATGAAGAACGTCATGCGCGTTAGCTAGCTCGCACCAGGCGAGGAGAAACGCCGGATCGCGGGCCACCGCGTGGTTGAGAAGCTCGATGGCCTCCAGCATCGTCTTTCTGTAGAGAGGGCCAAAGCTGGTGGTGAGCCGCGTAGTCTTGGCGCGGGTGTAACGATCGAACGCTTCGAGGTCGTTCGTCGGTTGTTTCTCGATCGCTGATTTCTCCTGCGGCGAAAGGGTTGCCTGCAACGCCTTCGTAATCTGTTGCGCAATCTCACTCTGGATGGCGAAGACATCCGCCAGCTCGCGATCGTAGCTTTCGGCCCAGAGTTGCGTGTTCGTCCGCGTGTCGATGAGCTGTGCGGCCACGCGCACTCTGCCGCCGTCGCGCCGGACGCTGCCTTCCACGACGTGGGCCACGCCAAGGGCCCGGCCGATCTCGCGCAGGTCGCGCTTCGCGTTCGCGAGGTATCCCATCACGCTTGTCCGGGAGATCACCCGCAGGTCGGCCACTTTCGCCAGCGCCGTGAGGATGTCGTCCTGCACGCCATCGGCAAAGAAGGCGTTCTCTTTCGCGTCGCTCATATTTTCGAAGGGTAAAAC
>DASQLH010000237.1:0-40619 GCA_035630155.1 Chthoniobacterales bacterium
AAAGGCGCGCAGAATTTTGCGCGCGGGCTCGGGTTCAAGATCGAGGACGATCTCAACACGGAGAACTCGAGAAAACTTTGGCTGGATTGGAAACGGCGGATCGATCCGTCGCATTATCTCGACCCGGAAAAGCGGGCGAAGGCGGGCCGTGAAGCGATGCAGCAAATGGTGGCGGAAGGGTTGATCGATGCGCGGCACATTTATGGGACGATCAATTGCGACGGGATCAACGCCAAAGGCGAGATCTGCGGCGTGACCACGACGAGCGGCCTGGCCTGGAAGATCCCGGGACGCGTCGGCGATTCGCCGATCCTGGGCGCGGGGCTTTACGTGGATGGGGAGATCGGCGCGGCGGGATCGACGGGGCGCGGGGAAGCGAACCTCTACAATCTCTGCTCATTCCTGATCGTGGAGAACATGCGGCGCGGGATGCACCCGAAGGACGCGGGACTCGACGCCTGCAAGCGGATCAAGGCGAACACGGTGGAGAAGCGGCTTCTCAACAGCAAGGGGAACCCGAACTTCGGGATCAATTTCTACGCCTTGAATGCGAAGGGCGAATACGCGGGCGTGTCGATGTATCCCGGAGCGAGCTACGCGGTTTGTACGGAGAAAGGGCCGGAGACGGTGCCGTGCGAACCGCTGCTGGAAGGCAAGCCGGGAGACTAGGGGAAGAAAATTCGAAATCCGAATTTCGAAATCCGAAAAAAATCCGAGAAACAAAAAGGTAGGGATCGCTGCCGGTTTCGAATTTGAATTTCAAATTTCCGAAAATTGTTTCGAAATTCGGGCTTCGGATTTCGAATTTTCCACAGTTCGGGATTGCATTTCCGGCTTGGTCTCGCTAGAACAGCCGCTTCAACGCAGTTAAACCCTCCACAACCGCGGTCGAATTTTTCGACCCGACAACAGACAGAAATCCTCCCATGAACAGTAAAATCAACATCCTCACCGCTTGTACCGCGGCCCTGGTCTATTGCACGCCAGTCGCCGCTTTCGCAGCTTCGCCAACGCCAGCGGCCAGTCCAGAGAGCTCGCCCAAGGCAAATACTACAGCGACCGACCAAGCCCCGGCCGCTGCAACAACCACCACCAAGGTCAAGGCGCTTCCGTTTCACGGAACGATCGCCAGCGTAGAGCAAACGACAAAAACCTTCACCATCGCGGGCAAGGAAAAATCCCGCATCTTCAAGGTGACCGAGGCGACCGTCATCAAGAAAGCCGGTGCGCCCGCGACCTTCGCAGACCTCGCCGCAAATGAAGAAGTGCGCGGCAATTATGTGAAGGCCGCCGATGGAAGTCTGGAAGCCAGGACCTTGAAGGTCGGCCCGATGACTGACGCCGAGAAGGCGGAGAAAAGGCCGAGCAAGAAGAAGAAGACCGAAGAGGCTTCAGCACCGGCTGCACCCAGCGTATCGCCGAAGCCGTAGCGCGAAGGCAGATCTTGAGTGGGGCGAGCGAAAACTCGCCCACTGAGAGGTGGATCGAGCGCTCCGGCGCTCGATGTTAATCTTGCGCGGCGAAGCCGCGACTTGTTTGGCATCGCGCGACGGAGCGCGCGATCCACCTTCCCGGCGATTATCGCGCTGCCTTCAGCGCCACGCGAAGGTCGGCGACGAAAAGATTGTACTCGCGCTCCCGCGATTCTTCATTGGGCTGGCGGAGCAGCGAAGAGGGATGCACTGTCGCCACCACTTTTGGCGCCAGTTCCGATTTCAGGACTTTGCCGCGATCGCGCGTGACCCGAAATGCGGGCCCGAAGATGGCCTGGGCGGCCGTGGCGCCGAGGCAAACGAGAAGCCCCGGGTTCACGACACGCAGCTCCGCTTCGAGCCAGGGGCGGCAGGCGGCGATCTCGCGGGAGTTCGGCTTTTTGTGGATGCGGCGTTTGCCGCGCGGCTCCCATTTGAAGTGCTTCACTGTGTTCGTGACGTAAACCTCCGCGCGATTGATCCCCGCTTCCTCCAGAGCGCGATCGAGGATCTTGCCAGCCGGGCCGACGAACGGCTTTCCCGCAAGATCCTCCTGATCCCCCGGCTGTTCGCCAAGCAGCATAAGCTTCGCGCCTTTCGGCCCTTCGCCGAAAACGGTTTGGGTCGCGTGTTTATAGAGGTGGCAGGCGGTGCAGGTTTTCGCTGCGTTCCGAAGCGTGGTCAGGCTCGACGTCTCGGGCGCCGGCGCGGGCTGCCAATCCTCCTCGTCTTTCGCCACAAATTTCGCCGCGCTTTTTTTCATCATCTCTTCGACCCGCCCGGGCGCCTCCTGCAAGAGCGTGGGAATCAGCGCCGTCTCCGGCAGGTTCCGCCAATATCTCTTCGGCATCTCGGCTTGCATCGCGTGCACCTTGACGCGCGCGGGATTGAAAATGTTTCCGTAATAGGTCAGCCAAAGCGTTTCGACTTCGTCCCCGGTGGGCGCTTTCGATTTGTCCACGCCGTCGGTGAAGGAAAGCGCGCGCCCGTTCCAATGCGCGCAGCGTTCCGGCGTGAGGATCGACCAGCTCATCGACGCGAACCGATCGACAAAAAAGGCGGCGTTGTGCTCGACGATATGGTGCTTCGGCTCGAACCACGCCACGAACCACTTCCCGCCATCCCGCGCGATTTCGCGAAAGCGGACGAATGCGCGCATTTTATGAATGTCGTGCCGGACAGACTTCTGCCAGTCGAACGCGAGACTCACGTCGGGATCAATCACGATCTCGAGCAGTTTCGGTTCGCCATGGGTGAGCCGCCAAAGCAGGCGGTAAAGCAACGCCCAGCGGCGTTCGTCCTGATGAAGGGAAATCAGGCGCGCCAGCTCCACGAACTTTTTCGGCACCCGGAATCTTGAGATCGCCTCTGAAGCGGAAGGAGTTTCGTTTTCCTCAAAAAGGTCCAGCGCCGGCTCGTCTCGCCCCAATTCCTCCCAGACGAGTGCACCAGGCGGAAGCTCGCGATGGAGCGCCGTGCGCGCCGCTTTCTCCAGGCAGCGAAGGTCGGCGGGAAGCTAATCCGTTCCACACCTAGAGCTGACCGTTAACGGCCGAAGCCGCGGCGGAAAACAGATCGAGCTGCCGGTTGGCGGGGACAAACCTGGCCGCGAGCGCGTCGCTATCCAGGGCCAGCGCCACGGAGTTATGATCGGGGGTCACAATAAACGGCAGGACTTTTTTGAGACTCAGATGGAGGCGCGGTAAATCTTCGAGCCGGATCTTGTGCCAGCGGCGCACTTTGAGAATTCGCTCCACCGATTTAGTGCCGACGCCGGGAACGCGCAGGAGCAATTGACGCGGCGCCTTGTTCAGATCGACCGGGAACAGGTGCCGGTTGCGCAAGGCCCAGGCAAGTTTCGGATCGATGGCCAGATCGAGATTCGGTGCGGCGCTGGTGGTGAGCTCCTGCACCTCGAATTCGTAAAAACGCACCAGCCAATCCGCCTGGTAAAGGCGATGCTCGCGCACCAGCGGCGGCGCGATCGCCGGAAGCTTGCTGGAGGCGTCAGGAATCGGGCTGAAAGCGGAATAGTAAACGCGCCGCAATTTGTATTGCGAATAGAGTGACGACGCCTGCTCGAGGATCGCGGCATCGGAAGTATCGGTCGCGCCGACAATCATCTGGGTGCTTTGCCCCGCAGGAGCGAACGCAGGCGCTTTGCGACTTTCACGGCGGGCGACCTTCGCTTCATCGATCCGCTCTTTGATGCCGGCCATGGCCGCGCGTGTCCGCTGAAGGTTTTTTTCGGGCGCAAGCTGCGCGAGCGAGGCCTCGGTGGGCAGCTCGATGTTGATGCTGATCCGGTCCGCCCAGCGCCCCGCCTCCTCAATCAAAGCCGGCGACGCTTCCGGAATCGTTTTCAAATGAATGTAACCGCGGAAGGCGTGCTCCTGCCGCAAGGCGCGCGCAACGGCAATCACCTGCTCCATGGTGTAGTCGGCATTCCGGATTATTCCCGAACTGAGGAACAGCCCTTCGATGTAATTGCGCCGGTAGAAATCGAGCGTGAGCTGAACCACTTCATTAACCGTGAAGCGGGCGCGCTGGACGTCGCTGGAGATGCGATTGATGCAATAGAGGCAGTCGTAGATGCAGTAGTTTGTGAGCAGAATCTTGAGCAGCGAAACGCAGCGGCCGTCGGGCGTGTAGCTGTGGCAGATGCCGGTGCCGGTCGTGGAACCGAGGCCGCCGGATGTGCGCGAGTTGCGCTTCGTGGTGCCGCTGCTGGCGCAGGACGCGTCATATTTCGCCGCGTCGGCCAGAATCGCGAGCTTCCTGGTTAACTCCATCGAAGATTCTACGCACAAAATTCGCGGCTTGCTGCAAAAATGTTCGACTGAACATGCGGGAATGGGGATCGGGCAACGCGCGTTGCGATCTGCTATTGCTTACCTAGGCAATAACGCCTGCCACGATTTCACGTCGATTGAAATGCATTGGCTGCTCGCGTATAACCGACCTCTGGACGTTCTTTTTGTTGAGGGGGAAGGACGTGCAACGGCTACCATGAGATTTACACGCTTCGAGCATGTGTCGCCCTTTCACGATATTTCAAAATGCCGAAACCGGCCCCGACCGCGAGTGAAGATGCGGCGAACATAAAGTATAGTGGTCTCGTGGCGGGCGCGACGAAATACGAAACTGAAAACAAACTATCAACACCATATCCAAGCAGCAGGATAGCAAGGAAGGCATATCCCCAAATCATAACCATGGGTGAGAATCCAACTGCCAATGCGAGCAATGGATAAGGCCAAAACCGGCGCGATTCCCTGAGTGTCGAAGCGAGAAAACGCATCACCGGGACAAGAATGAGAAAAAACGCAGGGAGAAAGCCAATTATCGAAAGCGGTAGGATTTGGACCAAGTTGAAAAGCAGCGCTTTGTCACCGTAGACAAAGTGAAGGACGAGGCTGTAGGTGGCCAAACCAACGGCCCAACTTATTCCGGCGAGCATGAGTTCAATTTTGAATTTCATAGCGCAACAGCGGCGAGTCGGCTCGGTTCGGCTGCGTCGATAACGTTCGTCGAGGATCCACGCTGCTCGCACCACAAATTTGTGTCAATACTTAGCTCTGACCTTGTATGTGAGCTCAATTACCTTTCAATCCTAAGCAGCAAACCCCTTCGTGTTCGCTATTTCGATATGACCCCTTTTCTCTTTTCTTTCCTATCACGCGCCAGCCAGCGCAAATGTCCGTTCCGCATCAGCCCGTCCAATAGGATGATAAGCAAGATCACTCCAAGCAGAGGAACACCGGTGAATAGAGAATACCATCGAGACGCCGAAGTAATTTCAAGCAGGTCTTGAAGGCCGGCGAGAAGCAACCCCAAAAAGAAGCAACAAACTACGAAAACAAGGAGAAATCGGCCGATGCGAACACCTTTGAAAAACTCCGGAAGCGCTTTCATGATACCCCGCTCCATAACAGGACGAGTCGATCCGCAATCATTAACGTCGTAGTTCGAAGTTCAAACACAATCATCGCTAGGGGGTTTAGATCGTTGAATTGCTGTAATCGCATAAGATAGGTCTTTCGATCATGTGGTCTTATCCGCCGTCATCCTCCCTGCGAATGTTCTTCCAATATTCAATTGCTGAATTGTATACATTGTAGGCTTCCCACGTTAAATCCACGTTGCCTCCGAAAATCAGCTCGTCATTGGCATTCCTGAAACTACCGTAACTAGCACTAAACGGGCTAGGCGCATCAAAGCTGCCTGTGGAAAAGCCATCCCCACCGCCATTGCTGAAAATAAAAGTTCCGTTCGCATCACGACCAAGAGACGTAGGAGGCGGTTCGCGCTCTGGGCGGGTCAAATACGGTGGGGGAGCTGGTTCGCTTGTTGGAGGCGTGTTCGGGGGTGTAGGATTCGGCTTCGTCAGAGACGTCAACGCCTCTTGCGTCACTCCCTGCGCCGTCCAACCCGATGTAGTCGCGACAACCACTAGGAGCGCTGATGGATCTCCTGTCGCTGTCCCCAAAATCGCTCCAAAAACGAACCCGCCGACTGCGCCAGAGGCTGTGCTGATTCCGACAGCACCCCAACTGAAGCCGTTCCCGATCGCAGCTGAATAGAACTGGCCGGAAACGCCTGCCACGAACCCACCGGCTCCTCCGATAGCCGTTCCTACCCCCGCAGTGGCCCAACTCCAAGCTAATCCGCTAGGGTCAATGTAATTGACCGGATCTCCACCGCAGTAGCGGAAAAGATTCGCATCACCGGCATAGAAGCCGATTGGGTCGCTTTGGAGGAAGCGACCGAGAATGGGATGGTAAAAGCGGTGCCGGTAGTCGTAAAGGCCCAGCTCGGGGAAATATTCCCGCCCGGTGAACATGAACCGGTTCCCGTACCAACTGTACGGACGCGGGTTCTCCCCATTTGCATCGGTCACCGTAGGCAGGCCAAAGGCGTCGTAGGTGTATTTTTCCACCACCGCCCCGTTCCAATCCAGCAGAAACGCTACATTCCCCATCCGGTCCAGGTGATAGCGCAGATGGTCGGGGCTGTCCGCAAAACGCCACAGAATTTCGTCCGGCCCAGCGCCATAAACGTTCCACGCCTTCCGGAATCCCCACTCGTCCCACTCGACGATCGGTTTCCAGCCATCGTAGGTGATCAGGATCGTCTCCCAGCTCACGGTCCGTTTCAGGCAGCGGCCCAGCCCGTCGTAAACAAATTGCGCCTGATCTTCGCTGCCCTGGGCCCAGGTCAGGCGATTCATCGCGTCATAGCTCGCGCTAAATCCCCCGCTCCAGATGAGATTGAAGTTGCCGTCGTAATCCATCTCCCCGCCGGCCACGTTTTGATACTGGTTGAACGCGTTCGGCGCGTACGCGCTCACATCCCCGTTGTCGTTCATGCTCGTGCGGTTCAACGTGTTCGAGGCAATGGCATAGTTCACCGTGCGAGTCGCGTTTTGCGGGCTGCCGCTTGAGACCCCGTCCGCGTTGTACTTCACATCCGTGAGCTGACCAGTCGCATTATAGCCGAACGATTCTCCCTTGCTCGCTTGTTCATCGCGCCACGAGGCCGTCAGACGGCCGAGCGCATCGTAGTTGAAATGGCTCCGCGCAAAAGCCGTGTTGCTCACTCCGTTTACCGTTCCGGTTTGTTCCCACATCATCGGGCGGTTGAGCGCATCGTACTGGCTCACCCCCCCGTCCATGATGCTGGTTGAATCATTCACCCCACCATACACATCCTGCCGCCTGGTCATGTTCCCGGCCAGGTCATATGAATAATTAACCCACGGGGCCGCGTTCCCATCGAAAATGGTGCGGAGCTGGCCGCGTTTTGTGTAGTCGTACCGGAGCCCATACCCGCCTGATGCGTTCAACGCCTCCCGGAAGCCGTCGTCATCCCGGGGCGTTTCCACCCGGCGCGTCGGATGGCCGGCCACCGTCTGTTCTTCCCAGATTTGCCGGTTCGCATCGTCGTAGCCGAAGGAGACCAGCGTCTCATTGGCACTGGTGCCAAAGAGCTTCGTGGCCACACTGGTGAGCCGGCTCGCGGCATCATACCCGTTCGCGATCTCCGGCCCAAACCAATCGGGAACGGTGCTGGTCTCGGACGAGTTCCAGTAGCTGTGCCAGGGGCGGTTGCGCGGATCGTATTCGAGGTGCCGGTATTGAAAAGCTGGATTGCGGTACAGATCCATGTTCCCCGCCCAATCGTAATGCCAGGTCTCGCCGCGAATCTCGCCGGTCGCATCCTGTGGATAGGCGGCGCTGATCTTCCGGTTCATTTTGTCGTAATCGAAAGAATAGGTGGCCGGCTTTGGATCGGTCAGCTCGATCACGTTCCCGGCGAAATCCCGCTGATAATGGGTGTGCTCGTTCGCGAAACCGTAGGTATCGATCACCCGGCTCTGCGGATCGTACTCCATCCGCCGGAAGGAGAGATCAGGCCGTGTTTCCTTCGTTAGATTGCTTCGGGTATCGTATTCCCATCGGGTGATCTGAGTGTGGAATGGATAAGGGGCGGTCGAATTGATGCGGCGGTTCCGTTCATCATAAGCAAAGGTCGTGATGTGCCCCCGCGGGTCGCGGACACTGGTAAGATTGCCCACCTCGTCGTAGCCGAACCAAGTCCCGCCATCGTCATCGGGGCTTTCGGCCCCTTTGCGCACCATTTGCCGGCGAAAATTCTGGTCGTAATCGAAATCGATTTTCTTAGCCAGCGGCGAGGTTACCCGATACACCGAGGCCGTAGTGTGCGAATGACTGCCGGCGCCATTGGGAGGCGCATAACTTAGGGTATTGGGGGGATCCACAGGATTGGTCACGCTGATGACGCGCTTATAATCGTCGTAGATGTAACGGGTTCGCTCGTTCACGTTCCACGAGGCGTTGGGATGATTTTCATCCGCTGTCCAGGCGAGGGTGCCATCGGCGTTGTACCCGTTCTGTCTGAAGGTTTGGTCCTGGTGCGTCACCTTGGTCACCTGCCCGCGCGTGTTGTACTCGAACCAGGTCGCGTTGTTCCGGGGATCGACCACATACCAGAGCCGGTCGGTATTGGGCCCGCTGGTGTAGTAAAAATGTCGGGTCTTGTGCTGCTCCGGGTTGGGATCGCTCGGCGTCGGGGGCGGCCACGACTCGTACATCATCCCGCGGCCATCGTAGCGGAAGTTTTCCACTCCACCGCTGGTCATGGTGTGGGTCTCGACCTGACCAAAATTATTGTAGGTGAACTCCTCTTTAGGGCCACTCGGAAAGTCCGGATACCAAATCCTGAACACCCGGTGCGTGACAGGATCTCGCTCAAAAAAGGTGTTACTGTTAACATCATTCACCAACCGCTCATCCCCTCGTATCTCTAAAAAATAGAGAGCATCGTTGACGTTCCTATAGGCGAACCGCTGCGTCGACTGTTCGGGATCGGGATGAGTGAGCACGGTGAGGGCGCCGTTGGGACCGTGGCGCTGGTAGCTGGTGGTGTGATTGCGCGCGTCGGTGAAGGCCGACACATAGCCATTCACATGGGAAAGCGTCGAATAATGACCTTGGAAATCCGTGTAACGCCAGAGCAGCGGCGCATTGGGGTACTCAAACGTGCGGCTGGGGCCGTCTCCTCTGATTTCGTTTCGCCAGTAGATAAAAGGAACGGAGAGCCTGGAAACGATCTGACCGGTGTTCCCATTGTTCTCGCTGTGGATCTGCCCAACGACGACGGGAATGCCAGGGTCGCCATTCACCGTGGCGTAAGTGTAGGAAATTTTCTTCATCGGCCCGGCATACATCGGATCGTCGCAAAAACTCAGAAGAGGATACCCGTTGGGGTTGGGCCCGTTTGGGGCCTGGTATGCATAAAAGGCGGTCGGTGATAAATTGAGGGCCGGCTCGAATGGATAAACCACGGCGCCCAGAGACGTGTAGAGGTTTGTTCCCGGCGAGAAGGAGGCCTGGTTGTAATAATATTGAACGACCCGGCCATCGCTCGCCTGGATATGGTCAACCACGCGATCAGGCAAGCCGTTCGAGTTGATCCAGTATGTCGTTGCATAGGAGAGCTGAATCCAGCGTCCGGCCGGCTCCTGGACCCAATCCAGGCTTCCATCCGGATGGTAAAAGAAGCTGGTACGCAGGCCATGTGGATCGATGATGGCCTGGGCCTGATACCTCCAGCTGTAATCGCAAGGCGGGATGAGCTCGTAATCGCACTCGATAATCCGTGTGCCCTTGAATTCCACCTTGCCGCCATCAGGCAGAATCAGATACGCGATCTCGTTCGCGTTCATAGGCTGGAACCGCTCGGGCACTCCCGGAGGCCCCTGAAAATAGGCGTCTGAGGGTGAGCCGGAAAAGTTGATAATCCTGCCGTCAGGGAAGAAAACGGAATAAACCGTGGGCCGGTCGGAGGGGTTATGGGAAGTATCTGAATCGTCGATCTCCCAGGCGTAGGAGTGCCGCCATCCCCCGGCCTGGCCGAAACCAAATTGCCCAGCCTGCAGGTAGCGGCTGTTCGCCGTCCGGGTGAAGGCGAGAGGGTATTTGCCCACGGCTCCGGTTACCGCCAAATCGGTAATGCTCCGGGTGGCGTTTCCAGTGAAGGGATCGTACGAACATCCGGTGGTGATATTGCCATTGAAAACACCGGCATGGCCGGTGGGGTTATCGTTGCCGATTTGCGCGCGCAACGCCGTCGGAAGAAGCGGCAGGACAAGGAAAACAAACGCCGCCTTCCGGAGGCGGATTCCGGTCGTAGTTGTGGCAATCATTGAGATATCCCTCAATGCTGCGGATTCATGACAGGTGGATTGGCTCTCGGATTGTTTGGATCGGCGACCCAAAACTGAATGAGCGAAGGCGCGCCGAAGCCCGGGACGAAGACACGGTATAATCCGGGCTGACTCCCAGCTTGAAAACGGATCGTAGCCAGGCCACCAACATCTACATCGCTTCTCGAAAAGGAGATGAGTTTTCCCCCATCCAGGGGCTGCGCCATAGCCGAACCGGCCGGTAAACGGGCAGGAAGTTGCAGGGCGATATCGACCACCTCCCCCGCCCGAAGTCCCACTAGCCGAAAGCGGCCGGTCCTGCTGCGCGTCGTGAGTCGCTTGCCGTCTCCGAAAATATAGGTCGCGGCTGGGCGGCGTTGCGCCACGGCTTGCTGCGCGGCTGCGGAGACCGTTACGTCAGGCGTCAACGGCCCAGCTGGAACGGGCAGCCGCACCAAAGATTCCTCCCACTTCGTCCCGAGAGGCGATTGGGCAAGACCGTACTCCGCGGCCAGGCAAATCAGCGCGAAAGCAGCGAGAAAGGCGGCGGAGAACGGTGCTCTTACGGCCATGGGGGAGATGTTTCGGGATGACGCACGCTCTCGTCGGATGATCGCCTTCACCTATCAATACGGCGAAATCGTGGCAAAGTTGTCGGCGATCGGAAGATTTCGCGAAATAAGCCGGTACCTCAGCCCGTTGTGGGCCCACGAAACGACGCAAACCCGACGTTTACGCTACGAGGGAATGACGCTGGATAAATTCTTTCGCCAAGGCCCGATAGGCTCGGGCGCCAGTGCCACTCGAATCGTATTCCAGGATTGATTTGCCAAAGCTGGGCGCTTCGCTCAGGCGGACGGTGCGCGGAATGACGGTCTCATAGACGCGCTCGCCAAAATGGGCGCGGACATCGGCGACGACCTGGGCGCTCAGATTGGTGCGGCTGTCGAACATCGTCATCACGATGCCGCCGATCTCGAGCCGGTCGTTCGCGCCGGAAACCCGGACCTGCTCGATGATGCGGACGATTTTCACCAGGCCCTCGAGCGCGAAATATTCGCACTGGATCGGTGTGAGCAGCTCGTCGGCAGCGGCGAGCGCGTTCGTCATGAGAATGCCGAGCGACGGCGGGCAATCGAGGAGGACGAAATCGAAAGTGTCATCGGAGCGGAGGGGCGCGAGCGTGTCGGCCAGGCGCGTGAGGTGATTATCCAGCCGCGCGATCTCCACTTCGGCGCCAGCCAGGTCCAGATCAGCCGGCACGATGAAGACGCGCTCGACGCGGGTCGGCAGAATTTTGTCGGCGATCGAGGCATTGCCGAGGAGCGGCTCATACAGACTCTCGCCTTCCAGTTCCTGCAACCCGAAGGAACTGGTGGCGTTGCCCTGCGGGTCCAGATCGATGAGCAGGACGCGCAAGCCTTCCTCGGCCAACGCGCAGCCGAGATTCACCGCCGTGGTCGTCTTGCCGACGCCGCCTTTCTGGTTCGCGACCGCAATAATCTTCATGGGAAGAAACCTCGAATTTCGAAATTATCCGGGAACGATCTGGGTGCGAAGCTCGAACGTCCGGCGGCCATCTTTTTCCTGCCAAAGCAGATGCTCCGGATCCGGCAGCATCTCCGTCACCTCCAGTTCGCCGGCTTTGGTGAGCCAGCGGTAAAAAATTTCCAAAAACAGGTAGCTCTCGAGGTCGATGTAAACCGGCTTAGTGTCTTTATCGCGCCCTTCCGCCCCGCTGCGGCGCAACGCTTGTTCGCTTGGCCGAATATAAATATGGCGGGGCCAATCTTTTTCCGCGCGCAGCCGTTGGACCGCGACAACCAGCTCCAGGGAGAGGCCCTGGAACTCTCCGTTCTGAAATTCCTCCAAGGTGACGGTCCAGGTTCGCCGTTGCACGACGACCTTTCCGCAAAGCAAACGGGGCGTGTGCGGCGCAAGGGAAAATTGGAATGGATGAAAGCCGAGAGGAATGAGCCACGCGCGGGCGAATGAACCAAGCGGTTCCCTCGTCCCGGACCGGCGCAACCGGACGTCGCCCGACTCGTCATCAATGTAAACCTCCGCCTCGGCCGGCGGCACACGACGCCAGCCCGGATTAGCCCGCTGTGGTGCCACAAAATTCGTCAGCTCCGGGAGGGCATCGAAAACTCGAACCGTGGTGTGCGCGGTGAAATCCGCTGCGAAAAATCCAAAATGAAAATTGGGTTGGGCATGGGTGGTACTGGCCAGGGCCGCGTTTAAGGCAGGTTTATCCGGGCAACTCCAATAGACGCCATGATGAAGCAGCGCGACGGGGGGATGCAACTCGGCCAGGATCCATTGATAATCACCCCGTTCCAGCGCCTCGATCGACCCGGCCGCTAACTGCAGGTCGGCCGACGGATAGGTGTATTCATCAAACTTTGGATAGTCGAACTTCCTGCGCACGATCTCGCAGTCTTCGGGCGTGAGCCGGTATTCCGCCTTGTCCGCATGGGGCCGCAATTGCTCGCGAAGAACGTTCTTTACTTCCTGAAAAGCGATATGAGCCAGCGCGACCAAACCCGGACCGGTGAGCGAGAGGCGGGCGGATTCACAGGCCTTCAAGAATTCGGGTAATGGCATCACCCGTTTCTCCGGCGCCGAGATCTCGAGGATTTGCCGCAGCCCTCCGGCGACGCGGCTGGCGATGAACGCGTAAGTGTCGCGCCAGAGATCGATCCAGGGCGCGGCTTCCTCGGCCACTTCCCGCACGAGCTCCTCGGAGATCGAGAAGTTACAATTACGAAAACATTCTTCCGCAATCGGATTGACAGCGGAATAAAGGAATCGTTCCGTTTCCTTTCGCGCGCCGGCGATCGCTTTCAGCTCGTCACGCGCAAAGGTCATCAGCGACCGGCGGGTGGCCGGATCCGAGGTGCGGCCGAAGTCCGCCGCAAGCTCGGCAATTTTTTCCAGTCGTGGCAGCCAGCGACTTCGCGCCGGACCGTCCGGCCATTTCAAGAGATCTTCGACAAGCCAGCGAAAGGGATGAGGATCAAGCGCGGGTACTTCCAGTTTCTTCTGGGGCGGCGTTTCCGGGTCCGCGTTGATCGCGGCCGTAATGGCGTGCGCAGTCCACCGCTCCAGGAAAACTTCCCGAGTTGCAACCCCGCTCTCGGGAGCGAAACTTAACTTTTTGGCAGCTTGACCGGCTGCGCTTGTCCCCCAGCCGGAAGGTCCAAACTCACTGAAGGTGTCGTTCTTGGTCGCGACCCGTTGCAGATACATGAGCAGGCTCTGCTCGAACTTTCGCGCCGCCCTGTTTCGCGGATCGGGCTTCGCGGCTTCGGCGGAAGTGCCGTTCAGTTTGTCCCACAAGGGGCCTCGAACACTTTCTGCCGCGAAGAGGAAATACCGGGGAAGATAAGCACGGCTCGATTCGAGGAGAGATGTGCGCGCCCGCTCCGTTTCACGACCGAGAGAATCCTCCAACTTTTTCTTTAGCGCTGCCACTTCGCTCGCGATCGCCGCGTAGTTCGAAACAAACGGCGGCTGATCGCCGGTAATGCCGGTTGGGGGCTGCCGGGCCCGGATGGCAACACGCAAGGCGCGATACACTTCCTTCGTCAGGAGTTGCTGGTGCGACCGGAAATAGACCTCAACCTCGTCAATCGCGCTCTGCAGCGCGCTCTCCTTGCGGATCAGGTCCCACGCGAGCGCAACGCTTTCCCGTGTCGCGAGACCTTCGATAACATCGAAGGGAACGCCGGCCATGCGAATCAGGAAAATGGGAGCGACGCGGTAGGAAGAGTCGGACACTCGTTCAACAGAATGGAACGGACTGGCAGTGACAAGCGAAAGTAACTGGAGCGGTCCACTCTGATGGGGAGCGCAGGCTGCCAGCCTGCAGTGGTCGGCAGCTTGCCGGCTACACCGAACAAATGTTGGACGCGGCTCGCCGAAAACCGCCTGATTATTCAGCGAGCGGCAAACGGATCGTAAAGCTGGTGCCGATCTGCGGGGTGCTGTCGACTTTGATCGAGCCGTTGTGATCTTCGACGACTTTTTTCGTGATGTAGAGGCCAAGACCGGTGCCGCTCTTGCCTTGCTTCGTCGTAAAATAAGGGTCGAAAATTTTCGCCATCTGTGCGGGCGTAATGCCGTAGCCGGTATCTTCGATCCGGACATCGACGTAAAAATCTTTGCGGAAACAGCTCACCGTGACTGAACCCTTTTTCTCCGCGGAAGCTTGCAGGGCGTTGATGATCACGTTCTGAATGGCGCGCGTCATCTGCACGGAATCGCCCAGAAGGGTGCAGGGGTCTTCACAGAGATCGCATTTCAGCTCCACGCCGTTTTGCACCGCCATCGGGCCGACGCCTTTGACGACTTCGCGCACGATGCCGGAGACGGAGATGGGTTTGTGGGGCGCGGCCTCCACGCTGCCGTAGCTCTGCCACATGGTGAGCAGCTCGCGGCAAAGCCGGACATTTTGCTCGATGATCTGGAGTTCTTTCGCGGAGGTGGTGCTTTTGGCGCCGTTTTCTTTCTCGGATTGCTCGAGTTTCTTCGCGAGGAGCTGCACGTAGCCCCAAACAATCGTGAGCGGGTTGCCGAGGTCGTGGACGAATTCCGCGGAAGCCTGGCCTAACGAAGCCAGCCGCTCTTTTTGGGCAAGCTCCTTGAGCAGCCGATTGTTCAGCTCCTTGATTTCCGCAGCCGCGTTGACGCCGGTACGATGGATTCGCGTCCGCTCGACGTTGCGCCCGATTACCTCGCGCATTTCCCGCGCATCGAACGGCTTGCTGATATAATCGTTCGCGCCCAGCCGCAGCGCTTCCTGCGCGGTCTCGAGCGCGCCGAACCCGGTCAGCATGATCACCGCGACGTGCGGATCAATCTCCCGGATGCGCCGCAAACCATCTATGCCGCTCGCGCCGGGCATGCGGATATCCGTAATGACGGCGTCCGGATGTTTTTCTTTTAGAAGCTTGATGCCGGCATCGACGCAATCGGCGGTGTGCACCTGATAGTTCGGCTTCAGGAGCATGCGCAAGCTTTCGCGCGGACCCATTTCGTCATCGATGACCAGGATTTGAGGGAGGTCGGAGGCAACAGACATGGTGGTGGAAGAAAGCTAAGGCCGTACCGCGCAAAGAGTGTATAATTTGCTACCCCTCGCCTCAAAACGGCGTCTCCGAAGTGTGAAACTTTTTCAGGCGAGCACAAGATGCAACTTGTGAATAAGTCGAAAATTTGGTGAATAACATCCATACAAGGGCCGAAAGAAACATAATGACTACATTTAGTGTAATGATTAGAATGCACGCCTTTGTGCCCAAATCCGAATCAGTATTATCATGAAACTAAACCGGAACCGCGTCGTCGTTACAGGCATGGGAATTCTCGCTCCCAATGGGATCGGACTCGAGGCGTTTTGGAAATCTCTCGTGGCGGGCCGCAGCGGGGTGGGAACAATTACGCGCTTCGACCCAACCTCGTTCAAAAGCCGAATCGCCGGCGAAGTGAAAAATTTCCAGCCGCTCGATTATATCGATCCGAAATTTAAACCGGCGCGAATGGCGCGGCATACGCAGTTTGCCTTTGCGGCCATGAAGATGGCGTTGGCGGATGCAAACTTCGATCCCGCAAAGCATCCGGTTGACCACCCGATACCCGTCATGCTGGGAGTGAGCAGCACCGCGATGGAAATCCTCGAAGGCGGGTGGGAAGACCTCGCCCGGCGCGGTCCACGTGGAGTGAGCGCGGGCGTAGTCGATTGCCAGCCGCAAGCCGCCACTCAGATCCTGACCATGGCGCTGGGAATTTCCGCGCGGGCCACGACCATCTCTTCCGCCTGTCCGTCCGGACTGGATGCGATCGCTTCGGCCACGGCCATGATTCGACAGGGTGAAGCAGACATCGCGGTGGCAGGGGGAACCGACGCGACCATTACTCCGTTGTCCATGGCGAGCTTTGCTACCGCTGGCCTTAGTTCGACTAGAAATTTAGATCCCGAAAAGGCGAGCAGGCCCTATGACCTTCAGCGCGATTCGGGCGTCATCTCCGAGGGCGCCGGCATCGTGGTGCTGGAGAACTATGAAACGGCCGTCGCTCGCGGGGTCACTCCCTATCTCGAAATCACCGGCTATGGCACGCAGGGTGATGATTACGCCAGCGGTGAGTTATTCGGACTGGGACAAACGATGAGAGCGGCATTGAACGGTGCCGCGAAGACGCCGGAGGAGATTGATTACATTTGCGCCTATGGCCCGGGACATCCTGCGCTCGACATTATCGAGACCGACATGGTCAAACGCGTCTTTGGCCGGCGCGCCTACAGCATTCCGATGAGCTCAATCAAGGGTGTCACCGGCAATGCCCTCTCTGCGGCAGGGCCGCACCAACTGATCACGTGCGGTTTGTGCTTTAAGTACAACATCATTCCGCCCACCGCCAACTACGAAGTGTCCGATCCGCGTTGCGACCTCGACTACGTTCCTGGGCGTTACCGAAACCGTAAGATCAACACGGCATTGATTAACGTGCGCGGGCTGGGCGGCGGCAACAGCAGCCTCGTGGTGGAACGCGTTCGGGAATGAACGCCGCATCCATCCCCTTCTGGCTGGCCATGCTCATTCAGCTTGGGCTTGGCATTGCTGTTTATCGCGCGAATTCCCGGAACCACGCGAACCAAAGTTTTCTCATTGTCTCAGTCTGCATCTTGACGTGGCTCCTCTCGCTCCACTTTTCTTTCAACGCCACTGACGCCGGCGTCGCCGCGTTCTGGATCCGTAACGCCTGGGCCAGCGGCGTTCTGCTGGTGAACGGATTCAATCTGCTGCGCCTGGGCATTCTTTGCCGCGATGGCGGATGGCCGGAAATCGGAAAACGTGCCGCTAAGCTGGGCATTCCCAGCCTCATCGCGATCGCCTCCTGTTACACTCCCTACTTTCTCCGTTACGCTGAAATTCGGGAAAAGGCAGGCCATGAACTGGTCCCTCTGCCGGTTTACGGACCACTTTTTCCCATCTTCGCCCTCTTCATCGCAAGCTCGGTCGTCCTCCTGATCGTGTTTTACATAGTGGCGATGCGCCGGACGGCCGGGATGCAGAAGGTCGAATTCCAATTCATCATCGCCGGCGGCGTCGCCCTCGCGCTTCTCCTCGGGCCTACCCAGTTCATGGAGCGCTCGATCGCGGTGCAGTTCGCGCCGTTTCGGATCGTAGTCTTCACCCTCATTATCGCCTACGGCATCTCGACGCGGAAGATCATGGACGTCGGATTTTTCTTCCGGCGTGTGACGTCCTATGCGGTGCTCACCGGCTACCTGCTGGCACTTTACGGTCTCGTTTTTTGGCTCGTCTCGACGGCTTCCAAGGCACTTTTCCCGACCGAAGCGGGCGCATTCGGCCATCTCGCGGCGGCCTTGGTGGTGGCCTTCGCCATGGCGCCGGCCCGCGGCATTTCTCAACGCCTCGCCAATCGCCTCTTCATCGGATCGCGCGGAATCGACTTCCAATCGACGATGAGAGAGGCCGCCAGCATCCTCAAATCGGTCACTACTCTTCAGGATCTGCTTGATCGTTTCGCCAATACAATCGGTGAAGCTGTCGGAACGGATCGGGTGTTCATCCTGTTGCCCCAAAAAGAGGCATATGGGCAGCGCTATCCCGCCATCCATCCAGAGTCGGGCGCAAACGAATTGAGTCTCAGCCGCAGTGAAGCCATGATCTCCTACCTCGAAACGCACCAGGAAGTTCTGGTGCTTGACGAGCTCCACCGTATTCGCACCACGCCGGAACTGGAACGTGTGGCGGAGGAAATGCATAACCTCAAGATCGCTGTGGCGCTGGGAATCTTTTCCCGCCAGCATCTCGCCGGCGTGATGCTTTTGGGGCAACGCGTTTCCGGCCGCATCTATGGCGCCGTCGAGCAAAACGCGCTGCAAGTCCTTTGCGGCCAACTCGCGGTGGCGATCGATAACGCGCAATTGTTCACCGAAGTGGAGAACGCGAGAATCTATAATGAGACGCTGCTCGAAAACTTAACCACGGGCGTGATCGCGGCCGGCTCCGACGAGCGCGTGACTGTGTTTAATAATGAGGCTGGCCAGATTACCGGACTCAGTCCGCGGGAAATCATCGATTATTCTCTCGACCGGTTGCCGAACGGTCTCCGGGATATTTTGTGCGAGACGCTCCGCACCGGCGAACGCCAGGAAAATAGTGAGCTGATTCTTCCTCTGGGCGATCATAACGCCGTCGTTCGCGCCAGCAGCTCCATTTTCCACGGACAACAAGGTGAGATGCTCGGCGCCCTCGTGGTGCTCACGGACATCACCGTGCTGAAACGTCTCGAGCTGCAAATCCGCCGGAGCGATCGGCTCGCCAGTCTCGGCACTCTTTCCGCCGGCATGGCCCACGAAATCAAGAACCCGCTCGTCTCGATCAAGACGTTCGCCCAGCTTTTGCCGGAGCGTTACCAAGACTCCGATTTTCGCGAGACCTTCTCGAACCTGATCGGCCACGAGATCGATCGCATCGATTCGCTCGTCAATCAGCTCCTGCGCTTTGCGCGCCCGGCCAAGCCGGTTTTGGCGCCGATGCACGTGCACAACGTGCTGGAAAAATCGCTTCAGCTCGTCGGCCACCGGCTTTACCAAAAAGAAATCAAATTAACTCGTTCGTGGGAGGCCGATGTGGATACCATCCGCGCCGATGCCGACCAGCTCGAACAAGTTTTCCTCAATTTTTTCCTGAATGCTATGGAAGCCATGAATCGCGGCGGCGAGCTCCGCGTCGAGACAGAAATTCGCGCCAGCAATGAATGGATGGCGGCCGTCTCGGGAACGAATGGCGACTCGCATGAGGTGCTGCGAGTGACCATTCGCGACAATGGAGAGGGCATTCGGGAGGAAGACATTCCGCATGTCTTCGATCCGTTTTTTACCACGAAAGATTACGGGACGGGGCTTGGGTTGTCTGTCGTTCACGGCATCATTCAGGAACACGGGGGGCAGATCGAGGTGGAGAGCGAACTGAAGAAAGGCACCGCCTTTCATATTGTGCTCCCGCTGGTTCGCTTTGCCCAGGGGGTGGCCGCGGCATGATTTCTTCGCCCGTTTGCATTCTCTATTCACAGGACGCCGATCTCGTCCGGCGCAGCAAAGCGTTCCTCACTGCCCTGTCTCAGGTGCGCCATGTCAGTTCGCCTGACCGGCTGGACGCCGTCCTCCAGCAGAATAGTCCCGCGATCCTGGTGATCGATCTGCGCGCGAAGGAAGCACGCGATCTTCTCGAACAAATCCAGGCAGCCCTGCCGGAAGTCCTGGTCATCGCGCTCGGAACTCTCCGCTCGGAACCTCTGCGCGAGGTCGAGCAGTCTGGCGTCTATGCGGCCGAGGATTTGCAGATTGACCGGAGACGACTCCAGGCGTTGGTGTCTCGCGGTTTCGATCATCTGCGGGTTTTGCAAGAGAACCGTGATCTCCGCGAACACACCATGATCCCCCTCGCCCCAGAACCTTTACGCCGCGTGGAAACCCTTTCTGACCGGCGCGAAACGTCGATGCCGTTGCTCCGTTTCCCGCGCGTCTTTCGGCGCTTCGACAATGTCGAGGCGCTGCTCGCCAGCGTGGTGGAAAGCGTGGCCGATGCGACAGGAGTCGGCCGGGTTGGCATTTTTTCCAAGATCAGGCAAAGCGATCGCTACCGGTTGCGCGCCGGATTGCGTTGCCTTCCTGAAACCTACGAAATCGAATACGGCGAGCGCGATACGCTCGTCAGGTGGTTCGAACTGCACGCGCACCTCATTTGCCGGGCCAACCTCCCTCAGGTCGATCCTTCGCAACGCTCGCTCATGCGCCGCGCGCTCGATACCTTCGCCGCGGAGGTTATTGTCCCTCTGCATGCCCGTGGACGGATCATCGGCTGGATCTTTTTCGGCCACCGCATCACCGGCCAGCGTTTCGAATCCCACGATCTCGAAGGGTTGATGCTTCTCGCGGAGCACGTTTCAACCGTGCTGGAAAACGCGCTCCTCTACGAGGAAGTGACGCTCCAAAAAACTCTCGCGGAGACCTTACTCAAGTCGATCCCGCCTGGAATTGTGGCCACGGACGAAGAGGCCACAATCCGGTGGTTCAACCCAACGGCCGAACAAATTCTCGGCGTCGACGCCCGTGACGCTCTCAACCAACCGGTTGAAGCGGCCGGCAGCCGCATCGCGGCGTTTCTGCGCGAAACGCTCGACGCCCGGGAAAACCTGCCGCCCCGCCAATGGATCGATCCCAACACGCGGCGCTCCCTTTCCGTGGAAACGCGGCGGCTGGTGGACCAAAAGAATCCACTGGGAGCTGTGGCTGTCGTCCACGATTTAACCGCCGAGGACAACCTGCGACAAAAACAGGATTTGGTGGACCGGGCCGCGTTTTGGACAGATCTCGCGGCCAGTATGTCGCATGAAATCCGGAATCCGCTGGTGGCGATCAAAACCTTCGCCCAGTTGCTCCCCGAGCGCTTTGAAGACGCCGATTTCCGCAAGGACTTCAACGAGATCGTTGTGCAGGAGATCGACCGGCTCGACAAGATCATCACCCAGATCAACAACTTTGCGCATCCCTCCGAACTGGTCATGAAGCCGCTGGACGTTCGCTCTTCGGTGAAGAAAGCGATCGAGCTGGCGCGCGTCCGCGTCCCCAAGAACGGCGTGGCAGTGGATACCACCCTGCCGAACGATCTGCCCCGGGTCTTGGGCGACGAAGCGGCGTTGACCGAGGCGTTCGCGCACCTGGTGGCAAACGCGGCCGAAGCAACCTCCGGCCAAAGCAAGCCGCGAATCACCCTCGCCGCCAAGTCGATCCGCGAAGGTGACCGCGCGAGCGGCGTGGTCATTACCGTGCAGGACAATGGAAAGGGAATTTCGCCCGATCTCCGCGAGAAAATTTTCTCGCCTTTCTGTACCACGAAAGCGCGGGGAATGGGTTTGGGCCTGCCAATCGTGAAGCGGACTGTGTTCGATCACAACGGACGGGTCGATATCGATTCCAACCCGAACGGGACTTCAGTCAGCGTCATGCTCCCGGCCACGCAGGCCGTGGACTGAGGCCATTTTCGATTTTCGATTTCCGATTTTGGATTTAGGGTGGCGTCCCCTCCGCGCTGCAATCCACACCAAACCAAACTAATCGGAATGATCGTCACCACCGCTCAGCTCTACAAACCGGCCTATGGCAACTACGCCGTCGGCGCTTACAACATTAACAACATGGAGCAGCTCCTCGGGCTGTTTAACGGCAACGTCCGCAGCAAGGCGCCGTTCATCATCCAGCTCTCCAAAGGCGCCAGGAAATATGCCGACAAGCGCATGCTCGAAGCCATGATTCGCACCGCGGAGCAAATGTTTCCCGAGGCGATTTTTGCGGTGCACCTCGACCATGGCGACGAGGAGACCTGCTACGATTGCATTGAGTCCGGCTTCTACAGCTCCGTCATGATCGACGCGAGTCACGAGTCGTTCGAAGAGAACATCGCCATTACCAAACGGGTGGTCGATCGCGCGCATGCCAAAGGGATTAGCGTCGAAGCGGAGCTGGGCCAGCTCGGCGGCGTCGAGGAGGATATCAGTGTCGATGAAGGGCACGCTTCGCTCACGAATCCGAAGGAAGCGGTGGAGTTCGTAAAGCGGACCGGGTGCGACTCCCTCGCGGCCGCCATCGGCACGAGCCACGGCGCCTACAAATTTAAAGGCCAGCAAAGTCTGCATTTTGAAGTTATCGAAGAGATCAAGAAGCTGATCCCGGGCATGCCAATCGTGATGCATGGCAGCTCGAGCGTGCCTGTGGAAGAAGTGCAGCGTATAAACGGCGCCGGGGGCAAACTCGATCCCTCCGCTCGCGGGGTGAACGAAGAGGAATATCTCCCCGCCGCCAAGCTCGGCGTCACCAAAGTGAATATCGACACCGACGGCCGGCTCGTTTGGACACGCGTCCATCGCGAATATTTCCGGGATCACCCGGCCGAATTCGATTTTCGCCCGCCGGGCAAAATCTTTGTCGAGGAATACGCGAAATTCATCGCGCACAAAAACGAGAAGCTCGGTTCCGCCGGTCAGCTCGACGCCATCCGGGCCGGTCTGAAGAGCTAACAACTTTCTGGTTGGCGAGCGGCTGGAAGCAGGAACGGAATATTCCTGCGGAAGCGGCACAGCCTGCGGCGCGCGCGAAATTTGTCCGTCGCGCAAGTTGGCAAGGATAGTGCTTATACTGGTTATAGTAATTATAACAGAGAGCCTACTATGAAAGTCCTTACCCGCGATGCCGTCGAGTTCCTCCTCATCGATGATGACCCAGCGATCACCAAATTCCTGGTCACCTATCTGAAACAAAAGGGCCACACCTGCGAATTCCTTACCGAGGGATTCAAGACCGCCGCCTGGCTTGAATATCACAAATGCGACGTGGTCGTGGTCGACCTGAACATGCCCAAAGTGGACGGCATTTCCCTCATCTCCTTCATCCGCGAGATGAGCCTGAACCTGCCGATCATCGTTTTCACCGGTGTGGGATACGACGAAGAGCGCATGCACGCCGCTCTGCGCGCGGGAGCGAACGGCTACGTCAGTAAGAATTTGCCCATCGAACAGCTTTACTGCGTCCTCTCGCGTGTGCTCGCGACCTGTCAGCAACGCGCCCGGCGCGAAGCTTTGGCCCGCCCACAGCACGTTCTGGCTGGCGCGGCCTAACCAACGCCGACCAGCCGACCTACGCTGGCGATGCTTCGTCCAGAAGCCAGCGCAGCGCTTCCGCGGAAAGGCACTCGGCGCCACAGGCGCTCGCGGTTTCCTGCTCGAGCACATCGCTCGTCGCCACGAGCAGTTTGAAACGGCCGCCATACTTGCTGGCGAGCCGCTCGATCACCGAGTCGGCGGTCTGTCCCGCTCGGGAATAGAAGACTTGGATTTCGCCCGGATCGGAAGTGACATTGAGGACAGGACCCGTTCCGTCAAAGACCACCGCCACCCGCGTTCCCGTCCAATCCTGGTAATCGCGAAGTTTTTTCGTTAACGCGTCCCGCGCGAGTGAAGTGCGGCGAGCATGGAGCTTTCGCAATTCCGGCCAGGCAAAAATCACGCTATGGCCATCGACGATTAGATACTCTGCTCGCACTTTGCCGCCTCAAAAGGTCGTTTGCGCAAAGTCGAAATGGCGGCGCGGCCTTTAGGTTTCGGCCGGAGGCGCAGCCGGTTTTTTGGATTTCGCCTTGGTCGGCTTGGGCGTTTCCCGGCGGGCCGGGGGAGCCTTGGCGGCCGCCGCAGCTTTTTTGCGATCCAAATAAGCCGTGCGTCGCTTCCGCTTGGTTCTCACCCGATGTTGCTGACCCATATCGCGTCTATAGGATGGAAGTGAGAATCGCGCAACGCGAAATACGGCCATGAAGGCGAAAACGCGTCAAAGCCGGAATGAGATTGCCAGAAACGCGGCGGATTTTATACGCTTACCCTTCCCCAGCAATTTTTTTCAATTCCCCCTTTTGTGATCACGTCTCGACAACTGATCGGTTGTTCCGTTGCGTTACTGGCGCTGTCGGCTGTTTTTGGCATCCTTAACCTGCAAAAGGCGCGCCGGCTCCGGACTGAAATCGTCCAAAGCGAGGGCGCCCGGCAGAGCGCGGAACAGCTCAGACTTTCGCGCGAAAAAGAACTGAAGGGACGCGAAGCGGCGATCGCTGAGGCGAATGCGAAATTCGCCAACACTCAAAACAAAGTCGCCAGCACCGAGGCGGAGCTGCTCAAGGCGCAGACGGAGAAAAGCGATCTGCAGGCTAAATTGCGGGCAAACGAGACGGAAATCGCCGAACTGCGCAAACGGATCGAAAACGCGGAATTGAAGCCGGTTACCGGCCTTACTTCCACGACGTCCACCGCGCAGCTCCAGGCGCAACTGGAAGATGCCAAGAAGCAGTTGGAGGCCGCCGAAAAGGAGAAAATCCTTCTGGCCGACAAAATAAAGATCACGCAGGAGCCCTCGACCCAAGTGGAAACACCGAAGACCCACCGGCCAATTTCCGCGAACCGTCCCGGCATTCGCGGCTCGGTTCTCGCCGTGAACCAGGCTTACAATTTCGTCGTGTTAAGCCTCGGCGGGCGGCAGGGGGTGGAGCCAAACTCCGAAATGCTTGTCTTGCGCGGCGGCTCCTTTATCGGCAAGATCCGCATTTCGTCGGTTGAACCGGCCACGGCCATCGGCGATATCATCACCAGCAGCTTGGCGCGAGGTGTCCAAGTGCAAACAGGAGACATTGTAGTGTATGGCGGCAGCAATCATTAATCGCATCCGTTCCCAAATCGCAGGCCTGGCGATGCTGGCCTGTCTCGCGCTCACGTCCTGCGCAAGCAAAGATCCCGCTCCGCTCATCGCTGATCCCAGCGCGCAGCACGAAACCGCCCTGCCGTGGAACCAGCAGGAGAAATGGGAGCGGGAAGGCCAGGCGGCGGCCCTTACCCAACAGCGGCGCTAAACCGCTAGTTTCTCAAATCCAAAAACCGGGCGGAATGACCGCGTTCTTCGGCACCACCACGATGCCGTCGCGGATGAAATAATTTCCCGCATCCAAGTCCGGCGGCTTTCCTTCCGGCGTAATGACAACGCCGTCGGCGATCCGGGCATTCTTGTCGATGATCGCGCGATCGATGACGCAATTGCGCCCGATGCCGATCGGCGGCAGCCCGCGTTGTTCGCTCGTCGGATCGGTTTCATAATAGTCGGCGCCCATGACGATACTGTTGCGAATCGTGGCGCCACTTTGGATGATGCTGCGAACACCGATGACCGACCGCTCAAGGTGCGCATCCGAGATGATGCAGCCGTCCGCGATGATCGCCTGCCGCAAGGTTGCGCCATTGATCTTGCTGCCAGGCAGAAAACGCGGATGCGTGTAGATCGGCGCAGCCGCGTCGAAGAAACTGTATTGGGGCAACAGGTCCGTCAGATCGAGGTTCGCTTCGTAGAAAGCGCGGATCGTTCCGATGTCCTCCCAGTAGCCATTGAAGATGTATCCGCTCACCTGCCGTTGCTCGATCGATTGCGGAATGATGTGCTTGCCGAAATCCACCAGATCGTTGTTCAGGCATTCCACGAGGACGTCCCGATTGAAAACGTAAATGCCCATCGACGCCTGGTATAATTCTTCATCGGGCGCGGAACCGACCGAGGCCAGGAGTTCCGGACCCATCCGGAATTCACTCAGAATCGCCTCGTCCTTCGGCTTCTCCACGAAAGCGGTGATCCGGCGGTTCGCATCGCTTTGCATGATGCCGAAATCGGCAACCAGCGCGCGTTCGACGGGCTTGATGGCGAGCGTGATGTCGGAGCCCGAACGGATATGCTGGTGAAGCAGCGCGCGGAAATCCATCCGGTAAAGCTGATCGCCGCTGAGGATGATGTAGTAATCGAACGGCCGCTCCAGGAAATAGCGCATGTTCTGCCGGACAGCGTCGGCCGTGCCCTGATACCATTGCGAGCCTTCCGGTGTTTGCTGCGCGGCGAGGATGTCGACAAAGCTGCGCGAAAAATTGTCGAACTTGTAGCTCGCCTGGATATGGCGATGGAGCGACATGCTGTTGAACTGGGTAAGGATGTAGATCGAGCGCAGCCCGGAATTGAGGCAGTTGCTGATCGGGATATCGACGATCCGATACTTGCCGCCGATCGGCACGGCAGGCTTCGATCGGTCTTTCGTTAACGGGAACAGGCGGGTGCCGGCTCCGCCACCCATGATGATCGACAAGGTGCGCTGCGTCGTTCCGGGAGGAAGCGCCGGAGGCGAGACCGCCGCCGCCGAAAATGAATCCTGAAGAGAACGGCTTTTCGCTGCCACGAGACCAATTAACGCAGAATGCGCCTCAGGCCATCAACCTTTTTGCGCCTGGCTCTAGCGCTGTAGCCGCCCCGCTATGTCGGCGCGTCCGAAGCACGGCGACATAGCGCCGTGGCCACAGCTCTTGAAACGCCCGTTCCGGTCCGCCGGTTGCGTCCCCCGCCCCTTAGTGCCACGCTCTTTCTTATGTGCGGAATCGTCGGTTACGTGGGGCGTTCGGAAGCGGCGCCCATTTTGCTGGATGGCCTGCGTCGTCTCGAGTATCGCGGCTACGATTCCGCGGGTGTGGCCATTGTGAACGGCGGCGGCGTCGAGACCCGCAAATGCGCCGGCCGCATCGCCGAGCTCGGCAAGCTCATGGCGGAAAAGCCGCCCGCCGGCACGTTTGGGATCAGCCACACGCGCTGGGCCACTCATGGGAAGCCGACCGATCAAAACGCGCATCCTCACTTCGACGCGAGCGGGAAACTGGCCCTCGTTCACAACGGCGTCATTGAGAACTACCAGGCGCTGAAAGATCAGCTCATCCGGGATGGCGACCGCAATTTTTCGTCCGACACCGATACGGAAGTCCTGGCCCATTTGATCGGCAAACTTTACGAAGCCTCCGGCGCGGCCGAGCCAAGCGCGAATGGGGACAGCAAAGCGACGTTGCCGAACCAAAAGGGTCGCCTGGTGGATGCCGTGCGTGCTGCCTTGCGCCAGGTCATCGGCACATACGGGATCGCTCTCGTGCATCGGGACATTCCCGACTTCATCGTCGGCGCGCGCCGCGGCAGTCCGCTCGTGCTCGGCGTCGGGAAGGACGAGAATTTCCTGGCCAGCGATGTCAGCGCCATCGTCGCCTATACGCGCGACGCCGTTTACCTGAACGATTTCGACGTCGTCGCCGTCGAGCGCGATAAATTCGAGATTAGCTCGGTCGCGGGCGAAGGCGGCAATTACCAGCTCAGCAAAGTCGAGTTCACCGACGCGGACATCAAAAAGGGCGATTACCCGCATTACATGCTCAAGGAAATCTTCGAGCAACCCGGCTCGGTGCGCGACGCCATGCGGGGCCGGCTCAGCCACGAGGAATGCACCGCCAAGCTCGGCGGATTGAACATGACGCCGGCGCAGTTGCGCGATGTCGGCCGCGTGGTCCTCACCGGCTGCGGCACTGCGCTGCACGCGGCGATGATCGGCGAATATTTGATCGAGCAGCTCGCGCAAATTCCGACCGAGGTGGAGTTCGCCAGCGAGTTTCGCCATCGCAACACGCCGATGACGCGCGACACACTCGTCTTCGCCATCAGCCAGAGCGGCGAGACAGCCGACACGCTCGGCGCGATGCGCGAGAGCCGCCGGAAAGGCTACCGGACCCTTGGCATTTGCAACAATGTCGCCAGCAGCATCGCGCGGGAAAGCGACGGCGGAGTCTACATGCATGCCGGGCCGGAGATCGGCGTCGCCGCCACGAAATCATTCACCTCGCAGGTCGCCATTCTGACCGCCATCGGCCTCCTCCTCGGCCGTATGCGCCACCTTTCGACTTCTGAAGGCACGCGCATCATCGAAGCGCTCGAAGAATTGCCCGACCAGATCGAGGAAGTCTTGAAATTGAGCGACCAGGTCAAAGCCATCGCCAAAAAATACGCCTCCGTGAGCGGCCTCCTCTTCTTCGGCCGCCAGTTCAATTACCCGATCGCGGTCGAGGCTGCCTTGAAGCTGAAAGAAATCACCTATCTCTTCGCCGAAGGTCACCCCAGTGCTGAGCTCAAGCACGGCATTATCGCGCTCATCCGCCCCGATCTCCCCTCGGTCTTCATCGCGCCGGACGACGCCGTCTTCTCGAAGAACATGAACAACATCGAGCAGGTTCGCGCCCGCAAAGGCCCCGTCATCGCCATCACTTCCGGCAACTGCGCCAAGCAGCTAAAGGGCATCGCCGACGACATCATCACCGTTCCCGCCGTTCCCGATTTCGTCAGTCCCATCCTGACCGTCATCCCGCTTCAACTCCTCGCCTATCACCTCGCCGTCGAGCTCGGCCGCGACGTGGATAAACCGCGCAATCTCGCCAAGAGCGTGACCGTGGAGTGAAACGTCGCGCACGCTTAGGGTCGAAGAAAAAAGCCGTACGCGAAACCGTTTTGAAAAAGGCGCTTGGATTCGCGTCTTTTTCCTTGTTCCCGAGCGGCATTTCGACGTACAACGACGCCTAAGTTTGCGTAGTCGTCAGTATTATGCCCTCCGCTCCTGAGCTCCCTACTCCTGACCCGCCTTCTACCCTTAAGTTTCAAATCGAGGGATTACACAAGGAGCAAGCGAAGAAATTAACTTCGTTGTTTGGATACGCAGTTTCGGAACGTCCGGAACGCGGATTACTCCGGACTGACCATTTCATGTCCGAACTGCGTGAAGTTGCGAAAGACGCACCACTTCGCGACGTCGCGGGTGTAGCAGAACAATTCTCCCACGACTTGGATTTTGCCAAAGACTATGGGTTACCTATCCCCACCGTTGATATTCCAGACGTCGGCCGAATCCCGATTCTTGGCATTTCCGAACGAGTATTTTGGGGCGACTTTCCGCCAAATCCTCAGCGATGGGAGAGACGAGTCCTTTCTCGCTCCACTCGTCGTGTGTGGCCGGAGGAAAATATTCGGTTCGAAGCACCAGCTGTTGCGCAAGATGGTTTTTTCGGCGCGCTGAACCAGTTTTTGGAATATCGACTAGCAGGGTACGCATTTTGGAAGAAAAATTATTCGGGTAACGATACGCCGAGCTCGCCCTTCGTTAAAAATGGAGGACTGTTGGTTACGCTCAGCTGCGAACATCACCATTTGCGCGTCTCTGCGTCGATGGCTGTGGCAGTGGAATGGCATCAATTTGGTCATCCCACCTCACCGGTAACCGGCATTCTCCAACCAGGTTTGTGGCTGTTCGCCGCCGACGGAGGTATTTTCGGCTCCTCCAAGGTCGTCGATCGTACCCCTGCCCGGATACCGCCCGTCCTGAAACCATGTGCCACTGCCTTTTAGCCGCCACCACTGACTATGGGCCCTTCACACCGCATGTAGGATACGTCTTCGCCATTGTTAGTACCGTTGCAATGATCGGATTCCTCGCCCGCGGACCCTTGAAAAACTGGGAATTACCTGACGAGGGAATTCCAAAGGTGCTTGAGCGCGTCCTAGGCTTTCTCGGCGCGATATTCGTGGTTGGAGGCTGGTTTATCGCTACCCCAAAAACCGTTGGCTGGATGTTGATTGCGGCAATAATCTTTCTCCTAGCCGCGGCGGTTTTTTGCGTGCGTTATGTATTGTTGATTCCGCGATATAAGTTTGAAAAAGAGATAGCAAATCCCGATCAAGCGACCGTCCGGAAAGTCTCGGTTCTTGGTGGCGACAAACTCAGTCCGCTCGCAAAGAAAGCACAGAAAGAAAACAATTGGACTGAACAGGAGATTCTTGCGGCTAGCGCTTTTGACCCAGACAAAGTCTGGCTACGCTCAGACCGGATTCGCGTCATGCAGCGGTTGGCCATTTGTTTCATTGTTGCCCTCACCTTAAGCGCGGGGGGAATTTCGTGGCTGGCATATGTGGTTCAAGTGCGCCTCACCGACAAACCCGCCGCTGAAATCATCCGCCAAGAAGACGCGCCCGGTTTGAAGGATGTAAAAATCCCAGATAAGCCAAACTCAGACTGAGCCGCTCGAGCTGCTCGCCTACCACCTCGCCGTCCAACTCGGCCGCGACGTGGATAAACCACGCAATCTCGCCGAGAGCGTGACGGTCGAGTGAAGGTGGGAGGCGCCTTGGTGCCCCGACTTCTGCATTTGCCGCAACAATTGCCGGAGCTTCTTTGACAACCGAGCCTCCGCTCTGCAAAGCTCGTCGCTCCGAACATGTCGACCATGTCGAGCACACAAATCCTGATCATCGAGGATGAACAAGACGTCGTCGATCTGCTCACGCTCCATCTGCGCAAGGCCGGATTTGCCTTGAGCACGGCGACGGATGGCGCGGCGGGACTACGGAAGGCGCGGGAAGAATCCCCCGCCCTCATCATACTCGATCTGCTCCTGCCCAAAATGCCCGGGCTGGAAATTTGCAAGGTGCTGAAAACGGATATCGCCACGCGGCAGATTCCGATCCTGATGCTGACGGCGAAGGCGGAGGAAATCGATCGGATCATCGGCCTCGAGTTCGGTGCGGACGATTACGTGACGAAGCCATTCAGCCCGCGCGAGCTCGTGCTCCGCGTCAACGCCATCCTCCGGCGCGCGAAGGGCGAAGTGGTCGAAGAAAAAAAGCTGTCGATCGGGGCAATAACCCTCGATCCCTCCCGCCATCACGTCACCGTCGGTGACAGGCCAGTCCGACTGACCAGCGTCGAGTTCAAGCTCTTGAGCATGCTCATGCGCCGGCAGGGCCGCGTCCAGGCGCGCGACCGATTGCTCAACGAAGTCTGGGGCTATGAAAGCATCATCGACACGCGCACCGTCGATACCCACATCCGCCGGCTCCGCAAAAAACTTGGGAAAGCCTCCGCCGCGATCGAAACCGTGCGCGGTTTCGGCTATCGCATTCGGGAAAGCTGAACACTGATGGGCTGGCTCGCCTTTGCCGCGCTCGTCGCGGTCGTGTTTGTGACCGGTCTCGTCGTCTGGCGCAAATGGATCGCGCCTTGGAAGGACGTCGATCAGTTAGCCGACGACATTGTCGAGCATCGTGCCCCGAAAAAATTCTTGATCAGCGGCAACCCGCAGGCCCGCCGGGTCGGGCTCGCCCTTGAAAAGCTGACGGAGCGCCGCCGCGAGCTCCAGGAACGCGTGCGCGAAAGCGAACAGAGCGTGCAAGCCGTCTTCGGCGCGATGCTCGATGGACTCGTGGTGGTGGACGATTTGCGGCGCGTCCGTCTCATGAACCGCGAATTCCGGCGCGCTTTCGGAGTCGGCGAAAACGTTTCCGGCGGAACATTGCTGGAGCTGCTTCGCCTTGCCTCGGTCGATCGTCTCGTCATGGAAGCGATCCGCAGCCGGCAGCCGCAGCGCGAATCGTTGCGGCTCTCTCGCGGCCCAAGCGAAGGCCGCGAAATGGAGGTGAGCGCGGTCCCGCTCGGCGAAAACTCGGCGCAGATGGAAGGAGCCGTGGTCCTGTTCCGTGACACGACGCACGTGCGCCAGGTGGAAGAAATGCGCCGCGAATTTGTGGCCAACGTTTCCCACGAACTGCGCACGCCGCTCTCCATCTTCCGCGGCTACCTCGAGACGTTGCTCGACGATCCACATCAGCCCCCCGGCGAGTTGCTTCGCATCCTCGAAATCATGGAACGCCATTCGGACCGCCTGAATGCCCTTGTCGAGGACGTGCTGAGCCTGGCTCGTCTCGAATCGCCCGGGGCGGAGCTCGATCTTTCCGAAGTCGATCTCGCTGAACTGCTGCATTCGATCATGCGTGACTGGGAGAAACGCTTTGCCGCCAAACAGCTCAAGTCGCATCTAAATTTCCCTGGCAATTTGCCCCTCCTCCAGGCTGATGAGAATCGCGTGCAGGAAGTCATTTACAATCTTCTCGATAACGCCGTGAAATATTCGCAACCGGGCGGGACGGTTTTTCTGCGGGCGGAGATCGAGGGCGATCGCGTCCGGATTAGCGTCGCCGATCAGGGTGTCGGCATACCCGAGGCCGATCTGCCGCGAATCTTCGAGCGTTTTTATCGCGCGGATAAAGCGCGCAGCCGGGAGCTTGGCGGAACCGGGCTCGGTTTATCGATCGTCAAACACATCGTCCAACTGCATGGCGGCACGGTTGAAGCCGCCAGTGAACCGGGCAAGGGAACGACGATCAGCGTCCTGTTGCCGGTGAGGTAGGGACGCCGCGCTGGGGCGTCCGCGTGGTTGCCGCCTCACAATGCGGCGGACGCCGCAGCGCGGCGTCCCTACCTACTGTCACACAAACGTAACACTAAACCAATTGCCGGACGGCGTGCCGTTCCGCGAAGGTGCCTTCGCATGGAAGGCGTTGCCGATCCCCGCATTTTTATCCCGCCCCGAACGAAATCCCGCCGCGCCCAGGCTGCCGTCGAACAAGGCATCAAGGCGTTCTTCGGCGGGAACGCTCTCGTTGCCGTTATCGTCCTGGCTTTGATCACGATTTTCCTCTTTCGCGAAGGCTTCGGCTTCTTCGGCCAAAACCTGGCCAACCTTCGACTCTATCGCCAGGCCGGCCTCGAGTATGTCGATATCATCCGCGGCGTGGCGTCCGAGCATGAAGGGCTTTCGCGAAAACTGAGCGAGATCCGGCTGCGCGAGGTGCGGGAGATGGAGAAGCGCAATCTGCCGCTCGAAGAAATCAATGCCGCCCTCACACCCTTCGATCAATTCGCATCCGCTTTCAGCGAAACGGCGGAGGACCTGCACGGCCTGGTTTCCGACCTCACCGAGCAGGCGAGCGCCTTGAAGGAACAGCTTTTCGCCCGCGCCGAACTCCAGGCACAGCGCTCGAGCCTGGAACGCAGCGGCGCACATGAGGCCGCGGCCAAAATTGTCGTCCCCGAAGTGAATCGCGCCACAGCGCTCGCCACGTTGCAGCAAGGCGCCGCAACCTTCGAATCGGTTAGCACGGAGATGACGGCGAAGATCTACAACCTTCTGGCCACCGCGCCACCTCTCCCGGATGCCGCAGGGCAAAAGGCATTCGAACAATGGAAAACCCGAGTCCGCGAATATCTCGCCGCCAAGCCCGCGGCTTCCGAGAAATTGCGGACCTGGGCGCCCGACGCGCCCATACCCTGGTATCGGTCGATCAGCTCATTCCTTTTCGGCAAGGAATGGGTCACAGCGAGTTTCTGGCAGGATTGGTACGGGATCGTGCCGCTCCTCGTCGGGTCGATCATGGTGTCGATCGTCGCCCTGGTTATCGCTGTTCCACTTGGCGTCGCCTCCGCGATTTATGTGAGCGAAATCGCTACGCGGCATGAGAAGAGGCTGATCAAACCGTACATCGAATTCATCTCCGCAATTCCCTCGGTCGTGCTTGGCTTTTTCGGCATTGCCGTAGTCGGGCAGGCGATCCGCGCCGCGTCACAGTCGGACTGGTTCAAATGGGTCTCGTTTTTTCCGATCAGCGAACGACTGAATATCTTCACCGCCGGCTGCCTGCTCGCGCTCATGGCAGTGCCGACAATTTTCACGTTGTCTGAAGATGCGCTGCGCAATGTCCCGCGCGGCTTCAAGGAAGCCTCCTACGCGCTCGGCGCGAATCGCCTCCAAACCATCGCGCGCGTGCTGGTGCCCGCGTCGCTCTCGGGCATTGTCTCCGCGGTGCTGCTCGGCCTCGGCCGCGTCATCGGTGAGACGATGGTCGTCCTGCTCTGCGCGGGAAACCGCATCGCCATTCCAGATTTTTCCCAGGGCCTGGGCGCTGTTTTCCAGCCCGTGCACACCATGACTGGAATCATCGCCCAGGAGATGGGGGAAGTGGTGCGGGGCAGCACGCATTACCGCGCTCTCTTTATGGTGGGCCTGTTTCTCTTCACGATCACGCTGGGGATTAATTATCTCGCGCAGAAGTTTGTGGCGCGTTTCCGAATGAGCATTGGCTAGGGCCTATATGACTAATGGGACTCATAGGAGGCGTAGCCGAATTCTGGAGCGCGGGACGTTCTGGATCTTCCGCATCGCGACGTACCTAATCCTCGCCGCGGCGACTTACATCTTCCTCGATATCGGCATCAAAGGAGGGCGCACCCTTTTCACGACCACGCCGCCGTTTATCAACGTGCCGTTTCTGACCGAGCCGCCGCAAACGCTTTACGTCTTCGATTTCGAAGGGAAAAAGATGACGCTGAGCGACCGGCAATTCCGCCAGTGGAAAGTCGAGCATCCCGGGACCGAAGTGGACGCCACCAGCATTGCCTATTCGGCTGGCGGAATCTGGCCCTGCATCGTCGGGACGGCTCTGCTTGTTATTGGCTCGATGATTCTCGCGCTCGGCATCGGAATCAGCAGCGCGATTTATCTCAGCGAATACAGCCGGAACGGTCCGCTCATTCGCCTGGTGCGGATCGCGATCCTCAATCTCGCGGGGGTGCCCTCGATTGTGTTCGGCCTTTTCGGTTTTGGGCTGTTCGTGATCTTTTTTGGCTGGAATGTTTCCCTTATCGCCGGCTGGTTCACCCTGGGGTTGATGGTGCTGCCAGCGATCATCACCGCGAGCGAGGAATCGCTCCGCGCCGTGCCGCAAGGTTTACGCGAAGGCTCGCTCGCGCTCGGCGCGAGCAAATGGCAAACAATCCGCAAGAACGTGCTGCCCTACGCCCTCCCTGGCATTCTCACCTCGTCCATCCTCGGCATTGCCCGCGTGGCCGGCGAGACGGCGCCGATCATGTTCACCGCCGCCTACGCGATGAAAGACGAAATGCCCTGGCAGGTCCAGCGCATGACCGATTTCTTTTTCCAAGGCGTAATGGCATTGCCTTACCACATCTACGTCGTCAGCTCGAAAATCCCGCAGAACGAATACACCGAGCGGGTCCAATACGGCGGCGCGTTTGTCTTTCTCTTCCTCGTCATGTTGATCGCGCTAACTTCAATTATCTTGCGTGAGCGAAGCCGGAGTCGTCTATCATGGTAAGCGTCCTGGAAATGCCGGAAACAACTTCACAGATCACCGTGAGCCCGCCTGAGCCCGAGGCCGAGCGCGGGATGATCGAGATAGCAGACCTCGACTTCGCCTACGGCAACCACCAGGTGCTGCACGACGTGAACCTGAGCATTCCCCCGCGCGCCGTCACCGCCTTCATCGGGCCATCCGGCTGCGGCAAAACCACCCTGCTCCGCTGCCTCAACCGGATGAACGATCTCATCGACAGCGCCCGCATCACGCGCGGCGCGATCCGCATCGAAGGCAGGGACATTAACGCGCCCGGTGTGGATGTCGTGGACCTCCGGCGGCGCGTCGGCATGGTCTTTCAGAAATCGAATCCATTCCCGAAATCAATTTACGACAACGTCGCCTACGGTTTGCGCATCGCCGGGGTCACGAAACGGACGCTTATCGACGAAGCGGTTGAGCGCAGCCTCCGGTCCTCCGCACTTTGGGACGAGGTGAAAGACCGGCTCCATGTGAGCGGCTACGGCCTTTCCGGCGGGCAACAGCAACGGCTTTGCATCGCGCGCGCGCTGGCCGTGCAGCCCGAAATCGTCCTGATGGATGAACCCTGCTCCGCGCTCGATCCCATCGCCACGGCGAAAGTGGAAGAGTTAATCCGGCAATTGAAACAGGAATACACCATCGTCATCGTCACGCATAACATGCAGCAGGCCGGACGCTGCTCCGATCACACTGCCTTCTTTTATCTCGGCCGCCTGATCGAGTTCGACCACACCGCCAAAATCTTCTCGAACCCAGGCCAGCGCCAAACGGAGGAATACATTACCGGCCGTTTCGGCTAATTCCGCTTTAACGCTTTAACTATCCACCTTCCCCAATGATCGCGCCCAAACACATCCTCGGAACCTTTGATGAAGCGCTCTCTTCCTTGCGTAACAGCGTCATCATGATGTCGAGCCTCACCGAGCGGAGCCTCGACCGCGCCATCACCGGGTTGCTCCAACGCGACGACGAGATGTGCGCGATCGCTATCGCGGACGATGAGGAAATCGACCAACTCGAAAAGCAGGTGGACAAGGATGGCATCGATCTGCTGCTCCGTTTCCAGCCGGTCGCGTCTGACCTGCGCCGCGTTGTTTCCGCGATGAAGCTCTCGTCAAATCTTGAACGAATGGCCGACCAGGGAACGAACATCGCCCGGCGAGCGCGCAAACTGAATCAGCATCCGGCGTTGCCCGAAACGGATTTGATCAAGCCGATGTATGCGCACGCAATGGCGATGTTCAAGGACGCGCTCGACGCTTACATCCGCGAAGATGTCCAGCTCGCGCGCTCGGTCGTTCCGCGGGACCAGGGCCTCGACGAGATGAACAGCTCCGCGAGCCGGCGCTTGATCGAGCGCATGGCGGAAGACCCCGAGCAGCTTCGCGGTTACCTGAATTTAATTTTCATTTCGCGCTGTCTCGAGCGCGTCGGCGATCACGCCACGAACATGGCCGAAGACGCCGTTTACGCCGCCGCGGCGGAAGATATCCGCCATCAGCATTTCGTAGCGTAGAAAACGCATAAATTTTCTCGGCGCTGTAGCCGCCACGCTATGTCGAGGCGCAAGAACGAACGGCGAAATAGCGCCGTTGCTACAGCGCGAGTTCACGAGATTGTCACTTTGCCCATTGCAGAACGTGGCGGATGGGGTCGGATAATGAAAACGACAATCCTGAGTTTCGTTTCTGCGGTCGCGCTCGTTGCCACGGCCAATGTGGGCTACGCGGAGCGGCTCGTTATCAAAGGCTCGGACACGCTCGGCGCCAAGCTGGTCCCGCAACTGGCTGAGCAATTCAAGGCGGAGCATCCTGATGCGACCTTCGATATCGCCGCCGAAGGTTCCACGACCGGCATCGCCGCGCTGATCGACGGCACCGCCCAGATCGGAATGTCCAGTCGCGAAGCGAAATCGGCTGAGAATATGGCGGCGCAGGCCAAAGGTGTGGCGTTAAAGCCGACGATCGTCGCTTACGACGGGCTCGGCGTGATCGTAAACAGCAGCAATCCCATCGCGAACCTAACCAAAAAGCAGGTCGAACAAATCTTCACCGGCGAGGTCACCGATTGGAGTGCTGTCGGCGGCAAGCCCGGAAAGATCTCCATCTATACACGCAACACTTCCTCGGGCACCTACTCCGACTGGAAAGAGCTCGCGATGAAGAAACGCGATTACGCCCCCACCGCGCAAAAGATGGCGGGGCACGAACAGATCGCCGCCGAAGTCGGTAAAAATCCTGATGGCATCGGCTACGTCGGCCTGGCCTACATGAAGGCTGGCGGAATCAAGGTAATAACGGTCGATGGGAAAGGTCCATCCGCAGATGCCGTGCGCGACCAGTCGTGGCCATACGCGCGGCCGACTTACTATTACACGAACGGCGAGCCGGCTGGTCTGGCGAAAGCGTTCGTCGAATTCACCCTCAGCCCAGCGGGCCAAAAGATTGCCGAGAACGTCGGTTTCGTTCCGGTGAAATAGGAAGAGCGCCATACTTAAACGCTTTGAAACCAAACGTCCTCTTCATCTGCATCCACAACAGCGCCCGCAGCCAGATGGCCGAGGCGTGGCTCAACCATCTTTGCGGCGAGTTCTTTGCGGCCGAGAGCGCCGGCCTCGAGCCCGGCACGCTCAACCCGCTCGTGGTCGAAGCGATGCAGGAAGTCAGGATCGACATTTCCAAAAAGAAAACGCAGGCCGTCTTCGATGTCTTCAAATCCGGCAAACTTTTTTCTCATGTCATTACCGTCTGCGATGAAACAAGCGCGGAACGTTGTCCGATTTTCCCAGGCATCGCAAAACGGATGCATTGGAGCTTCCCGGATCCTTCCGCGTTGACTGGAACTCACGCCGAGAAAATGGAAGGCGTGCGGAAGATCAGGGACGAAATTCGTGCCCAGATCCAAGCATGGTGCGAAGAGATCGACTGTAGCCGGGATCGCTGATCCCGGTCGTTATCTAGTCCGTCCGCCCCAGGAGAATCGGCTCTGGCGTCTCAGGCAAAGAAGCTCGCTTGCGCATGCTCGGCAATGGCCAGAATTTTGCGCTATGACACCGGAGACGTTCTGGTGGGTTGCCTTTGCCGCGTTCGTTTTCGCGATGCTTGCGCTGGACCTGGGTGTCTTTCACCGCAAGGCGCACGCGGTAAAACTACCGGAAGCGCTGGCGTGGACCGGCGTCTGGATCATCCTCGCGCTTCTTTTCAATCTCGGCATTTATTTCGGCTGGATCGGTTCTTACGCCGGAGCAGAACTGCGGCAACAGGCAGCGCTGGAGTTTCTCACCGGCTACCTCATCGAGGTTTCGCTCAGCGTGGACAATGTCTTTGTCTTTGCACTCCTTTTTGATTACTTCGGAGTCCTCCCGCGCTACCGGCATCGTGTCCTTTTTTGGGGAATTCTTGGCGCGCTCGTCATGCGCGCGGCCATGATCTTCGCCGGTGTTGCACTGCTGCAAAGATTTCATGTCGTGGTCTATTTTTTCGGCGCCATTCTGATTTTCGCCGGGATCAAAATGTGGCGCAGCCACGGGGTTAAACTCGACCCGAAGACAAACCCCGTGTTGCGCCTTGCTCGCCGCATTTTTCCAATCGCCGAGGGTGAACGAGGGTCAGACTTTTTCACTACGGAAAAAAGCGCGATCGCTGTCACCCCGCTCTTCGTCGTACTCCTCTTTGTCGAGTGGACCGACCTGATTTTCGCGATCGACTCAATCCCTGCCGTGCTCGCGGTAACCCAAGATCAGTTCATCGTCTTTACCTCCAATGTGATGGCAATCCTCGGCCTGCGAGCGCTCTACTTTGCCCTGGCCGGAGTGATGGAGCGTTTTCATGCCCTCCACTTTGGGCTCGCCGCCATCCTGGTTTTTGTCGGCGCGAAAATGCTGCTGGCCGATGTTTACAAAATCCCGACCGCCGTGGCGCTCGGCGTTGTTGCGGGCATTCTCGCATTTTCCGTGGCGTTCTCGCTGCTGCGGCCGCCGCCACGCAGATTGGCGAAAAAGCCCAAAAAGACGGGCGAAGTTCTTCACCAGATCCAGGCCAACCACTGACCGGAAGAGAAAGGGCACCCCCAAAGCGCGCTCGCCCTCACTCCGGCACCGCCGCGCCCAGGTGAGCCTTGCTGCCGATCGAGAGGGACTCAGCGCGTGACGAGGAAGCAGGCCAGGCCGATGGCAATCGCGTCTTCGGTTAGAGCGACGTAAACGTCCCGGATGCTCCAGCCGGTTACCAGGCGTTTACGGATTTCATAACCTGCGAAGGCTCCGACCAGACCGCCCATCGCGCCCAGCAATGAGCCGATGGCTAACGATTGGCCAGCGGATGCGCACAGGCTCGCGCCGCACAAACCTCCCATGAGAAAACGTGCGGCCAAGGGTCCGGGCGCGGTTCGCTTTGGGATTCTCGGCGATAAATCTGCTCCTAACTCGCCGATGGCCAGGAGCGAAGAGATGGCCACCGTCACGATCGATCCCATAAAGGCCAGCGGCGATCCCTGCAGATTCAACCAACCGAGGTAGGCCGCCCAACTGACAGCCGCCGGCGCAGTCAATGATCGCAGGCCCGCGACCACACCAATCCCAAAGGCCGAAAACAGAATGAAATCGGCGTTCATGTCAGTCCCTAAAAACCCCGAAGCATCTCGGCTGTTCCGGGCGGACCCGTCACTTCCACCTCTACGTCTCCACCGTGCGGCGCGATCGAAATCCGGAAGCGCAAAAAGCTGCAACAAATTTGCTCCTGCTCGATGACAGTCGCGAGGGACGAAAGAAGTCCCGCAGAATTGGCGAACCGCACGCGCAAACCATCCTCAAGATTTACCAGTTCCTTCGCGCGTTGGAGCAGACCCGGAATGAGATCTTGCCGTCGCTTCTGAAGTTCCTCCGGGGCCAGGCTGCAATGGACGTTCGATGTAGACGCCACAACGCGAACTATCGCACCGAGGTGGGTTAGAACACAAGCATTCGGCTGGAGGAACGCATAATCCTAATTCGGATTTGGAATAGCTTGACCGTAGGCGGCTTTCACCTGGCTGGTGCAGGCATAAGCAACCACGCCGCCATTGATCGCAGCAGCGAGAAAGCCCGCGGGAATCCCCATCCACACTTCCCAGAGGCCGCCAAATACGCCAATTGAATAGCAGATAATGGTGAGGGGCCGCGCCCAACCGCGCAAGCGCCACGAACCGTAACAAAGGGCACTAAGGACAGACGCGATCAGCAGCAGAAAAATCCAGACGTTTCGCCCGAACCAATCCATCATCAGCGCACTCCCGGGCGAAGCAATCAGGCTCAGCCTGAAGCTCTCGGAGAGCGCGCATCCCACGGCCATTACGATTAAGGCCAGGGCACCGACGCCGTGGATCGCGGTGAGCAGATGGATGCCCCAGGGAACTCGCTTCGTCTTCAAGGGACGGATGCGGCAGGCAAGTGCGATCTCCTTACGGCCCACCTAAAGGTTTTTGGCATGAGGCGCGAACGTCTGAGATTCAAGTTTTGCCAAACGTCCTTGATTTCAAGAGCTTTTGAAGCACGTCTTGGGCGTGCGCAGACCGCTGGAGCAGTCTTCAAATTTATTTGTCGGCGACGGTCAACGCCTGTAGCCAATCGCGGATGATTTCGACAGACTTATGACAGAAGCGACGCATGCGGACCGCAGTTTTTTCCAGCGATTCATCCGGACGGAGACGCTCGGCGGATTAATCCTGCTCGGGTTTGCGGTTGCAGCTCTCGTGTGGGCGAACTCGCCGTGGGCGCCGTTTTATGCGACGCTCTGGGAAATCCCACTCGTCATCGGGGCTGGCGAACACACGCTTGCGCTGACATTGCGTCAGTGGATCAACGACGGGTTGATGGCAATGTTCTTTCTCCTGGTCGGCCTCGAGATCAAACGCGAATTCGTGGCAGGCGAATTAGCCTCGCGGCAAAATGCTGCGCTGC
>DASQLH010000238.1:0-19831 GCA_035630155.1 Chthoniobacterales bacterium
CTCGGCATTCGCCGTGAGCGACTCATGCTCCGCATACGATTCCTCCGGCGTGGTGATCTTCACCAGTTCCACCTTGTCGAATTGATGGACGCGAATGATCCCGCGCGTTTCGCGGCCCGCCGAGCCCGCTTCCCGCCGGAAGCAAGGCGTGTAAGCGACATACTTCTTCGGCAACTCCGAGGCCGCCAGGATCTCCTCGCGATGAAAATTAGTCACCTGCACCTCCGCCGTCGGGGCCAGGAAAAGCTGACCGTTTTCCAGGCCATACATTTCCTCCTCGAATTTCGGCAGCTGCGTCGTGCCGACCATGCATTCGCGGCGCACCAGAGCCGGCGGGCTCATTTCCAGATAACCGTGCTCGCGCGTGTGCAGGTCGAGCATGAATTGAATCAGCGCCCGCTCCAGTCTCGCGCCGGCGCCCGTGAAACAAATGAACCCGCTCCCGCTGAGTTTCGACGCACGCTCCGGATCGAAAAGCTTCAGCTTCGTCCCGAGCGCGACGTGATCCAGGGGCGCGTCTAGCTCCGGCTTTTCACCCCAGCTCCGGATCACTGGATTTTCGCTCGCATCTTTGCCCACCGGCGCGTTCGCATGCGGGAGATTCGGAAGACGGAGAAGCAAATCTTTCTGCTGCTCGTCCGCGGCGGAGGTTTGCTCGTTCAAACGCGCGATCTCATCGCCGATCTCCCGCACCCGCGCTTCCAGTTCTTCCGCCGTCTCGCCGCGCGATCGTTTCCCTCCAATCTCCTTGCTTAATCTTTTCCGATCGCCATTGAGCTGCTGCAACGCCGTCTCCGCCTTGCGCCGCTCCGCATCCACCCGCAGCACTTCATCGATCTTTGCCGCATCATCGCCCCCACGCGTCGCCAGCCGGCTTTTCACAAAGTCGGGTTGTTCCCGGATGAGGCGGATATCGAGCATGCCTTGGAATATCAGCGGGATAGCCCGCGCGCAAACCCTCCGCGGCAACCGTGCAATTTATACTCATGCTCGTGATCGTGCTCGTGATCGTAATCGATCCCTTTTCCATCGAGCACGAGCACGATTACGAATTGAAAAAGCGATTGGAAACCAGATGACAATCCCGCGCTGCGTCTGATATTTCCCCGTGGATAAATTCAACCTGCTGAGCGTGGCGCTGGGGCTCGCCGCTCTCGCCGGCGTCAATCTTTACCTCACCGTTTTCGTCACCAGCCTGGCCATCCACCAGCACTGGATCGTTCTCTCCCCCAGCTACCAATCGCTCGAAGTCCTCGGCCAGCCGTGGATCATCATCCTGGCCGGCGTTCTGTATCTCGTTGAATTTCTTGCCGACAAAATTCCCTGGGTCGATTCCGCCTGGGACACCGTCCATACCGTCATCCGGCCAATCGGCGGGGCGCTCCTCGCCATCCAGACGCTTGGGCATCAGAGCCCGGTTTTCGATGTCCTGGTCGTTTTGCTCGCCGGCTCCACCAGCCTCGTCACCCACACCGCGAAAGCCTCCTCGCGCCTCGTCGCGAACAGCTCGCCGGAGCCGGTTTCGAACATCGGACTCAGCATCGCGGAGGATGTCGCCGTGTTGGGCGGACTCGCGCTCATTTACCACAACCCCATTCTTGCCCTCGCGATTTTCGCCATCGCCATCGCGGCGTTCCTTTATTTTGCGCCGAAAATTTTGCGGTCGATGAAAGCCAAAATCTGGCTGGCGCTGCACAAGCTAAATGCGGCCGCGGATTTTCGAAGGCCCACCAGTCTGCCCATCGCCTTGCCCGCGCGCCTCGCGCCGATCTTCAGCAAACAGAATCTTCTCGGCGAAACCATCGCCTGGGCCGTGCCCTGCATCAGCGGTCGCGGCCGGCGGATTCCTGCGAATCTTTTCGGCGCGCTGGTGGCCACGAATGAAGAGCCGCACAAGATTGTTTTCGTTGCGCAAAAGAACTGGAAACCGTTTTGCCAGACCATCGATCTCGAGGGATCGGCCGTCTCCCGCGAGCCGCAATTTCTCTCCGAGAATCTGGTCATTGTTCCAAGCGAAGGGCGCGGACCGAAGCATTCATTTCTCTTCACCCGGTCGCGCGGCGCGTTGGTCGAGCTGATTGCGGAAGATTTACAGGCGAAGCTGGGCGCGCCGGCCGTAGCGACGGAAACTGTGGCGCCAGAACCAGTCGCGCACGTTTAATCTAATCCCCTCCGGCCTGAGGGCAGGCCGGCTCCAGGGGGCGTTGGAGACGGCACGCCCTCGTGCCGTTGGGCGTGCGCTTGCCATCCATTTTCTTATCGCCAGGAATGGCCTGCTTCTTCACAATCCCGGCTCCCCCAGAATGCAGTTGGCCAGCCGTTATTCCGAGCTTCGTGACTCTGCGCGCGTCCATGAGCGCGCGCTCTTTCCCTCCCAACGTACGCCGAGCGAACTGGAATTGCAGGCCCGGTGGTTTGCCGGCGATTTCGGCCGCCGCTTCGTTTCGGTCTCGGGCGAGCAGGTCGAGATCGTCCAATTCGGCACCTGGAATCGGGAAGCCGGTCCCGATTTTTCCGACGCGGTCGTCTGCCTCAATGACGGCGACCCAATGCGCGGGACCATCGAATTCGACCTGGCCGATCGCAGTTGGGAAACGCATGGCCATTCCATAAACCCCGCGTTCGATGACGCCGTTCTCCACGTGTTCGTGCAACAGAGCGAGCGCCTCTTTTTCACCCGCACGAAATCAAATCGCAACGTGCCGCAGGTCCGCGTCGATCCCGCGACGTTGCCGGATAAATTTTCCGCGAACGTCCCGCTCGCCCGGCCTGGCCGTTGCCAGGCGCCGCTGAAAGATTTGCCGCCCGAACACCTCGAGACCATCCTCACCGCCGCGTCGCAATTCCGGCTCCAGCGCAAAACCGCGCGGATCAAGACCATCGTGGAAACGCACGGGCGCGATGCCGCGCTTTTCCAGGAAATCGCCGCCGCGCTTGGTTACAAACAAAACAAGCTCGCCTTCACTCTTCTCGCACAACGGCTGCCCCTTTCATCGCTCCGCAAAGAAAACGACGACATCGAGGCGCTGCTCTTTGGCGTCGCCGGATTTCTCGAGTCGCCCGATCTGGCCGTTTATCCGCCGGCGACCCGCGCCCATGTCCGAAAGCTCTGGGACCGCTGGTGGCCGCATCGCGATGAAATGCAACGGCTCGTGCTGCCCGCAAAGCTCTGGCGGCTGAGCGGCGCGCGGCCCATGAATCACCCGCAACGCCGGCTTGGCGCGCTCGCCATTCTCGCGAAGGAGTGGGCTTCCTTGATCCGGTCGCTCGCTCGCAAGGACGCGAAGAGCGCGCGCGATTTCTTTCTCGGCCTCCGCCATCCATTTTGGAATTTCCATTACACGCTCGCCGCCGAAGCCGCCGCCGGCGAGATGGCCATCGTCGGCGATTCGCGCATCGCGGAAATCCTGGCCAACGTGCTCCTGCCTTTCTTCCTCGCGGAAGGCTCGGACATCTGGCCGGCCTACGAAAAACTGCCCGCGCGCCTGACCAATCGGCGTCTGGAGACCGGCGCCACGCGGCTTTTCGGCAACGATCCACGCCGCCCGCGCTTCACCAAAACCATCGCGCAGCAGCAGGGGTTGCTTCAGATCTACGAAGATTTCTGTTTGCAGGACAATTCCGATTGCGCCCAATGCCCTTTCCCCGAGCAGATGCAGAAGTGGAAATATCGCGCGCAGCACCGCGTCTTCGCCTTCACCCTCATCGAGCTTCTTGTCGTCATCGCGATCGTTGCCATCCTGATGGGTCTCGCCTTTCCGGTTTTCCAAGGCGTCCAGAACCAGGCCAGGAAAACGCAGGCGAAGAACGACCTGGTTCAGATCGTCACCGCGGTGAACGCATTCTATACCGAGTACGGAAAGTATCCGCTCGTGACGGTCGACACCACCTACGGAGCAGCGAGCCCGGCGAACAAACTGCTCTTCGATGTTCTGCGAGCCAAAAACACGGCCGAGAATCCGCGCCAGATCATTTTCATCTCTCCTCCGGATGTGAAAAATTCAGCCAAACCGCAATCGGGCATTGGCACGAATGCAGCGAATGCGGGCCAACATTTCGACCCGTGGGGAACTCCCTACCAGGTGAGGATCGATGGCAATTACGACAATCAGATGGCCAATCCGTATTCCGCGAATGCCGGGAACGAGTCGCTCCAGGCCGGCGTCATCGCCTGGTCATTTGGAAAAGATGGCGCCTCGGAGAGCACAGCGGTGACGTCCACCGATAAGAACATGAGCAAAAACAAAGACGACGTCATCTCCTGGCAATGAGTTTGGCGCTTGCAAATCGCAAATCGGCAATCGAAAATCGAAATTCTTCTTGCGGGTGTAGTTCAATGGTAGAACGCCAGCTTCCCAAGCTGGACACGAGGGTTCGATTCCCTTCACCCGCTTAATTTTTCCATCGGAGGCCCAATACTGATGCGGATTCTTTGCGGCCTTCTTCTCATCCTCGCCTTCGGGGCATTGCCGGTGGCGGCAAAGGAAAAGGCGGGACCGAAAACGATCGCGTTTCCGCAGGAGGAGAGCGATCTCAAGGCGGATCCGGCGGCGCGGTTCGGCCGGCTGGAGAATGGCGTTCGCTACGTTATTCTCTCGAATCGCGAGCCGAGAGATCGTGCGTCGTTGCGTCTCCTGGTTCTCGCGGGCTCGCTGCACGAGAAAGAAGACCAGCGGGGGCTCGCCCATTTTCTCGAGCACATGGCGTTCAACGGCAGCAAACATTACCCGCCGGGAAAACTGATCGAATTCTTCCAGCGGATGGGGATGAGCTTCGGCGCGGACGTCAACGCGAACACCAGCTTCGATCGCACGATCTACAATTTGGAGCTGGCGCACTCTGATAACACGACCCTCGTGGAGGGAATGCGGGTCTTCAGCGATTACGCAGGCGGATTGCTCCTGAGCGAGGATCAGATCAACCAGGAACGCGGAGTCATTCTATCGGAGAAACGATCTCGTGATTCCGTGGGCTACCGCGAATTTGTCGCGCAATTCGAAGCGATGCTTGGAACGACGCTGCTTCCCAAGCGGCTCGCAATCGGGGTGCCGGGAGTCATTTCAAAAGCGAAGCGGGAGCGTTTCCTCGATTTTTGGAACACGTGGTATCGGCCGGAAAACATGGTCGTCGTGGCGGTGGGCGATTGGGCGGATGAAGCCGCCGTCGAGAAGATTGTGCGCGAGCATTTTGGAAATCTCCGGGCGCGGGCCCCGCCCCGGCAGAAACCGGCGCTAGGCAAATTGCCGAAATTCGACGGCGTGCGCGCAATCTTCCATGCGGAGCCGGAAGCGCCGGCAACAAACATTTCCATCGCGAGCATCACGCCGTTTGCGCACCAGCCCGACAACGCCGCGCGCCGAAAAGACCGGCTCCGGCGCAGCCTCGCGCTGGCCATGCTCAATCGCCGTTTCTCCATTCTCCGCAAGCAGGAGAATGCCCCCTTCACTTCCGCCTGGGCTTCGGTCTCCGAACAGTTCGACTTCCTCACGGACTCCCGCGTCCAGCTCGTCTCCAAATCCGAGCAGTGGATGAACGCGCTGGCGGTAGGCGAGCAGGAGCTCCGGCGCGCGATCGAACACGGTTTCACCGCCGGTGAGTTGTCCGAAGCCGTCGCCAATCGCAGCAATCAACTCGAGCAAGCCTCAAAGAGCGCGAGCACCCGCCATTCAAACTTCCTCGCCGACGTCATCGTCGGGAGCCTCCTTTCCAGAGACGTATTCACAACTCCGGCCGATGACCTCGCATTGCTGAAGCCGGCTCTCGATGCGATCACTCCCGCCGATTGTCAGGCGGCGTTGCGCGAAGACTTTGGCGGCAGCGGCAGGTTCGTTTCGGTAACGGGGAATGCCAAAATCCCGGGCGACGCCAAGGGTGCAGTCGCGTTGGCTTACGAGCAGGCGCACGCCATCGCCGTCACCCCTCCAGGCGCCGATAAAACAATCGAGTGGGGCTACAGCGATTTCGGGCCGCCAGGAGCCATCGCGAAGCGCGAACACATTGGCGATCTCGACTTCGAGATTATCACGTTCGAGAACGGCGCACGACTCAACCTGAAGAGAACCGACTTTGAAGCTGGGCGGATCAACCTCAGCGCCCGCGTCGGCAATGGGGCGATGACGGTGCCTGCCGACAAGCGCGGACTCGCGATGATCGCGCTCAATACTTTTGGGCCAGGCGGCCTGGGCAAACATAGCGCCGATGATTTGCGTCAACTGTTTGCGGGAAGGAACGTCGGCTGGCAGTTCCTCCCCAACTTCGATTCGCTGCAGTTTAATGGCCAGACCACGCGGGACGATCTCCTGGTGCAATTGCAGTTGCTCGCCGCGGAACTAACCGATCCCGGCTACCGGCCCGAAGCGTTACGCGTGGCGCACAAGAACCTGGAGCAGTTCTACGTGTCGCTTAAACACACCATCCACGGCCCGCGCATAATCGAGATCGCGAATCTGATCGCGAATGGCGATCACCGGTTCGGTGCTCCCGAAGAGGGAGCCGTCATGAGGCGCAATCTCGACGAAGTGAAAGCGTGGCTGAATCCGCAGCTTACGCAGGGCTCGCTCGAGCTGGCGATCGTCGGCGACCTGGAGATCGAAGCAACGATCGACGCGGCCGCCCGCACAATCGGGGCACTTCCACAACGCGAAGCCAAGCCGTCGCTCGACGAATTAAAGAAAGTCACCTTTCCCGCCCAGCCGTTCGCCAAGAGTTATTTCATCGAATCCGAGATCCCAAAAGGGGGCGTCTTTCTTTACTGGCCCACCGATGATCTGCTCGAAGGGCGGCGCGGCCGGCGGCTCAATCTGCTCGCGACCATCTTGCAGGATCGCCTGCGCGTAAAAGTCCGGGAGGAACTCGGCGCCACCTACAGCGCGCGTGCCCAAAACGACAGCAGCGATATTCTCCCTGGATACGGTTATCTGTTTGCAAACATCGATGTGGAACCCTCGATGGCGGGGAGAATTTCGGATCTCGCCGTCGATATCGCCGATGAATTGAGCAAAAACGGAGTGACCGATGATGAGTTCAAACGCGCGCACGAACCGATGCTCAGCAACTACCGGCAATCGCTCCGCGAAAACGGTTACTGGCTCAACAATGTGCTTAGCCGCGCGCAGGAAAATCCGGAACGACTCGAATGGGCACGCACACGAATACCCGACCTCGAGGCAATCACGCCCGCCGAGATCGGTGCGCTCGCCGCCAAATATCTCGGGCGCGACCGCGCTTCGCGAGCCACCATTCTTCCCGCGCCAAAGCAGCCCGCCGGCGCCGCTCCCTCAAATTGAAGGGCAGGGAGCGCTCCGAAGGGAATGTCCTTGTGGTCGAATCGGCCCGGCCGTTAGGGTCAACAAAACCAACCAATAATTGTCTTCGCGCAATTACGACGAAAGGAGGGTCGAGACCATGAGCACGCTCCTCACACCGAAGTGGATCTATTCCGCCCCCGGCGCCGACCGGCCGTCATTCTCCCCGGACGGTTCCCAGATCGTCTTTCACGTGCAGACCGGCAAGATTAACTACTCTCTCTGGATCGTTGACGCCGACGGCTGCGACCCCCACCTGCTCTATCCGCCGGCCGGCACCGCCAACCCGCGAGCGTCGCGTCCAGACTGGTCGTGGAGCCCGACGATCTCGTTCGGTAACAACGGCGCGATCTGGACCATCAACCCCGACGGCTCAGGCGCGGCGCCGTACTACGGCGGTGGCGTCCCTCCGCCTCCCGGACTCATATACCCATCGTGGTGCAAGGACCTCGGGGCGATCGTCGCCGTCGCTTATCGCGACAACCTCTCCATAGCGGCGCTTTACAAGCTCACGCTCCAATCCGTCGAGCAGTTGACCGTCTCCCCAAAACCGTGCGCCGGCCGCCCGAGCGTAAATCCCGACGGGACGAAAATCGCCTTCGCCGGGAACTGGGGTGTCTGCAGCCAGAGCGAGAATCAGATCTGGGTGGTGGAGCCGCCGAATGAGCCGTTTCAGCTCGAGCCCGGCGACCCAGCCTCGGTGCAGGGACGCTCGCCGAACTGGTCGCCGAACGGCGATCTGATCTCCTTTGAGTCGTTCCGCCAGGATCCGAAGAAGCAATCGTTGGCGATCTGGGTCATGAACAGCGACGGGACGTGTCCGCGCCAGATCACCGACGCCGGCGTTCACGCCGAGTGGAACCGGCAGCAGACGCAGATCGTGGTGGCCTCCGGCGGGAAGATCGGAATCGTCGACTACAGCGACATATAGACTCCCTTCGCCAACCTCGGCGAGCTCCTCGGGCCGGACCTGCTGGAAATCCTGTGCGAGGATCCGAGCGCGGCGCGCGACGCGCTTGCTACGATGGACGACCAGGCGGTCCATTGATCGGCATCTCGCAGGTTGCGCCCAGCGGGGATTGGACTGCCAGTCTAAGTTTGACCTGACGAGTTCGAACGAGTACGAGCGGCGTTGCGATTAATTCGGAACGCCGCCCGTGATTGGACTAACTAATGCGCCCGCCCGCGAATATTTTCGCCGGCACGGCCTGGCGCTTGGGCTGGTGCTCATCACCCTCTTTAAGCTCTGGCTGGTCCACACCGAAGAGATTTACGGGAGCGCCACGGAACACGACGCGCTTTGGTTCCTCAACGCCGCCAAGCATTGGTATTGGGGATCGGAATACAGTTGGACCGCGTTCGTTAGGCCGCCGGCCTACCCTTTGTTTGTCGCGGTCATTCACTCGTCCGGAATTCCACTCCGGCTCGCGATCGAGCTTTTGCAAATCACCGCTTATCTCGTGCTGGTGGATGCTTTCCGGAAGGCCGCGATTCCGAGCGTGGTTTGCCTGGTGAGCTTCGCGGCCATGGTGCTTCATCCAGGCAGCTTCCAGCTCAACAGCGTCACAATGGCCGATAACTTTTACGCCGCGGTCCTCCCTCTGGCCCTCGCCGGTCTTCTGCTGACTCTCTTTACGGCCAAACTATGGCACGCGGCCTGGACAGGAATAGCTCTCGCCGTGCTTTGGAATACGCGGGAAGAGAGCATCCTCATTCCGCCGGTGATTGTCGTCTTCCTCCTTCTCGCGTTCTTCCGTCAGCGGGTGGCGACGGGCGCCTGGAAGCCGGCCGTGCGCTTTTGGTTAAAGCCCGCCGCCGTAATTCTGGGTACGCTTTTCCTCCTGAATACCGCAGTCAACGCCGCCAACTACCGGACCTTCCGAAGCTTTTCGAAATCGGAGCTGACGGAATCGACCTTCCGGGCCGCCTTCAAGTCGTTGCTCCGGATCAAGCCCGAGCGCGACCAGCGCTTTGTCTCGGTTTCGACCGATGCGCTTCGGAAAGCCTACAGCGTCAGCCCGACCTTCGCGCGGCTGAGGCCGCACCTCGAAGGAGAGCTGGGCCATAATTTTAAAGTGCCGGCTATTTCGGCCCTCGGCATCGATGAAATCGGCGCTCCCTGGTTCCTTTGGGCGTTGCGGGGGACCGCGAGCATGGAGAGCGCCCACGAAAGCGCGGCATCCGCGCAGCGCTTTTATCGAAATGTCGCCAGCGAAATCGACCGCGGCTGCGCTGAGGGCCGAATCCCGTGCCGCGTCGTGATTTCGAGTCTTCTCGATCCGGGGGCGCTCGCGCATGTTCGCGAAATGCCGCAATCGCTTTCCAGAATCGCTGCTTTGTTTCTCCTCCAATATCGTACCTTGGAAGGCCGCGACGACGCCATCCTCACCGAATCGCAGCGTGCCCTCTACGACGAAATGACCAACCGCCGCCCTGCCCCAACTTTGGGATTCTCGACCGCGCTCGAAAACTTCATCGGCCGTTACCACCGTTTTCTGGCCATCGGACTGGCGATTGCGGCATTCGTGGCCGCGCTAGGCATCGCCTGGCGCTTCCGCGAACTGCGGCCGAGCGACCCCGTCAACGCCACGCTGATTCTTCTCGGAGCCGCCATCTTCCTCCGAGTGTTCTTTTTTGCCTTTCTCGATGCAACCTGGTGGATCGGCGGCTATGATCGTTATCTTTTCCCGGTCCTGCCGCTTACTTCCTGTTTCTTCATTCTCTTGATTTACCAGGCGTTCGCCCTCGGGCGGCGCGCAGGGCTGGCGAAGAACTCTGGCTCATGACAGTTCCCAAAATTCTCATCGCGGATTCGATCTCGCCGCGCGGCATCGAGGAGCTCGGCCGCGACGGCGCGCTCGAGGTTTCAACCCAAACGGGGTTGAGCGAAGCACAGCTCGTCGAGATCATTCCTGAATTCAGCGGAGTCGTCGTCCGCAGCCAGACGAAGATCACGGCGGCCGTTGTCAACGCGGGCGCATGCTTGCGGGTCATCGGTCGCGCGGGCGTCGGGATCGATAACGTCGATGTCGATGCGGCGACCAAGCGGGGCGTGATCGTGATGAACGCGCCGGGCGGCAACACTATTTCCACCGCGGAACATGCCTTTTCGCTGCTCCTTTGCGCCGCGCGCAAGATCCCGCAGGCCGATTCGCTCCTGCGCGGCGGAAAGTGGGACCGAAAGAATCTGGAAGGGGTCGAGCTTTTCAACAAGACGCTTGGCATCATCGGCATGGGACGGATTGGGAGCGAGCTGAGCCGGCGGGCCATCGCGTTCGGCATGCGGGTCGTCGCGTTCGATCCGTATCTGTCCGCCTCGCGGGCGCGGACGCTTCAAGTGGAGTTGTTCGATGAGCTCGACGACCTGCTGGCCGCCGCCGATTTCATCACGCTGCATACGCCGCTCACGCCCGAAACGCATCACTTGCTCGACAGTAAGCGGCTGACGAAAACCAGGCGCGGCGTCCGCGTGATCAATTGCGCCCGCGGCGGGCTCATCGATGAAACCGCGCTTGCCGAGGCCCTGCGCTCCGGCCATGTCGCCGCGGCCGCGCTCGATGTATTCGAGACCGAGCCGCTGCCGCTCGATTCGCTGTTGCGCGACTTACCGACGCTCGTGCTCACGCCGCATCTCGGCGCTTCCACCGCGGAAGCCCAGGAAAGCGTCGGCATCGAGATCGCGCAATCGATCCGGGCCGCGCTCCTCGATGGCACCATCCGCAACGCGGTGAACATGCCGAATCTCGACGCGAAAACGCTGGCCGTCGTCGGTCCGCACCTGCGCTTCGGCGAAAAGCTGGCGCGTTTCCTTTCCCAGCTCGCGCCGAAACGGGTCGAGAGCCTGAACATCAACTACAGCGGCAAAGTAAACGAGGTCGATACCACCGCGATCACGCGATCCGTCCTCAAGGGATTCTTGCAGGGCGCGGGGGGGAGCGAGATCAACGAAGTGAACGCTCCTGCCTTCGCCGAAAGTCTTGGCCTGAAAGTCACCGAGACGCGGTTGAGCGCGGCCGGCGATTACACCGACCTTCTCGAGCTTTCCGCGATTGCCGAAGGCAAGACGGTCTCGGTGGCCGGCGCATTTTTCGGCGCGACGCCGCGCATTGTGAATGTGAACAGCCGGCACGTCGAAGCGCGCCCGCACGGCGTGGTGCTCGTGCTCGAGAACACCGACCGGCCCGGCATCGTCGGCCGGATCGGGACGTTGCTCGGCGAGCACGGGGTGAACATTGCCACCATGTCGTTGAGCCGAAACCAGGCGGGCGGCACGGCGTTGACCGTGTTGAATCTCGACACCGCCCCGGATGCGGCACTGCTCGAAAAAATCCAGGCGAGCGAAGATATCCGGTCGGCGCAGGTGATCGAGCTGTAGCACAGGCATCCTGCCTGTGGGGCCAGCGGGCTTCCAGCCTGCTCTCTTTTTTGTAACAGGCAAGATGCCTATTGGCCTCACAGGCAAGATGCCTGTGCTACGCCGGAGGGGCAGCTCGATCCAACAACAATGAAAGATTGACCTGACGCGGCCCGCTCGCCAGACTCCGCCCCATATGGACTTCAGCGCTAACTCAATTATTTGGATCTTGGTAATCGGTTTGATCATCGGTGCGGTCGCCAAACTTCTCATGCCGGGCCGTGATCCGGGCGGCTGCATCATCACGATGTTAATCGGTATCGCCGGCTCGTTTGTGGCGCTCTATATCGGCAAAGCCCTCGGCTGGTATCAGCAGGGTGACGCGGCTGGCTTCATAGCGTCCGTAGTCGGCGCGATGCTGCTGCTTTTGCTTTATCGGCTTATTATCGGCCGCAAAGGCTAGTTCGCGCATAGAGCCGGCACGCGGTTGGAGCCGGCACGCACTGGAGCCGGCACGCCCCTCGTGCCGGTGGAGATAGCTGTCGCATAACCTCCCTCAACGGCCTGAGGGCAGGCCGTCTCCATTCCGGGAGCGTGAAGGGATGACCGCGCTGTGCCACAGTGCGGGCGCATGCCGCGACCGAGCAAATTCGCCATCCTCTCTGCCTTCGCGGCGCTTTACCTGATTTGGGGTTCCACCTATCTCGCGATCCTTTTCGCCATCGACACCATCCCGCCGTTGCTCATGGCGGGGACGCGCTTTCTTCTTGCCGGTTGCATCATGTATGCGATCGCGCGCTGGCAGGGCGCGCCGCGAGGGTCGCTCGCGAATTGGCGCACCGCATTGATCGTCGGCGGCTGCCTCCTGCTGGGCGGCAATGGCGGCGTCACGCTCGCGGAACAATATGTTTCATCCGGGCTCGCCTCCGTCATGGTGGCCACCGTCCCGATCTACATTGCGCTGCTCGCCTGGTGGAGTGGCATCGCCCCAAAGCCGACGCCCATTATCTGGCTCGGACTCGCCGGCGGCTTCGCGGGAGTGGCCATCCTTCTCTGGCCAGCCCTGCGCCCTTCGCCTGACGAGAACAGTCACGCGGGACTCGGCATGTTGATCCTGCTTTTTTCTTCTTTCATCTGGTCGGCGGGCTCCATCTATTCACGCCAGTCCAAAAGCGCCGCGCCTCCCCTTCTCCTCGCCGGGCAGCAGATGCTCTGCGGCGGAGCCCTCCTCACGCTGGGGGGATTGATCATGGGCGAGCATCACCGTTTCGACGCGAGCCGCATCAGCCTCCTGTCGATCGGCTCATTCGCCTACCTGGTGATCATTGGCGCGCTGGTCGGCTACACCGCTTACATTTTTCTCCTCCGGCATTGCGAGCCGTCAAAAGTCGCGACCTACGCCTACGTGAATCCCATCGTCGCCGTGATTCTCGGCGCGATTTTCGCCGGTGAAAAACTGGGCGCGCGAGCTGTAGTCGCGGCGGCATTGATCATCGGCTCGGTCGCGCTTGTCATTACGGTGCAGCAATCGAAAGCCAAGCCGGTGCCGGTGGACGTCGACTGTGCGCCCGCCGACGATTGATTATCACTTCTTGGTCATGATCCTGATCCTGCTCCTGATCTTTCCTTTTCACCGCAGCAGCAAAAAGGATCATGATCAAGAGCACGATCATGAGCAGGAATGAGAAGTGGAGGTAAGGGGATTCGAACCCCTGGCCTCTTCATTGCGAACGAAGCGCTCTACCAACTGAGCTATACCCCCCAAAGGCCGGCGAACAGGGTAGCCGCAGTCGCAACCTTTTCAACCGGACCGAAAAGTTGCGCCCTCTCCCTGGATTGAAATCTCGCGTGGTTAGACTTCCGGGCTCTTCTTCATCCGCGTGCCCATGAGAACAGCGGCACCACCTAGGATGGGAATGAGAATGCCAAGCCAGGCCGGCGGTTGCCCCTTCTCCATGACTTCCAGGTTCGAAACGTCGCCGGTTCGCGCCACCGGGGTGCGGTCCTTCATGATATTGGGAAGCTCGAAAACCAAGCTGATTACGAACACGATCAGGGCCAGGACCAGGCCGGTGGTCCGGCTCTTACTGATGGCAGCGCAGGTCAGCCCGCCAACAAGACCGGCGATGAATGTGATTGCGATCACCAGGCCGATCCACAGGCCCGAAAGGGCGTACGTGCCTGGTTCGAACACCCGTTCCGTGCCGAGCCCAAGATAAGCCGCGCTGTAAGCGGCAAATGCCACGGAAAACAGGGCCACATAACCCACAATAATTCCTGCGATGGATTTCAACATTCTTTTGGACCTCCTTTTCTGGAAGGGGCCTCAGGGTAAAAGAAGCTCGCGGCGGAAGGCGAACCGAATCTTCACTTCGGCTTCCAAGGCAGGGCGTCGAACTCGATGTGGCCTCCCGTGAGAACGAAGGCCGATTTAAGGCCCCCGTTTTCCATTACAAATTCGTCAGAAGGCGTTCACGAGAGAAGCGATGTCGCCGCCGATTTGCCGCGCCGTTCTCGTGAAAAGCTCTTCGTAGCCGCCACCGAACATTCCAAAAGCCGACCTTCGCTCCTGCTTGAACCGGACGAGGGTTTTCTTCGATGCCGCGTCGATGATCTCCCCGGTCATCGCTATTTTCACGGCGCCGGCCCCAACCCCCCAGTAGCGCGCAGCCCTCGATCCGGGATCCAGCTTGGTCACGCGCGCGCGGATAACCAGGGTGCGACTCTTGCCGGACGCGGGAGGATTATTCGGGGCGATTTTCCGGCGCGCGTTTTGTTCCAGGCCGGTTATGAACGCCGGCTTGATCAATCGAATCGCCCCCTGGACTGCTGCGTAGGTATTGTCGTTCGGATTGGGCAGAGGAACGCCCGCCGTGTCGAAGGTTTCCACCGCGATCGAATCGTAGCCGGCGGCATTGAATGGCTGGAGGATCGTGACCTCATCGATATCGCCGTTCCAATCACGGTAGGTGCCCGGGGAGGTCGCGTCTTTTCTGGCCGCCGCCGCGTCCGGGCAGGGCGCGATCGTGAGATTTCCAACGACCAAACAAAAGAGAACAATATTTCTGGCAATCATGCCGCAATCGTCTTCTTTTCGGGCATGTTAGACAAGCTCGTGGGCAACGAACATTGTTCGCTCTTTAGCCATCCTTGCTGATGAAACGTTACCTGCCTTTTCTCATCGTCGCCGCGGTGGCCCTGATTACGGTCGGCACCGGCGTGGCTCTTTACCGGTCGCAGAAGCTGCCGACCCCCACAGCGGCCAAGGATTCCGCCGACCCGGGGTTGCACGTTCGCGGCGACGCCAAGGCGTTGGTCACGCTCGAGGAGTTTGGCGACTTCGAATGTCCCCCGTGCTCCGTGATGTCGGTGACTCTGCATCAGCTCGAGAAAGAATATCACGGCAAGTTGCGCGTCATTTTCCGGCATTTCCCGCTCGCCATGCATCCTCACGCTCGCGCGGCGGCTCATGCCGCGGAGGCTGCGCACCAGCAGGGCAAATTCTGGGAAATGCACGATCTGCTCTACCAAAAACAGGCCCAGTGGAGTAAGGGCGTTGATGTGCCCTCATTGTTCCCCGGGTTTGCGGGCGAGCTTGGCCTTGATTTGGAACGCTTCAAAAAAGACATGGCCAGCGCGGAAATCGCCGCGCGCGTCACGGCCGACCACGAGCTGGGCAAATCGCGCTTAGTCACCAGCACGCCCACCATCTTTATCAATAACGTCGCACTCCCTCCCACTTCCACGAATCCCCCCGGGGTGCGGGCTGCGATCGAGGCGGCCATCAAGGAGAAATCGAAACCGTGAGCAAGTCTGCGAAGAAGAACAGAGAAAAGAACGGCGCGGCATCCGGATCGCGCGCGCGGGTCATCCTTTACTCGATCGCCGCCGTGTTCTGCCTCGCCGGGCTGGCGGACGCGACTTACCTCAGCGTCATCGCCTTCACCGGGGAGACGGCCGCCTGTAGCGGACAAGCCGGTTGTTTTGAGGTTCTCGGCAGCAGCTATGCGCGGGTCGCCGGCGTCCCAGTCGCTCTTCTCGGCGCGCTCGGTTACTTCACTGCGTTCACGTTCGCGATCTTTGCCGCCTTTAATTACAAACGCGCACCGAAGTTTTTTGCGCTGACCGTTTGTCTGATGTTCGCCGCGACTCTCTGGTTCCTTTATCTGCAGGCGTTTGTGCTGCACGCCTACTGCCGCTACTGCCTTTTCTCCGCGGCCATTACTTTCCTGCTCATGGGCCTCGTCGTCGCGACTCCATCGCCGCGGACCCGGACGGAATAGAGCGGCATCGGGGCTGCGATGGAATTGAAGCGCTATCTCGTCGCGAGACAGAAGGAGGTGGATCGCGCGCTCGATCGCTTTCTGCCCAAGGCCACGGTGCGGCCCGCGACAATTCACAAGGCGATGCGTTACAGCCTGTTCGCCGGCGGCAAACGGCTGCGCCCGATTCTCTGCCTGGCCGCCGCGGAAGCTTGCGGAGACAAAACGAGCGCCGCGCTCCCGCTGGCCTGCGCCGTCGAATGCATCCACACCTACTCGCTTATCCACGATGATCTCCCCAGCATGGATAACGACGATCTTCGCCGCGGACGCGCCACCTGTCACAAGGTGTTCGGCGAAGGGATCGCCATCCTGGCCGGCGATGCCTTGCTCACCATTGCCTTCGAAATTGCGGCGCAGACCAGACCGTCAGCCCGCTACGATCTGCGAGAATTATTTCGCGAAATCACGACGGCGGCGGGGAGCCGAAAACTGATCGCCGGCCAGGTGGCCGATCTTGAGGCGGAAGGGCGACGCATCAACCGCGCCCAGCTTCGCTACATCCACGAAAATAAAACCGCCGCGCTGCTGACCTCGTCGGTGCGCCTGGGAGCGATGGCCGCCAAGGCGAGCGCGAAGCAGTTGACGGCGATCACGGCGTTCGGTCGCGCCCTTGGCCTCGCCTTCCAGGTCATCGACGACATTCTCGACGTAACTCAGACCTCGGAGAAGCTGGGCAAGAGCGCCGGCAAAGATGTCGCGGCAAAGAAAGCGACTTATCCGGCGGTGATAGGCCTGGCAAAATCTCGCGCGGAAGCAAAACGCCTAACGATTCGTGCTGACGCCGCGCTCGCAAATTTTGGCAGGAGCGCCGATCGGCTGCGCGAAATCGCGAAACACCTTCTCGCGCGAGAATATTAGCGAGCCATTCAACGAATGAAAGGAGCGGCTCCGTCGATGGTTACCGCCCACATCTTTTTCGTGGATGCGGTCGGCTACTCGACTCTCAGCAGCGACCAGCAAACCGTCGTTTTTCGCCAGTTGCAGGAGTTCGTTGGCGACTGCTCGGCCGTGATCGAGGCCTCAGCGCAAGACAAACTCGTCCGTTCGCCTTCCGGCGATGGCATGGCACTCGTCTTTTTCGATCATTGTTCCAGTCCGTTGCGCTGTGCGTGCGAGCTGATGGACCGGATCGAACGGGAGGGCACCTTCAAAGCGCGAATGGGAATTCACACCGGCGAAGTCGCGCGCCTGGTCGATATCAATGGCGTTGCATCGGTCAGCGGCGATGGCATCAACACCGCGCAGCGCGTGATGGATTTCGGAGACGGCGGACACATCCTGATGTCATTGCAACACGCCACCTGTTTACAGGAGGCGCGCGATCCGGCCGCGAACGAGTGCTACGACATTGGCGTCGCCACAGCAAAGCATGGCAAGCGGATTCATCTCTTTAATTTCCACCGCCCGGCCATCGGCTCGCCCGATGTTCCGGTCAAGGTCAGACAGGATGATGAATGGCTTCGCCCAAAAACACTTCGTCTCGGCACCTCCGGGCGCAACATCTTCTTCGCCGCGCTCCAGATTCTCGGCTGGCTTCTCACCCAGCCCTTTCGCTGGCGCACTCACGTCAGTCAGATCGATCCGCGTCTCATGCCGAATTTCAGCGTTATCGACCTGACCGGGCCGCAGATTCTTCGCAACCGCGACCTCCGCCAACTCCTGATCCAGGTTTACCTGATTTGTCCCGGCATCTTGTCCCTGCTGGTTTGGGCAGTGCTCACGCCAACCGGGCTCAATATCGCGTGGTGGATCGGAACGATATGGGCGACAGGCCTGGTCACAAGCGTCCTGCTCGGCGTGGGCGCGAGCCTGGTCTTCATTTGCGTGCTCACTTTCGCTGCCGTGGTGCAAGCGCCAATCATCGCGATTTTCGGTTATGCCTCCGCTGCGAACCAGATCGCACTAACCCTGGTCATGATCTGGGCCGCCGTTGCCTGGTCCGCGGTTTTTCCTACGCCTCGGCCACCCTCCGCTCTGCGCGAGATCCTTTCTGCGATTGCCACTTTCTTCATTGTGCTAATAATGGCCATTGGGCTTGTCGTGCTTGCGACCGGACGTCCTCCGCTTCAGGTCGCCGGTATCATTGCCGGCTCATCATTCATCTTGATCAATGTCGTAATCGGCCTGCGCTGGAAGCGATGGTCGCGCGGGTTTGTTCTGGGCCAGGTCCTCGGCGTTCTGGCCGCCGTTCAATATTTTGCGATTGCCGGGGCCACGGGCGACAGTTTCCTGCTGCGGCTGCAACAAGGGATCAGCAACGGCGTCAGTGATGCGATTTGGTGGGGGCTGACATTTGCGCTTGGGGAAAAATTGGCGGGCGCGCGGGCCGCCATCATCGCGGGACTGATGTTATCCTCGTGCAAGCACTTCGTGCCGGCGCCGTGGACGTGGCTACCCTTGGTCGCGATTTGGACAACCTACGCGATTCTCCGCCGGCGCTCGCTCGCGAAGACTCGCATGGCGAGCGAGGGAGTGGCGGTTTAGAGACGCCAAAAGTAAGTCTGGGTAGCGCACGCGTCTCGCGTGTTGGCGATGGCGTCTCGCCGTCGCGGACTTTTCGAAAGCCTGTTTCGGCGAGACGCCGAAACCAACACGCGAGACGCGTGCGCTAGAACCTATGCCAGCGCCAAATTCGGATCGATTTCCTGGGTGACTTTGGAGCTAAAACCGGCGCGAAAACGCAGCGATGCGGCAAAGGCAATCATCGCGGCGTTGTCGGTGCAAAGCTGCGGAGGCGCGGTCCGCAGCCGCACACCCGCCTTGCCGCATGCTTCACCCATTTCCGTCCGCAATGCTTCATTGCAGCTCACGCCTCCACTTATCGTGACCAGCTTTGCCCGGCACTGCGCCGCCGCACGCAATGTTTTTTTCACCAGCACCTCGACTGCCGCGCGCTGAAACGACGCGCAAATGTCGTCCACCAGCTCAGGCTTGCCGCGTTCCGCTTCCAAATCCGCCAGCCGATAACGCACCGCGGTCTTCAAGCCGCTGAAGCTGAAATTGTGATCGCCCGAGTCGAGCATGCTCCGTGGAAAATCGAAACGCGCGGGATTACCACTCTTGGCGCGTCGCTCGATCTCGGGTCCGCCCGGATATCCGAGCCCGAGCAACTTCGCCACCTTGTCGAACGCTTCACCGGCGGCATCGTCCACTGTCCGGCCGAGGATGCGGTATTGATTAATCCCGCGCACCTCGACGAGGAGCGTGTGGCCGCCGCTCACGATGAGGGAAACATTCGGTTCGATCTCATAGCTGCCGGAGAAGAAAGGCGACAGCAAATGGCCTTCGAGGTGGTTCACGGCCAGGTAAGGCCGGCCGGCGCCGAGCGCCAGACCCTTCGCGATGGATGCGCCAATCATCAACGAGCTGGCCAGCCCCGGCCCGGAGGTCGCAGCAAAGGCATCCACTTCGCTCAAGGCGAGGCCGGTTATCCCGAGTGTTTTCTCGAGCAATCGCGGCGCATGGAGGAGGTGGTTTCGCGAAGCCACTTCCGGGACGACGCCGCCATACGCTTCGTGTTCTGTCTGCGACGCCACTTCGCTCGCGAGGAGTTCATCCCCCTGCAGGATGGCGACAGCCGTCTCGTCGCAGGATGTTTCGATCGCGAGGATGGTGGGCATTACTGCGGCAACGTAGCACAGGCATCTTGCCTGTGGGGCAAACGGGCGTCCCGCCCGTTCACTCTTCTTTGCGATGTCAGGCAAGATGCCTGACGGCCCCACAGGCAAGATGCCTGTGCTGCGTCACTTCTTCACCGGATCGACCTTCGGCGCGGACTCCTGCGCGTAAACCATCACGCCTTTCAACGCATCGATCGCGCGCAACATCTGGGGATCCTTGGTCTTGAT
>DASQLH010000239.1:0-3789 GCA_035630155.1 Chthoniobacterales bacterium
CCTGCGCACGGATGATCCAGAAGCTGACCGCGGCGAGGCTCAGCATGATCGAATAATGCACGGCGACCCCGAAGCAGACCGCGACCAGGTAGAGCGCGATCATGCCGAGGCTCGGGGTGACCTGCAATTTGGTGAGCGCGACGATAACGACGATTCCACCGAGAATCGCGTTGAGCACACTATCGAGGCCGAATTGCTTGGTGGAAACGGCGAACTGGCTGTCGATGGGGAGCGCGAGCAGGGAATCGAGCCGGCCGGTGCGGACGAGCTCGGGGATGTTCGAGACGTTCACGAAGAAAAAGGCCTGAAACAATTGCGCGATCATCTGGTGGGTGCCGACGAGCAGGATCACTTCCCATTTCGACCAATCGCCGATGCGGTCCACCTGCCCGAAGATGATGCCGAAGAAAACGATCTGGCCGGCGAACCAGAGCACTTCCACGATCATCCAAAGAATGAAATTGGCCTTGAAGCTCAGCTCGCGGATGAGCGAGTTGCGCAGCATGATTCCCCAGATTTCAAGGTAACGCCGCATGCCGATGATCTTTTCTGGCGCGGCGTGGGATTAGTCAACTGTTGCGCCACATCGGTGACCCAAATGGAGAACGCAACTTCAGCGCGCGCCGGCGGTTGTATTAGCTTCAAGCGCGATCATCATTGTTAGGCTTTCGAAATGTTTAAACGACCCGTCCCAATCATTGCTGTCGTCGTTGCGGTCGTTCTTGTCGGGTTCGCCTTTCGCCAATGTAGCAGTGGCTCCGGACAAAATTTCCAGACGGTGGCGGTTACGCGCGGGCCGATTACCCAGGCGGTCACCGCGACGGGAACGTTGAATCCGGTGCAGAATGTCCAAGTCGGCAGCCAGGTTTCGGGGAATATCCAGAAGCTCTTCGCGGATTTTAATTCAATCGTGAAAGCGGGCCAGGTAATCGCCCAGATAGACCCGGTCGTCTTCCAAGCGAACGTAAATCAGGCCGATGGGGAGCTGGCCAATGCCCGCGCCGCTCTCGATCTCGCCAAGCTGAATGCGGCCCGTACCCAAGCGCTCGTGGCCAAGCAAAATTCCGCGCAATCGGACCTCGACCAGGTCATGGCAGCGCTGCAACAGGCGGAAGCCAACGTAAAGATCAAGGAGGGCGCGCTACAAAAGGTGAAGGCCGATCTCGACCATTGCACGATCACTTCGCCCATCGACGGCATCGTGATTTCGCGAAATGTGGACGTCGGGCAGACAGTGGCAGCGAGCTTGCAAGCGCCGGTGATTTTCACGATCGCCAACGATCTCGCCAAGATGCAGATCGACGCCAACGTCGCCGAAGCGGACATCGGCGGAGTGGCGATCGACCAGGATGTGGAGTTCACGGTGGACGCATTTCCGTTGCGCAATTTCCAAGGGAAAGTGGTGCAGGTCCGAAACGCTCCCATCACTGTGCAAAATGTGGTGACCTACGACACGGTCATTGGCGTGAGCAATCCGGAACAAAAGTTGAAGCCGGGCATGACCGCGAATGTCTCCATCGTCTCCGCACACCGCGACGACGCGCTGAAGATTCCGAATGGCGCCCTGCGTTTCCGCATGCCGGACCAAACTCCTGCGGCGGCGCCGAAACGCGATCCCTCCGCCGCCGGAAGGACACGCGGTGGCGGCAATCGCCCGGAGCGCCGGACGGAGCGGACGGTTTACGTGCTCAGCCCGGGCGCGTCGAAGCCCGCGGCGGTGACGATCAAGACCGGGATCAGCGACGGCATCACGACGGAAGTGCTCGAAGGTTTGAAAGAGGGCGATCGAGTCGTCACGGGGATGACCGAAAGCGGCGCTGCCGAGACTCCGGCCACGAATCCCTTTGGTGGCGGGCGGAGGCGTTTCTAGGCGACATGTTTATCCGATCGTTGCTGCGAGGTAGGGACGGCGCGCTGCGCTGTCCGGCGGTTGCCTATTGTTCTGACGCTCTTCGCGGACGCCGCAGCGCGGCGTCCCTACCATTGGATGGGGAACATTATGTTTAGTTCGTCCAATACGATGGCGGTTCGCCTCGAGCAGATCCGGAAAACTTATCGGACCGGCGAAGTTGACGTGCACGCGGTCCGCGGCGTTTCCCTCGAGATCGGGCAGGGTGAGTTTGTGGCGCTGATGGGTTCGAGCGGTTCCGGCAAATCGACCTTGATGAATATTCTCGGCTGCCTCGATCGGCCGACGGCCGGCCGCTACTTTCTCGACGGCGAAGATGTCTCCTCCTTGAGCCGGGACGAATTGGCGGACGTGCGGAACCAAAAGCTGGGGTTCGTTTTTCAAAACTTTAATTTGCTGGCGCGAACCTCGGCCCTGGAAAATGTCGAGCTGCCTTTGCTCTATTCGAATGAGGCGCTGACGAATGTGCAATTGCGCGAGAAAGCCGAGCAGGTCCTCTCCGCTGTCGGCTTGGAAGGTCGGGGCGATCATACCCCGAGCCAGCTTTCCGGCGGGCAGCAGCAACGCGTGGCGATTGCCCGCGCGCTGATCAACGATCCCGAAGTGCTCCTGGCCGACGAGCCGACCGGCAATCTCGACAGCCGGACGAGCGTCGAAGTGATGGAGATTTTTCAGAAGCTCAACGAGAAAGGGATCACGATCGTCATGGTCACTCACGAAGCGGATATCGCGGCCTACGCGCGGCGCAACATCGTGATGAAAGACGGCCTGGTGAAGAGCGATCTGTTGGTTCAGACCCGATTGAATGCCACCGCGGAGCTGGAACGAATCACAGCCAGCGATGCCCTGGAGGTTGCGGTATGACTGGCGGAAACTTTGCCCGCCGCCTGCGGCTCGGCTCAACGTTGAAGATCGCCCTCCGCGCGCTCCGCCGGAATAAAATGCGGTCGGCGCTGACAGCGCTCGGCATCATTATCGGCGTCGGCGCGGTCATCGCGATGGTGAGCATCGGCAACGGCGCGAAGGCCCAGGTGGAATCGCAGATCGCGGGCCTGGGCGAGAACATCATTTTGATTTTTTCTGGCAGCACCACTGCGAGTGGCATTCGCACCGGTTGGGGCGGGGCCGGCACGCTCAAGATCGAAGATGCGGAGGCGATCCGCCGCGAAATTCCGGCGGTGACGCTGGTGAGCGAGGAAGTCGTCTCGACCGCGCAGGTCGCTTCAGGAAATCAAAACTGGTTCACGCGCATCTATGGTGAGTCCGCGGATTATTTCGACTTGCGGCAGTGGGCGCTGGCGGACGGCGCGCCGTTCACGAACCAGGATGTGCGGAGCGCGAACAAGGTTTGCGTGATCGGACGCACCACGGCCACGCAGATTTTTGGCAGCGACGACGTCGTCGGCCAGGTCTTGCGGATCAAGGGGGTTCCTTTCCAAATCACTGGTGTGCTGACTCCGAAAGGATTGAGCTCTCAGGGCACCGACCAGGACGACATCGTGATCATGCCTTTCACGAGCGCGATGAAACGCGTGCTCGGCGGCGGAACGACGTTGCGCAATATCAACGCACAAGTCGCCAGCTCACGCGATCTCGAGCCGGCGCGGGAACAGATCATCGCGCTCCTTCGCCAGCGGCATAACATTCGGGAAGGGCGCGATGACGATTTCACGGTGCGGACTCAGGAGGAGATCGCGGCGGCGGCCACGGCGACAACGGAAACCATGACAGCGTTGCTCGCGGGAGTGGCCGTCATCTCCCTGGTGGTCGGCGGCATTGGGATCATGAACATCATGCTGGTGAGCGTGACGGAGCGAACGCGCGAGATCGGCACTCGCATGGCCGTCGGCGCGCATGGCCGCGATATTCTCACGCAGTTC
>DASQLH010000240.1:0-6855 GCA_035630155.1 Chthoniobacterales bacterium
GCTTGAGATGGAAGGCTCGGTCGGCTAAGGTTCCGCCCCCAAGACAAGAGCGAGCGCGGCGGTCTCGGGCCGCCGTTTGCGTCTAATTCTCCGGGTATGACTAACCAGACAGCCGTTCTCGACGAAACCATGGAACTCGAAACGCCGCAGGAACAGTTCCCGCGTGCGATTCTTTCCGGTCCGGTCGAGGCGGCTTCGGCTGAGCTTCCGGGTTGGTTTCGCGAGCAACAGCGCACCGCCTGGGCGAAGTTTGAGTCGCTCCCCTACCCAAATCGCAAAGATCAGCCATGGCGTTTTTCGAACGTCAGTGCGCTCAACTTTTCCAGCTACGTCTCCGCCGCGCCGCTGAGCCAGGCGCAACGGGAAGAAGTTCTCGATCTTTCGACGGGGCTCCAGGAAGTCGCGGGCCGCTTGATCTTCGCCGACGATCAGTTGTTGCGCCGCGATCCGTTGCCGCAAAAGCTCCTCAGCAGCGGCGTGATCCTAAAGCCGCTGGAACGCGCGCTCGTCGAGCACGAAGATTTGTTCCGCCGCCACTTCATGGCGCAACCCGCGGCGCTTGGCTCGGCCAAGTTCGCCGCGCTGCATGAAGCCTTCGTCACCTCAGGGACATTCGTTTACGTGCCGCGCGGCGTGGAAGTCGAGCTGCCGATCGAGATCTTCCATTGGTTGCACGGCGCGGACGCCGCGATCTTTCCCCACACGCTTTTGATCGCGGATGAGCTTTCGAAGGTCACGGTCATCGAACATTTCCGCTCGGCCCATCCGGATCGCCCCGGTTTTTCCTGCGGCGTGAACGATCTCGTCGTCGGCCGCGGAGCGAAGGTAAATTACGTCTGCACGCAAAATTGGAACGAGAAGACCCTGGCCATCCAAATCAATGCGACGACGGCGGAACGCGAGGCTTCCGCGCTGAGCCTGAATATCCATCTCGGCGGCGCCTATTCGCGCTTCGAGAGCTTGAGCCGCCTGGCCGGTGAAGGGGCGCGGAGCGATTTGCTCGCGGTCTCGGTGGCGCAGAACGCCCAGGAATTCGACGCGCGCACTCTTCAGGACCATCTCTCGCCGCACACCACCAGCGATCTTCTTTACAAAAATGCGCTAAACGATCGCGCCCGCTCTACCTTTGGCGGCCTCATCCGGGTGGAACCGCACGCGCATTTCACGGACGCCTACCAGACTGTGCGGAACCTTCTCATGAGCGACGACGCCGAGGCCAATTCCATGCCCGGCCTCGAGATCCTGGCCGACAACGTGAAGTGCAGCCACGGCGCCACCTCCGGCCAGATCGACGAAGACGAGATGTTCTATCTCCTCTCGCGCGGCATCCCCGCGCCGGTCGCGAAGCAGCTTCTCGTCAGCGGATTTCTCAACGAAGTTGTCGACCGCCTGGATCATCCGGCGATCACCGGCCTGGTCCACGACCTGATCGAAGCGAAGTTCGCGCGGCATTAGCCGGCCTGCTGATAGAGCTTCGCGATCGCGCTAACCGCATCGCGAATCATTTCCCGAAGGCGCGGTGGCTCCAGGACCTCCACGTGAGCGCCCCAGCTCAGGATCCAGCGCTCGATCTCTTGCAGGCCGCCAAGCTCCAACTCCAGAATAATCGAGCCGTCCGCCTTTTCCCGGACGCGCTGGGATTCATGCCATTTTCGCTCGGCAACCAGCCGCGCCGCGAACGGGTCGAATCGCAGACGAATCCGCTGCTTTTTCCCCGCCGAGTGCACCCCAAAGCTTCCGCTGAGAACTTGCGCGATCGAAAAATCGGCGGGGCGTCGAAAGCCTTTGGTCGTTAGCCGGACCTTCCGCATCCGCGGCAGGGCAAACGTTCGCAGTTGTCGCCGCTCCAGGTCCTCGGCGAACAGGTACCATTGCTGTTCGAGGCATCCGAGATGATACGGCCGTACCCGGCGCTGCTCATAGCCGACGCTGTTGAGTTTGCGATACTCGAACTCCAGTTCCACGCACCGCAGGACCCCTTTGCTCACGATTTCGAAGAGCTCGATATCGGCGACACTCGCTCCCGCGCTCCGGAATGAAATCGCGTCCTCCAGATCGCTCCAGGAAAACGAGACGCGATCTTTCAGGCCGTCCGTCAGTTTTCGAAAGGCGCTCTGCAACGGGCGCTCGAATGGTGTCCCTTCGTACTGGGCCAGCGCTTTCTGGGCAACGAGGAGCGCGGCGATCTCGCCTTCGGAAACTTCAATGTTCGGAAATGCCGTGACCGGCTCCGTGTAATAAAAGCCGAACTCCTGCGGATGATAGTCGATCGGCAATCCCAGGCGGTAACGCATGAAATCGATGTCGCGCTGGATCGTCTTGGCCGAGACTTCGAGCTCGGCTCCGATTTTCTGACAGTTCGGAAAGCGCCGCGCCTTCAACGCCGCATGAAGCCGCATCATTCGCTCGAGCGGCGGCCGCGAAAATCCGCGATCGGCTTTCTTCTTCTGCTGCTGTAGCAGCGGCCCTGCGGGCCGCTTGAAAGACGCGTCAATCGCCATGGAGCGCCAACCCTCACGCGCCCCACAGGTGCGCGGCTACAGGAGGACCGGAAATAATTTCAGATTTTTTTACCATCGGACAGCCCATGTCCTACCCCCTGTTTCATGATATCGCCATGAAAAGATATAAAACTCGCTACCCACGTCGCAGTTTGCTGGCCGTTCCCTACTCCGTTCGTCCCGATCGAATCGAGCGCGGCCTGCGCATTTTGCGCGCGCTCCGATACTCGCTGGCCGCTTCTCCAGCCCCGTTCGAGCGCCCGCAGCAAAAAGAGTTCGATTTCCCCATGCCGAAACGGGCCTGAGATCCGGGAGAGAAAGTATTGCCACGGGCGAGCCGGGTCGCTACGTTCGGTTTCCGGTCGACGGATTCGTTCCGCCGGCCCGCTCTCGACCATGGACGTAAGCGGAACAATCGACGCGATTCTGGCCCAAAAGGGCAGGGAGATTTTTTCGACTTCCCCGGGCGCCACTGTGTTCGAAGCGATCGAGCTCATGGCGAACAAGAACGTCGGTGCGCTCCTTGTCCTTGAAGAAGGGCAGCTGGTGGGATTGATCTCGGAGCGCGATTACACGCGCAAAGTGATGCTGCGCGGCAAGCGCTCGCGCGAAACGCAAGTGCGCGAGATCATGTCGAGCGATCTCACCGTGGTGAGCTCGCGCGAGCCCGTGGAGAATTGCCTGCGCATGATGACGGACAAACGGGTCAGGCACCTGCCTGTCCTCGACGGGGAAACGATTCGCGGCGTCATCTCGATCGGCGATCTGGTGAAATGGGTCATCGCCACGCAGTCCGCCGCGATTGCCCATCTCGAGATGTATATCTCGGGCGGGTATACGGGCTGAGCTCTTCGCGTTCGTGCTCGTGCTCCTGCTCGTGCTCGATTAGCAGCAGATTCGATTACGACTACGAGCAGAAGCACGAGCACGAAAAGGCAAGCCCGCCTCTACAGCTTCCAAACAGTCTTCCCCCCGACAATCGTCCGCACCGCCCGTCCCTTCATTTTCCGTCCATCAAACGGCGTGTTGCGCGACAGCGACTCCGACGCCTTCGCATCGAACGTCCATTCCAGCGCCGGATCAATCAAAGTGACGTCGGCAGCCCGCCCGACCGACAGGGTTCCCGCGTCGATTTGCAATAGAGTGGCGGGATTCACCGTGAACATTTCGATCAGCCGCGGCAGATCGATGGCTTTGTTTTTGTGAATGAGCAGATCGAAAAATAACCCCAGCTCCGTTTCCAACCCCACAATCCCAAACGGCGCGGCATCGAACTCCACTTCCTTCTCGAACTGCGCATGCGGCGCGTGGTCGCTGCACAAAATCCCGATCGTGCCGTCCGCTATTCCTTCGAGCAACGCCGCGACATCTTCCTCCGCGCGCAACGGCGGATTCATCTTGCAATTCGTATCGAAATTCTCGATCGCAGCGTCGGTCAGCGCGATGTGATGCGGGCAAACTTCGCCGCTGATTTTCACGCCCCGCGCCCGCGCTTCCCGCAAAATCCGGACGCTCCCGGCGGCGCTGATGTGCTGGCAATGAATGTGATGATCGCAAAGCTCCGCGAGGAGGACGTTGCGCATCACGATCGCTTCTTCGCCGGCGCTCGGCCAGCCGGGCAGACCAAGCAGCGTGCTCCAGTAGCCTTCGTGAACGACGCCGTTGCCGACGAGATTGTAGTCCTGGCAATGGTCGAAAACGGGCAGCCCCACCATGCGCGCATACTCCACCGCCCGCCGCATGAGCTCATTGTTCTGCACGCAACGCCCGTCATCCGTTATCGCCACCACGCCGGCTTGGGCGAGCGAGCCAATCGGGGACAGCTCCTCGCCCGCCAGGCCTTTTGAGATCGCGCCCGCCGGCAGCACGTTGACGCACGCCACTTCCGCCGCGCGATCTTTGATCCAGGCAATTGTGCTGGGGCTGTCGGCCACGGGCGACGTGTTCGGCATGCAAACGATCGTGGTGAATCCACCGGCCGCCGCGGCGCGCGCGCCAGTTTCGATTGTCTCCTTCCAAGCAAAGCCCGGCTCGCGCAGGTGGACGTGGAGGTCGATGAGGCCCGGAGCGACGATCAATCCACTCGCGTCGATAAGTTCAGCATCCGAGCCGTTCGTTTTGGCGGCGATTTTCCCGTCGACGATGAAGAGATCGCCAACCTCATCCCGCTCGTTGGCGGGATCGATGATGCGGCCGTTGCGAATAAGCGTCGCGTTCATTGCCTTTTCTGGGTAGCGCACGCGTCTCGCGTGCTGGCGAAAGCGTCTCGCTTTCGCGAACTTTCCAATTCGGGTTGTTCCAAAGAAATGATCGCGTGACGGAAAGACTGTTCCGGCGAGACGCCGAAACCAGCACGCGAGACGCGTGCGCTACCCAGATTCACGGAACGCGCCCGCCACGTCATGTTGAAATCCCTCCGCAGAGGTACAGGACCGCCATTCGAATCGCGAGGCCGTTGGTGACCTGGTCGAGGATGACGCTTTGCGGGCCGTCGGCCAGCTCGCTGTCGATCTCGACGCCGCGGTTGATCGGGCCCGGATGCATGATGAGGCAATCGGGCTTCAGCCGTTTCCCGCGCTCTTTGGTGAGGCCGAACAAACGGATGTATTCGCCGAGCCCGGGGAAATATTCCTTCCGCTGCCGCTCGTGTTGGATTCTCAGCAGGTTTACGACATCCACGCTCTCCAGGACCTCATCGATCTTGTGCGAAACGGTGACGCCGAGCTTTTCAAATTCGCGCGGGACCAGCGTGCTTGGCCCGACCAGGGTCACGCGCGCGCCGAGTTTCAGCAGCGCGAAGATGTTCGATCGCGCGACGCGACTGAAGAGGATGTCGCCAATGATCGCGACGTGCAGGCCCGCGATAGCGCCCTTCTTCGAGCGGATGGTGTAAAGATCGAGCAGCGCCTGGGTGGGATGTTCGTGGGCGCCATCGCCGGCGTTGATGATGCTCGAGGAGAGCCGCTCGGCTAGAAACTGCGGCGCGCCGGACGAACTGTGCCGAATCACAATGATGTCAGCGTGGTTCGCTTCCAGAATTTTCGCCGTGTCCTTGAGCGTTTCGCCCTTGGTCAGGCTGGAGGAAGTCGCGGTGATATTAATGACGTCGGCGCTCAATCGGATCGCGGCGATCTCGAATGAGGTGCGCGTGCGCGTGCTCGGTTCCACGAAGAAATTTACCAGCGTCTTGCCGCGCAATGCCGGCACCTTCTTGATCTCGCGCGTGCCCACTTCCTTGAAGGCATCCGCGGTATCGAGAAGGAACGTGATCTCTTCCGCGGAAAGCTCCCGGATGCCGAGCAGATCCTTCCTGTTCCAGCGGGTGTTCATGACTGGGTAGCGCACGCGTCTCGCGTGCTGGCGAAAGCGTCTCGCTTTCGCGGACTTTTCCGGAAAGATTGTTTCGGCGAGACGCCGAAACCAACACACGAGACGTGTGCGCTACCCGGAGAACGCGCGATCCAGGTTCTCGATAATGGGATGATTCTTAGTTCGCACATAGCAAGACTGCGTCAGGTTCGCCATCGGTTTGCTCGAGTCGCACGCGAACTTTCTCACCGGCGGCAGTGGGAAGATTCTTGCCCACGTAATCCACGCGAATGGGCAGTTCGCGATGGCCGCGGTCGATCAGCGCCGCGAGCTGGATCCTGGCCGGACGCCCGAATGAGCTGATGGCATCCATGGCCGCCCGGGCCGTGCGCCCCGTAAAGAAGACGTCATCGACGATGATGACCGTTTTGTTCTCGAGGGGCAGCGGCAGACTCGAAGCCTGCACGCGCGGAAGCTCAGCGCGTTTGCCGACATCGTCCCGATGCATCGAAACGTCGATGACGCCCGTCCCGACAGCAGTCTGGGCGAGGGACTCGATGATGCTGGCCAACCGCCGCGCGATCTCGACGCCGCGCGAAGGAATTCCGGCAAGGGCGACCAACGAAAGGTCCGGATTGCGCTCGATGATCTCGTGCGCGATGCGCCGAAGAGCGCGGTTGATGGCTTCGGCATCCATCACCGGCGGGGTGAGGGATGAAGTGGAAGTGCGGGAGTTTTGTTTCACAGGATTCCTTGGCGACCTCTCGGGATCGCATTAAAGGAAATGGCGGCGATTTAAGCGGCGGTGGTTTCGGCCTTGGCCTCCTTCATCCGCTTGTTTCGCCAGTTGGAACGATATTTCACGATCCAATCGAGCAGCGCCTTCTCAAAGCCGATATCGGCGCCGGCTTTTTCGCTCTCGATCCATTTGTGTTTCAAAATCTCTTCGCGCTCGGCAAGGAACTCCTTGTAGAGAACCGAGTTCTTTACGAACTGGGACTGCTCCCCCTGGGCGGCCGTCATCTCGGCACTGTTTTTCATATAA
>DASQLH010000241.1:0-7163 GCA_035630155.1 Chthoniobacterales bacterium
CGGCGAATTCGTTAATGCTGTTGCCGCGGCTGAGGACGTTCTCGCTTACGCCCAGCGCCTTTGCGAGTTTGATGATGTCGGTGCCGATGTTCTTCACCTGCTGGCTGTCCTGCGCCTGGACGGCGATGAAACCATCTGCGATCAACCCGCCGAGATTCAGCGCGATCTGCGCGCGGTTGCGATAGGTCATCGGGATCGGCGTCCGATACTGGCCGGCCCAATCCGGCTTGCCCGGTTTTTCGAGAGCGGCGAAAAGCTCACCCGGCGTGGGAATGGTGAGCGCGTCGGTCTTGATTGCCTTGGCCAGCTGATCCGCCGGCAAAGGGGCAGGCTCAGCCGCGAACGCCATTACTGCGCTCGCCAGGCAAAGGAGGGCTGCCATGGAGATCCGAAAAGTCATGTGAGCCAGATTATCCGTGCCTGGGTGCATTTGCCAATGGGAATGTGGTTCTCTGGAGACGGCCCGCCCTCGGGCCGTTGCGTTGTCGCGCTCAAACGGCCTGGGGGCAGGCCGTCTCCACGTAAAACAGCATTGCTTGCGGGGGTGAAGGTGCTGTAATTCGTCGCACGTATGTCGCCTACGAGCATCGCCAGAATTAACGCGCGCGAGATCCTGGATTCGCGCGGGAATCCCACCATAGAAGTCGACGTTCATCTGGAAGGCGGCGCGATGGGCCGGGCCGCGGTGCCGAGCGGCGCCAGCACCGGCGAGCATGAAGCTTGGGAGCTCCGGGATGGCGACAAGAAACGCTACGGCGGCAAGGGCGTGACCAAAGCGGTGCGCAGTGTCACGGAGACGATCGCGCCGGCGATCGCCGGCTGGGACGCGCTCGAGCAGGCGAAGATCGACGCAAAAATGATCGCGCTCGACGGCTCGCCTAACAAAAAGAATCTCGGCGCGAATGCGCTTCTCGGCGTCTCGCTCGCTACCGCGCATGCGGCCGCGGCGGCTTCGAAGGTCTCGCTCTTTCGTTATCTCGGAGGCAATTCCGCCGTCACCCTGCCCGTGCCGATGATGAACATCCTCAACGGCGGCGCGCATTCCGACGCTCCGATCGATTTCCAGGAGTTCATGATCATGCCCAAAGGCGCGCCTTCATTTCCGGAAGCGCTTCGTTATGGAGCGGAAGTCTTCCACGCCTTGAAGGCCGTGCTGCACGATCGCGGCCTCTCGACCGCGGTCGGCGATGAAGGCGGGTTCGCGCCGAAGCTGGATTCCGCGGAAGACGCGCTCGAATGCATCGCGGTGGCGGTGGAGAAAGCCGGCTACAAATTCGGCGAGCAAATTTTTGTGGCGCTCGATCCGGCGGCCTCGGAGTTTTTCGACAAGGAACAAAACGCTTACGTTTTCAAGAAGTCGGATGGCTCGAAGCGTTCCGCGGAAGAGCTGGTCGATTATTACGAGACGCTCGCGCGCCGGTTCCCGATTATCTCCATCGAGGATGGCTGCGCGGAAAATGACTGGGACGGCTGGAAAAAATTGACGGCGCGTCTGGGCAAGACTGTCCAACTGGTCGGCGACGATCTCTTCGTCACCAACGTGGAATTTCTCCGGAAAGGAATTCTCCAGGGCGTGGCGAATTCCATTCTGATCAAGGTAAATCAGATCGGCACGCTCACGGAAACGCTGGCCGCGATCGACCTGGCGACAAAAAATAACTACACGGCGGTGATCAGCCATCGCTCCGGCGAGACGGAGGACACGACGATTGCCGACATTGCGGTGGCGACCAACGCGGGCCAGATCAAGACCGGTTCGCTCTGCCGGACGGACCGGGTGGCAAAATACAACCAGCTTCTGCGGATCGCGGAGGAACTTGGTGACAACGCCGTTTACGGCGGTAAAATGCGCTAGTGGATCATCCGGGCTATGGCGATTTTCGCGCGAGGCGTGAAGCCACCGTTTGGCAGCGCCTGAACAGCGTTCTGCGCGTTCTCCTTCTCGTCGCGATCGTGCTCGTGATCGTGAGCTTGTTTGTGCCTCCCTACAAAAAGCTCACCCAAAGCCGGGGCGAAATCGAGAATCTGCAAAGCCAGGTGAACGATCAGAAAATGTTGCTCGCTCGCCAAACGCGAGAGGTGAACCTGCTCAAGACGGATCCGACTTATCTCGAAACTCTCGCGCGGGATCGCCTCGATCTGATGAAGGAAGGCGAGACGATCTTCCGCCTGGAGCAGTTGCCGCCGCCGAAAGGGAAGTAAACGCCTCTTTCCTCCACGGCACCAGGGCGTGCTCCGCGCCCCTGTCAATCCGATCTCCTGTAGCCGCGGCCCTGCGGGCCGCGTGAGGGAAGATCATGTCGCTCTCGAGCGGCCCACAGGGCCGCTGCTACAGAGGAGGCACAGGCTGAAAGTCTATGTTCCTGGCTTCTGCGATTTGCGCCCGAATGGAAACCGGCGCTAGATTCATCCATGGCTACGGAAGTTCCGGTGATCGACGCAGAAGCACTCCAGACGCGCGTGCGCGAATTGCGGAGGTTTCTTTGACGTCCCGAAGCTAGAAGGCCAGCTCAGCGCGCTCGAGGAGCGAATGAGCGCGCCGGATTTTTGGTCGAATCGCGAGCGGGCGCAGGGGGACGTCGAGGAGGTCTCGCGGCTGCGTTCGCTGCTCAATCCATTGCGCGAGCTCGAGCGCGCCGTCGGCGATTTCGAAGCCTTACGCCAGCTCGTGGCGGAGGAATCGGATCCGGCTCAGCGCGCAGAGGCGGAGAAGGAAGTGATCGGCGAAGAGGCGCGTCTTGTTCATCAACTGGAGGAATTCGAGCTGCGCCAATTTCTTTCCGGCGAGAATGATCGCGCGAACGCGTTCCTCACCATCCATTCCGGCGCGGGCGGCACGGAGTCGTGCGATTGGGCGGACATGCTGTTGCGCATGTATCAGCGCTGGATCGAGCGGAGCGGGTTCACTTCGCAGACCATCGACGTTCAGGTGGGCGAGGAAGTGGGGATCAAATCGACGACGTTGCTGGTGCAAGGCGAGTACGCCTACGGCTATCTCAGCGCCGAGCGCGGCGTCCATCGCCTCGTCCGCATTTCGCCCTTCGACGCGAACAAACGCCGGCACACCTCATTCGCCAGCGTGGATGTGGTGCCGGAAATCGCGGACTCGGCGCCGATCGATATCAATCCGGCCGACATCGAGGTGGACACGTTTCGCGCGGGCGGCAAAGGGGGCCAAAATGTGAACAAGGTGGAGACGGCGGTGCGGATCGTGCACAAGCCGACAGGGATCGTGGTGGCGTGCCAGGCCGAGCGCAGCCAGGGGCGAAACCGGGAGTTGGCGCTCAAAATGTTGAAGGCGAAACTTTACGAAATCGAGCAGGACAAAAAGCGGGCGGAGATCGACCGGCAATATGGAGAGAAGGGCGACGTGGCGTGGGGCAGCCAGATTCGTTCGTATGTTTTCCAGCCGTATCAAATGGTGAAGGACCATCGGACCGGCGCGGAAACGAGCGACGTCCAGGCCGTAATGGATGGCGCCATCGATTTATTCATTCAGGCGAAGCTGCGCGGGCAGAAAGCGAAGAAGGGCGAGGGGAACGAGCGCGAGATTTAGGCTGGGGCGCTGAAACATGCTTGTCATCCCGAGCCGCGTAGACGGCGAGGGACCTCACAGTTGCTCGCTAAATCGCCCAGGCTATAACCGGCATGTTCAACATATTCGCTGCGTGGATCGCGAAAGCGTTGCTTGCGTAATTTTTCCTGCGACTGCGAGGTCCCTCGCCGTCTGCGCAGCTCGGGATGACAAGGCTTCGCAGAGCTCTATCCGCACCGATGCCTTATAAGTGCCGCCGGACTCCCTCTCCCTGAGGGAGAGGGCTGGGGTGAGGGTCACCTCTTGAGCGCCGTATCCTAATTCGGCGCCGGGCTCAGATCGTAGACTTCCACCAGCCCGATGCCCGTCCCGGCATTCGCCGACCGCACGAGGGCGGTGTAGTTGCCGGGATTGAGGGTGGCCCGCACCGCGGACTCGACCGGTTGAGAAGGGGCAAAACCTTCCGTTTGGATCTGCGCGGCATTCGCACCGTCTCCCCAATTGTTGTTAGCAGCGAGCAGGGTCCCGGCGGCATCACGGAGCTCCAGGCTCGGATCGGTCAGCGGGCTCCCAACGCCCGCCGTGCTCAACGACGGACCAAGGGCTCGCACGATAACTGTCTTGGTCTGGCTTCCCCCAACGATGAAACCTCCGATGAGAACCTGGTCGCCCTGCAGAACCTGGCCGCGGGTGGAGATGTTCGCGGCGCGGCCGCCGGTCGTGTGGAGGTCGTAGAGCTCGACGATAGCCGTGCCGGTAAGGGTGCTGTCCGGATTAGGGAACGACCTGACCACGAAGGTGTAATCGCCCGGGCTTAATGTTGCGAGGATCGCCGACTCCTGGCTGTTAGTCGGATCGAGATGGTAACTGGCGATGGTGCTGGCGTCTGAGCTGTCGATCCAATCGTCGCTCGTCGCGATGATGCCGCCAGTGGAGTCATGGAGCTCCATGAGAGGATCTGCCAACGCGTTCGTGATCCCGACCGCCGGCAAGGAATTACCGATCGCTCGCAATATCACTGTGGCGGGCTGCGATCCCTGGATGATGAAGCCCCCGATGAGATTGCGCTCGCCGGTGCCGACGAAGGCGCGGGTGGACAGATTGACAAGGTTGGGCGCCGGGTTGGAAGCAAGAAAAGGCGGGCCGTTATCGTAAATGCTCTTGGCGCCAAAGATGTCGTCGTTCTGGAGCGTGTCGGTATTACTGATGGTGGAATTCATGACTGCGCCGACCGACTGCCCGGCCTGGTCCGGATGATCCAGGCCCAGGACGTGACCGAATTCATGCAGCGCCACTCGCCGGAAATCCTCCGCGCCTGGCAGGAGGGGCCCGCGGTAGGAATCCCAATTAACTCCTATGTTAAAAATAACATCCGCCTCGACGAAGGTCGCATCCCGCGGGAACAGTAACGTCACGGCAAGCACTGAGTTGCCGAAGTCTTCGCCATAAACGGTGTTGGACATTGTGACCGACATGTTCCCATCAGCGCTGGCAGCCGGTAGAATCGAGCCCCGATTGACCGCGAACTGCATGTGAAGGAGGTGCTGGTTCCAGATATTCAGCGCTTCCTCGGCTACTGCATTAAACGAAGGAGACCCATCGATGAGGGGATTCGGTGGGGGAGGAAGTGACAAATGCATCAACACGGTGCGATTGCGATTCCAGGAATAGCCTTCGATGTCCCATCCCCGGCAGGGGAGCGCGAGAGAGGCGGCGAAGAGGAAGATGAAAAGCGACAGTTTCGTTCTCACAGGGTTTTATGCGAAGGGCGTGAAAGCTACGGTGCTTTGTCGCCTTCCACAAGCCGGAGCCGGGCCGTGGGATCGAATTTGCCCCGGTTGAATTTCCGGCAGCATTCCAGGCAGGCGACCGTCCGTTTGATCCGCCGCACCCGCGGAAATTCCTTTCCGCAACGCTCGCATCGGTAAAGGAACCGGCGAGTGCGGCGCTGTATCGGAAAGGGGAGGGCGTGGCAGCGCGATTCATCCGCGATGCCGAGATCGTGGCAGGCCTTCCGCCACTCGGCGCCATGGGGCGGGATGCGGCGACGGCCGGCGCGGAATTGCGCGAGCAGATGCGCCAGCTCGTGGCGGAGGGTGCGATCGATCTCGGCGGCATCGTGCTCGCGCAGGCGTGGATTGAGTGAGACGATCTTGCGGCGGGAATCGGCGCGGCCCGCCGCGCTGAAAAGCCGGGCGTTCCATTCCACGCGGACCTCCCGCGCCAGCTCCGCGGCGTCGAGTCCCCGCAACATTTCCTGCGCTTTCGCTTCGAGAGCGGAATCGCGGCCAAGCACGACGAGCGATGGGCCGGACGGGAAGACGAGATCGAGCTGGCTGGAGCCGGGCTGGTCGTTCAGTTTCAAGGAGCGGCGGTTTGAAACCGCCGGTTTTTCGGTCGGCGATTTCAAATCGCCGCTCCTTGAAGCTCTCGCCGACTTCCGGCGCTGGCTGATGAAATGCGGTTAATGACGTCGCCTGCAATTGCACCGGCCTCATCGATTTCCTGCTCTGTGGTTTCGTGGCCTAACGAGAAGCGAATGGCGGAACTGGCTACCGACGCGGGCAGTCCCATGGCCAGGAGAACATGCGAGGCGACGACCGAGCCGACCATGCAGGCTGAGCCGCTCGACGCACAAACGCCTTCGAGATCGAGCGCCATCAAAATCGTCTCGGAGCTCAAGCCGGCGAAGCTCACGTTCAGCGTGTTGGCGAGGCGATCCGAGGTGTCCCCGTTTTGCGTCGCCGCGGGAAATGCTTCCGCGATACGCTCCCAGAGGCGCTCGCGCAGGGCCCTCTCGCGTTCCTGTTCCGGCGCGCGATCGCGCAAGGTCCAGGCCGCCGCCGCAGCCATCCCGGCGATCGCCGGCACATTCTCCGTCCCCGGCCGCCGCTGGTTTTCGTGCGCGCCGCCGAATTGGACGGCGTCGATCGGCACTCCCGCCCGCAGATAAAGCAAGCCGGCCCCTTTCGGCCCGTGAAATTTGTGCGCGGCAAAACTCGCCGCGGCCAGCCCGCTGTCCGCCAACCGCGTTTCCACTTTGCCGAACGACTGCACCATGTCGCTATGCCAGAGCACGCCGCGGTCGCCGCAAACAGCCGCAAGTTCCGCCATCGGCTGAAGGACGCCGGTTTCGTTGTTCGCCGTCATGATGGAAACGAGAATGGTGTCGTCACGAATAGCTCGGCGGAGCTCATCGGGATCGATCCGCCCATTTCGGTCCACGGGCAGGAATGTGACCTCGAAAAGTTCGCGACTGGCGAGATGTTCGAAGGCCTGCAAGACCGCGTGATGCTCCGTGCTGGCGCAAATTAAATGGCGCCCGCGATCCGCGTGCGCGCGGGCCAGGCCGAGCACCGCCAGGTTGTTCGACTCCGTTCCGCTGCTCGTGAAAATCAATTCATGCGGCTTCGCTCCGAGCAACCCGGCAAGGCAATCGCGCGCGTTGTCCACGCCAGCCCGCGCCTCCCGGCCAGCCTCGTGCACGCTCGAGGGATTCCCGTAATGCCGGCTGAGAAACGGCTCCATCGCCTCCCGCGCGGCCGCGCACAGCGGCGTCGTCGCGTTGTAATCGAGATAGATCATACTACGCCGTGAAGTCGGCCGCGCCCGCGCGCCGCTTTGGTAT
>DASQLH010000242.1:0-7225 GCA_035630155.1 Chthoniobacterales bacterium
TTGATGGATCACGGCTGGCACGCGATTTATCTGGCGCGCGATTGGTTTGGAGAAGACCCGATCGAGGTCGAGGCGTCGCTCCAGCGTCCGACCCCCGAGGCCGTCGAAAATGAAGCGACGCTGGCCCTCGAATTTCCAGGCGGACAGGCCGAGATTTTTCTGACCTGGAAGGCAAGCGCGCGGCGAAACACCATGCGCCTGATCGGCGAATACGGGGAGATCGCCATCGACGACGACCGATTGCAGGTCCGGGGCGAGACAATCCAATTCGATAGCGCGCTATCCGCGGGATCGCACCATGCCGATTGGTTCGCGACGATGCTGCCGGATGTCGTGGCGGCTTTTCGGGCTCCCGAAACCGCGCGCGAATCTTTTGCGGAAGGGGCGCTTTGCCTCTCCGTGATTCGCCGCGCTTACGAGGTGGATCGTGCGCTCCGCGCGCGATGATAACAAATCCGCCTTTGGCGCATTATTTTAGCAGCGCGCGCGCAGCGCACGATCCACCTAGCGAACTTTTTCGGCGGGCGACGACACCTCAGGCTCTGCGCCTTCGCGGGTTCTGGTCCGGAAAACGTAATCCCAGATCGGCGAGCTGACGCCATACCCGACATGGTCGTCTTTGTAGTGATGACGCATGTGATATTGCTTCAGCCAAAGCCCCACGCCGCGCTTCATGGAAAGATGATGCGTCGCGTAATGAATCATGTCGTAGCAGAGATACCCGAAAAGCAGGCCGGCAAACGCGGCCGGCGCGAGGTGACCGAAAACGCCCAGGAACAATCCGTAAAAAATCGACGCGAGCGGGATGCTGATGACTGGCGGCATGACCAGCCGGCTGGCGTCCTGCGGATAATCGTGATGAACGCCGTGGACGAGGAAGTGCAGCTTTTTTCCCCAGTTGCTCCGCGGTTCGTAATGAAAAACGCAGCGATGCATCGTGTATTCGACCAGCGTCCAGATGACGAGACCGAGGGCGAACAACCCCGCCGCAGCCGCGACCGAGAGCCCGCGCTGCGCGATGGCGAGATGCAGCATGTAACCGATCACCGGCAGATAGATCACCAGCGGCGTCACCGGATGGACGTGCGAGAACAGCTCCATGAAATCGCTCTGGAACATCCGGACCGATTCGTTCTTGTTGGAGACGTAACGCTGCGCCATGCGCTTTACCTTGCTCAATATCGCGGCCGGTTCAACGCGCCGCACTGGCGTGCTGGGCCTGCGCGGGAACGAAAGTGTCGGCCAAAATATTGAGCGCTTCGTCCAGGTCCGCGCGGGTGTGGTTCGCTGTCACGCAGGCGCGGAAGCAAATCTTGTCCTGCGGCACCGCCGGGTAATCCACCGGCGCGACCCACAACCCGCGCGTGCGCAGTTCGTGTCCCATCCGATACATCCGCTCCCGATCCCCGACCACCAGCGGCATGATGTAGGTGGTGGAATTGCCGGTATCGATGCCGAGCCCGTCCAATTGTGCGTGGAAATATTTGGCGTTTTCCCAAAGGCGGCGGCGCAACTCGGGGCGGCTCGTTCCCAGCTCGAGCGCTTTCAGAATCGCTGCCACAACTACGGGGGGCAGGGCGCAGGAGTAAACGTACGGATGCGAGTAAAAGCGCAGGTAATCGAGCGTCTCCTTCGATCCGGCGACAAATCCGCCCAGCGCGCCGAACGCTTTCGAGAAGGTGCCGTAGAGAATGCGCACCCGTTTTTCCACCCCGAAATGCTCCACCGCGCCGCGCCCATGCTCTCCGCAGGCCAGCATCGAATGCGCTTCGTCCACGAACACCTGCGCCTCGTGCGCGTCCGCCACATCCATCAACGCCCCCAAATCGCCGAAATCGCCATCCATCGAATAAATTCCTTCGACGATGACGAGATGACGTTTCCCTTTGTGGCGAGTCAAGGCGTCGTCGAGCGATTCCGGATCATTATGCTCGAAGCGCTCCGTCCGAGTTCGCGCGAGCACCGCTCCATCGCGCAGGCTCAAGTGCGAGCGGTTATCCATGACGGCGACATCGCTCTTGCGCAGCAGGCCGGAGATCGTTCCGAGCGCTCCGCCGAAACCGCTGTTAAAAAGCATCGCGTCCTCGTAACCGAGGAACTCCGCCATCTTTTTCTCGAGCTGCCGGTGCAGATCGGTCATGCCGGAAAGCATCGGCGAACCGCACGCGCCGAGGCCATGCGTGCTCAGCGCCTCGTGCGCGGCCGTGATCACTTCCGGATGGTTGGCGAGTCCGAGATAATTGTAGGAACAGAGATTGATGACGGGATGCGATTTGCCGTCGTAATTGAGCGTCGTCCGCGCTTCGGCCGGGCCGAGCATTTGCGGCTCATATAGCTCGATGGCCCATTCGCCCACCTGATGCCAGCGAGTGAAAGCCGGAGGCGGTTTCAGCGGGTCCTTGCTGTCGCCGACGAGGAAATCGCTCAGGCTGAATTTCCCGGGATCGTTTTCCACCGTCACGCCGGGATTGGTCTGGGGCTCTGCAGTATCTTGTTTCAATTGCATAAAGGCGACACGTGGCGCTTCCACGTCCCATGGTTCTTGTTAACGTCGCGAATGAAGGGCGACACAGCGATCGCCTTGATGACCATTCGATTGAGCAGCCCGGTAAGATACGGGAGAAATTGCGGAAGCGTCCATCATAAAAAAGCGCTCTCTTTCGGGCTTCGATTACAGCCAATTGCTGGCCGATCGCACAGACGGAGGCGACCTGACGGGATGCAACGACTGGTGATTGATGCCGCCGGAATCCTGCAGTGCCGGACGACGCAGAGCGCCGGCCATTCTGCGCGTCTTAAACCTCGACTGCCTGCGTGGTGTAGCGCTCCAGCAACGATTCGTAGCTTTGCACCATCTCCTCATAGCTGCCCGATTCGGTGTCCCGTTGCGACAGCGATTTCGCACCGTCGGGTATCTCGAATCCTAGCGCCGGATCGTCCCAACGGCAGCCCACCACATCGAGTTCGGCGCGCCAATAGCTGCTGAGGCCGAAAGCGAGGACGGCGTCCTCGATAAACCAGAGGACATGCGCGACCCCGCGCGGGATAGCGATGGCGCATCTGTCCTCCGCACGCCAGTCGATCGTAACGCTGCGCCCGAAGGTGGGCGACTCGCGCCGGATATCGTGCAGCCCCAGGATTCCGCGTCCGGCGAGCAGCGTGTAGTATTCCTCATAGTCAACGTGCACGTGCACGCCGCGAATAACGCCCGCTTTCGAGATGCAGGCATTCCACTGCACGGTCGGGAACGCGCCGGGCCATTCCGCGCGGTAAATTTCATAGAGGCAGCCACGCGCGTCGGGATTCGGCTTCGCGGGCACGACGGCACAACCGTCGATCGGCAAACGGGAATTCTGTTGGAGTCGAATCATTTGGTCAGGATCGGTGAAGGGTGAGTCGCGGGATTATGATGCTAGCCCGGGCGGATGCAGACGCGCCGCAATTTGATCGAGAGCGCCCGACGATCAACCGAGAGGCCAAGCTCGCTGGGCGACCTTGGTTCGTCAAAACGAAACCGTAAGCCGATTCGAGATCCAACCCAGGCGGAGGCCGGGACGACGATGCCCCAATCGCCCGCCGACGTCAGCGTCCATCGCTGGATGTGCTGGCCTCGCGCAGTGTCGATGACGACTTCGCGAGGAACACTGGGCGCGTTGTGAAAAACAAGGAGTGAAAATACAAAATGCAGGTCGGTGGCCGGCGGGCTGCCGACATCGAACAGCAACGACGCAGACGGACCGTCGCTCCAGACACCATCGGCTTCGGGAATCGACCAGCCGCTGGCAAGGTAACGTGCTCCACCCGATCCGGCATGAAACTCCACCGGCGTTCCAATCGTGATTGTGCAGGCGCGTCGCACGGCCTCGACGCGGACCGCAGGGGCCGCGCCTCCGAGGCCTGTCCGGTCGAGGCTCAGGAATTCGCGCAAATAACGAAGATACGCGCCCCGGCTCCAGCCATGGCGCATCGCAATCGCCGGCACCCGCGGATTGATCCCGATGTTGGCCAGAATGCCCGCAAGCGCGCGCCGCCAGGACGGCGGCCGGCGCGGCGCCCGACTGTCGGCAAAGGCATTGGTGCTCGGCATGCGCGCGGCGAGCTCGGAGGCAAACGCGGCATCATTCAGGCGCTCGGCGATCCAGTCATGCTCCGGGCTTTCTCGCTGCAGGTATGAGGTCGGACGATGGCCGGCACTGACGATGATCAGGGTCAGGTCGTTCAATGTGTAGATGCGAAAGCCGCGGCGCCAGAGCCGAAAGAGCAGCGCCTGCGACGGTTCGGCGCGTTCCTCCTGGCTCATCCGCCAGCCGCCGACTTTGTCGAGCACGTCACTTCGGATCAACCAGCATGAAGCGGCCACCACGCTGGCGTGGAGATCCGATGGCGACCAGCGATGGCCTTCGCCCATCCCCTGCAAGAGGACGTGCAGCGAGTCAAAGGCAACCCTGCCACCTTCAAACGAGATATTTGCCGCCGTGCCCAGGACCAGATCCGCTCCGGTGGCCGCGAGCGCTTCGCTGCACGCTTTGAGGTGATGCGGCAGCCAGAAATCGTCATGGCTCAGGTAAGCAATCAATGGCGCCCGGGCCAGGGAACGACCGACATTGTTCGGCGCGCTCTGCTCGCCCCAGTTGCGTTCCAAGTTGACGAACCGCACCCGCGGGTCCGCCTCGGCGTATCGCGCGACAATCCCGGCCGTGTCATCGGTGCACGCGTCTCCGACCACAATCAGCTCCCAATCCGTGAAAGTCTGCCCAAGAACGCTCTCGATCGCATAAGCCAGCGCGCGGCTACGATTATAGGTTGCGATCACCACCGAAATCGCCGGACAGGCCATTCCCGCAGGATGTTTGCCGCCGGCGGGTTGTTGTTTTGGTTCGTCCTGGCGGTTCACGGCTCTTTTCCCTATGAAACAATGTGGCGACCCTAACGGGATTCGAACCCGATGCGGCGACTTCGCGACTCTGCGGCAATTCGCCACAATCCCGTGGAAACTGCCTCAAACGGAGCACCCGCCGAACGACCAGAGCAGTGTCATTACGCAGATTCACGCAGTTCCAGGTCCGAAATTGTCCAAAAGTGCTTACGACCTCCGTTTAGAAACCGTTACGGGCATGATCGTTTCTACCACAACGCCAGAGGCGGACGGGCTTTCTTGCCTGGAATGCCGAAGCAGCTCTATCAGATCACTGTTGAAGAATAGATGATATTTTCCGTGGATTTTCCCCTTTAGTAATCCCTTATCCTCCATCTGCCCAAGATAGCGCCCAGCCGTTCGGTAGTGAATCCCGAGATCGCGGGCGAGATGGCTAGGGGTGATGACCGGGGTAGAAAACAGCGCTTCTACCATTTCATGTGAATACACACTGGGCAATTCTTGCTGCAACCGGCTCTTAAATTTCTCCAATTGGGCCATCGTTGCGACAAGAAGCTCCCGAGTTTCCCGCGCTTGCTCATCGAATCCCCGAAGCAGGAACCTGATAAAATCATCCCATTCCCCGTTTTCGGTAATCCCCTTAAGAAGCCGATAATAATCGGAGCGGTGGCGAATGAGATACCCACTAATAAACAGGATCGGCCATTGCAGTATACCCGCTTGAACGAGATACAGCACAATTAAGATGCGGCCGCACCGACCATTGCCGTCGCCAAAAGGGTGGATTGCTTCGAACTGATAATGGGCAATTGCCGCTTTAATTAACGGATCCATTCCATCATCGTTCGCATTGATGAATTGCTCCCAGTTACGGATCAAATCGGGCACTTGATCTGCTGGCGGCGGGGTATAGATAGTCGCGCCAGTTTTGTCGCTGATGATTCGATTTTGCTGCTTACGGTATCCAGCGTCGCTTTCCGGCAAAAGTCGACGGTAAACCTGGTGTATCACTCGGGTGCAGACAGCGAATTTATCCAATAGGCTAAAGCCCTGCATGAGCGTGTCGCGATAACGCAAAACTTCTTTGTCAGTTTGCGGTCGTTGCCCTTCCGGTAGTAATTGCATTTGAAGCGCATCGAAAATGGTGGTGTGGATATTTTCGATTTCGGAGCTGGCAATCGATTCTCGCAATACGGCTGGCGACAATAGAAGAAGAGGGTTGGGGAGGAGCTGACCTGACCCTTTCAATTCCGCAAGTTCGACTCTGGCGGCAATCAAATCGTCTGCAAAATTCGCCCGTGAAAAATCGCCTTTAGGAGGCAATGGGGGCAAGGGAAAGGGCTGTTCAACGTCGAATTTCATAGGTGCAAAATCAGGTTCAATTGCCCCTGTCTCCTAGGATACGGGATGAATAGTGCTATATCTCTTCGATACGGTCAATATTGCCATTTTTTGACCGTATGAGACGGAGAGGATGGAATTTGCCTATGTGAACAACCCCTCCGGGGAAATCGGAGGAGTGGCGACCCTAACGGGATTCGAAACCGAAGCGGCTATTTCGTTACTTTGCGGCAAACTTCGCCCCTCGCGTGGTAAACGGCGTCAGAACGGAGCACCCACTAACCGGACATAGCCCCGTTATTGCGCAGATTTACGCAGTTTCGGTGTCCGAAATTGTCCGAAAACTCCCGATGCTAGAGGATCGACAAACTCGCGTTTCGGCCCGAAGCTCTGCGGCATGGCAGCCCCCTCCGTTGCAGTAAAGGCTTCACCCCCAGCGCAAGTGCAATCGGTAGAGGGAACGATTGAGCGCCTAAAAAAAACGCACACAAATGAGCTTGTTTTCGCCCTGTGCGGCCCAATCGGTTCCCCCTTGCACGTAGTTGCGGAGAAAATCACCGAAACTTTGAGTTCAAAGTTTCAATACACCTGCGAAACCATTCGGCTGAGTGAGCTTATCCGCGAAAATGGATCGCCGATGTCGCCGACCGCGGACATGTTCGAGCAAGTGAATCACCTCGTTTCAGAGGGGAATAAGCTACGCGCTACCCACGGGCGAGGTATCCTAGCCGAACTCGGCATCGCGAAAATTCATTTAAAACGGCAAGCAATTAAGCTCGACACCGGAAGTGAACGATTCACCCCCCAACGTTTTTGTCACATTTTCGATTCTATCAAGAATCAGCAAGAACTCGACGTTCTTCGGCTCGTATACGGAGACTTGCTTTATTGTATTGGTATTTTCTCACCGCTCCGATTTCGCGTGGAGGGGCTCAAGAACGACGGCCTAACACAAGCGCAGATATATCAACTCGTTGACCAAGATTCGGGCGAGGAAATCGCCCACGG
>DASQLH010000243.1:0-26390 GCA_035630155.1 Chthoniobacterales bacterium
GTCGAAGAAGGCGAATTTATTGCGGTGACGGGCCCGAGCGGATGCGGCAAATCGACGTTGCTGCAAATGCTCGGAGCCTTGGATCGGCCCAGCTCCGGGACGCTTCTCTATCGTGGGCAGTCGCTGGCCGATCATCCCAATCCCGCCGCCTACCGTGCTCGCGAAATCGGATTCATTTTTCAGGCATTTCACCTCTTGCCCACCTTTACCGCAGCCGAAAACGTGCAGATGCCGATGTTTGGGACTGACCGCTCGGCCTCGGACCGGCGAAATCGCGCAGTCGAGTTGTTGACGCTTGTCGGACTCGATCAAAGACTCGATCATTTTCCTTCCAAGCTTTCGGGCGGCGAGCGGCAGCGCGTCGCCATCGCCCGCAGTCTGGCCAACGGCCCCTCTGTCGTCCTCGCCGACGAACCAACCGGCAATCTCGATAGCGAAAACGCGCACCTGGTTCTCGACCTCATCATCCGGCTGCAACAGGAGCAGGGCCGGACCCTGGTGCTGGTCACCCATGATCCCTCCATCGCCGCGCGCGCCTCGAGAACTCTGCACATGAAGGACGGCCGCATCGTGTCGGATCAACGCGCCTCCAGCAGCGCAGCCAATATATGACATTCTTCGCAGTTGTAGTGCGCGGTCTTCTCCGCCGCCCGATGCGCACCGCCTTGACCCTCGGCGGCATTTCCATCGGCATTGCCGCTGTCGTGGCGTTGGTCGGGATGTCGCGTGGCTTTGAGAAAAGCTGGCAGGTTGGATTGAAGGCCCGGGGCACGGATATGGTGGTCAGCAATATGGGCGGAGGACTCACGCCCAAGCCCTTCGATGCTGCCGTGAGGGATCGCATTGCCGGCCTCCCGCACATCGCCGCGACCTGTAGTCTGCTCGTGCAACTGACAGGCATCGAAGATTCGGACCTAATGATTGTCTCGGGTCGGGAATGGGGAGGATTTTCCTGGAGCAATCTCAAGCTGATCTCCGGACGGATGCCGCACGATGCCGCGGAAAAAGCCGTCGTTCTGGGCCGGACCGCGGCGGAAGTGCTCAAGAAAAAAGTCGGCGACCCGATCCAGATCGAGACGACCGAGCTAACCGTGGCCGGAATCGTGCAAGGCGGCGCGCTGGTCGAAGATGGTTCGGTGATTCTCTCCCTGTCGCTTCTGCAGGAAATCCTCGGCTCCCAAAACCAGATCAACGCGATCGATATCCGCGCCACGCCTGGCACGAGCGAAGAGCAGCTGCACGAGCTTAGCCGCCAAATCCAGCAGCTCTTCCCGCACGTCCGCGCCGTAACAGTGAGCGAACACCTTAGCGACAGTGAGGGATTTCGCATGGTTCGCGCCATGACCTGGGCGACCTCCCTGCTCGCCGTGATCGTAGGCGTCCTGGGCGTGATGAACACGATGCTCATGACCGTTTTCGAACGTACCCACGAAATCTGTGTGCTCCTCGCGCTCGGCTGGACGCGCGCGCGCATCATGCGCATGGTCTTGTATGAATCCGCCCTGCTGGGACTCTTTGGCGGAATCCTGGGCGTCACCCTCGGTACGATCGGCGCGCATCTGCTCGGCGCCACGCCGGGCATGCGCGGGCTTTTGGAGCCCGATCTCGGCCTGCCACTCCTCGGCCTCTCCGCTCTCATTGCCGTTGCGGTCGGAGTTGTCAGCGGTCTCTATCCCGCCTGGCGCAGTTCGCGACTAACGCCGAGCGTGGCCCTGCAAAGCGGGTAATCTCAGCGCAAATTCATCCTATGAAGCTACCTTCCTCCTTCCGCCTTTTCTGCGGCGCGACCATCGCCGCTAGTGCGCTTTTTGTCGCCGCCATGCCCGCTGTGGAAGCTGAGCCATCCACGATATCTGCCGGCGATCTCGCCGCCCGGATGAGCGCCGCGCGCCAAGGTAATGCGGTGATTCGGGCACGGCTCGAGATGCGGTCGCCCGAGGGCGGCAAACGCGTCTTGCAACTCCAGATCAAGGAACGCCGCACCGCCACCGTCGCAGATCTTGTCTATCTGGTGCAGTGGCCAAAGGAACAAAAAGGCGAAGCCGTGATTTTGCACCAGGAGCCGGGCGGCCCGGCGCGCGGCACCGTTGTCGTGCCGTCAGCTCCCCCTCGAACTCTGGAAGCCTCGCAGATGGACGGCGGTCTCTTTGGCAGCGACCTCTCGTATCAGGACGCCATCGAGAATTTCTTCGCCTGGAAAGACCAAGCCATCACCGGCTCGGAAACTGTCGATGGGGTGGAGTGCCAGATTCTCGAATCGAAGCCCGGCAAGTCCGGCGTTTCTATTTACGCCAGAGTCCGCAGTTGGATTGATGTCCGGCGGCTTGTCCCCATGCGAGTTGAAAAATATTCCGCTGCCGGCCAGGTCGTGCGCCGCATCGACACGACCTACGTCGGGCGAGATCAGCGCGATCGCTTCATCCCAGCCAAGCTCACGGTCCGCAGCTCCTCGAAAGGCTCGATTACCGAATTCGACGGTGCTCGTATCGAGCAGGGCATGCAATTTACCGACCGCGATTTTACAACCGAAGGAATTTCGAAATGAAAGGCGCCTCGGCGTTTCTGGCACGAGCTAAATCTGTGCGCGCACTCGGAGCACGAGGCACTGGTTGATTCCGGGAAAAAGTGCGGCAAACTAGCGGCCTTCCCGAAGCGAAAACGCACCGCTAGCTCAATTGGCAGAGCAAGTGACTCTTAATCACTGGGTTGTTGGTTCGATTCCAACGCGGTGCAGTTTTCGCGTCAATCGATATATCGCTGCGCGATCGGCATCCGCCGGCCGACGCCAAACGCGCGGCTCGTCACCTTGATTCCCGGCGCGGCCTGCTCACGCTTGTATTCGTTGATGTCCACGCGGCGCTGCACCCAGCGCACCGTCTTCTCATCGAACCCGTGTGCAACGATGTCGCGCGCGCTCAGGTTTTCCTCCACGTAAAGACGCAGAATTTCGTCGAGCACTTCGTACGGGGGGAGCGTGTCCTGGTCTTTTTGGTCCGGCTTCAATTCCGCGCTCGGCGGTTTCTCAATCGTCGAACGCGGAATAATCTCGCGCTCGCGGCCCGCTCGCGATTTATCGGAGTTCATCCAGCGCGCCAGCTCATAGACCATCGTCTTCGGCACGTCGCTGATCACCGCCAACCCGCCCGCCATATCGCCGTAGAGCGTGCAATAACCGACCGCTAGCTCGCTCTTGTTTCCGGTGGAGAGCACGATGTGGCCGAATTTGTTCGAGAGCGACATCAGGATCATGCCGCGCAAGCGAGCCTGCATGTTCTCTTCCGTCGTGTCCTCGGGCAATCCCGCGAAGATTTCCGTAAACTGCGCCTTGAACGCGGCGAACGCGTTCCCAATTGGGACCTGGAGGCATTTGATCCCAAGATTCTCCGCCAGCGCGAGGGCGTCATCGATGCTCCCCTGCGAAGAGTAAGGGCTCGGCATCGAAACACCGACCACGTTCTCCGGGCCCAGCGCCTCCACGGCAATCGCCGCGACGACCGCGGAATCGATGCCGCCGCTCAAGCCGAGCACGGCCGTCTTGAAACCGCATTTGTCGAGGTAATCGCGCACCCCGAGAGAAAGCGCCGCGAAAAGATCGGAAGAGCGTTCGCTATCCCCCAAATCGAACGGCTGCGCCATGTTGATATCGATCACTTCCTCCACCGTGCGGAAACCGGGCAATTGCGCGATCAACTGCCCGCTCGAATTCACGGCGATCGAATTGCCATCGAAAACGAGCTGGTCGTTTCCGCCCACGGCGTTGCAGTAGCAGATCGGCCGGGAGTGCGCGCGGGCGAGCGCGGAAACCATCTCGCGGCGGATCGCCGGCTTGTTCAGGCTGAAAGGTGACGCGCTGAGATTGAGGATGATCTCGGCCCCCTGCTCCACCAGGGCGCGGACAGGTTCGATATCGTAAAACGGCCGCGGCAGGTAATGCTCCGTCCAGATATCCTCGCAAATGGTCACGCCAATTTTCTTGCCGCCTAACATCAGCGGAGCCACTTCGCGCGCCGGCTCGAAGTAGCGGTCCTCGTCGAAGACATCGTAGGTCGGCAGCAACGACTTAAAGGTCTTCGAAATCGGCGCGCCCGGCTGAAGAAGGGCGGCCGCGTTGTGAAAAGGTTTGCCGCGTCCCTGGTTGCGCTCGACGAATCCCACGAGCAACGCCGCGCCTCGCAGCCGGGCCTGGAGTTTTCCGAGGACCTCGAGGTTCTGCGGGACGAACTGCGATTTGAAGACGAGGTCTTGGGGCGGGTAACCGGTGATGGCGAGTTCCGGCGTCAGGACCAAGTTCGCGCCGGCCGCCGCGAGGCGCTCATAGGCGCCCACGATTTTCTCAAAATTGCCGCTCAAATCCCCGACGGTGGGGTTGATTTGAGCGAAACCGATTTTCATGCGCGTTCGAGGGCAAACTATGCGCTGCCCCGGCCTCGGCAATCCCTTTTGACCACCTCATGCTCCTGCTCATGATCATGATCATAATCCTCTGTGAGGCCATCGTCGGCTCCCAGGATCAGGAGCAGGAGGCTTTGCGCCCTACGGTCTCGCGGGCGCGGTGCTCTTGTAGCCCTTATTCAGGGCGTCATCCGCGCCGGTGACAAACATTTTGCCCCATTCCAGCAATGCCGCCGCGAGAAATCCCGCGATCGCGCAAAGGATGACTTTTTGGAAAAAGGTGGCTTGCATGGCCCCTTTTACGAAGCAGAAGCAGTGCCGAGCCAGGGCTGCGCCCTGGAAATCCCAAAACCCAAATCACAAATCCCAAGGAAAGCTCAAAATCCCAATGATCAAGGCCGCTGCGCACCAGAGGTTTGGAATTTGGATATTGGGATTTGGGGAATTGCTTGGGATTTGGGTTTTGGATCTTGGGATTTCCGCGTTAGCGGCGATTTGGGATTTCCGCGTTAGCGGCCGCGGTTTTACCAAAATCCCCATTGCCGGGTGCCCATAATCCAGGCGCCCAGGAGAAGATTGGTCACCGCGTGCGCCACGATGCACGAGGTCAGACTCCGGGTTCGGTACGCGACCAGGTTGTAGAGCGCGCCCGTCAACAGGGCCGCGATCCAATCCGCCGGGGAATGGGTAAATCCGAAGGCGAGTGTCACGATCCCGAAGGAAAACCAGGAGAAAGCACCGATCGGCACCTCGGTGAATTTTTCATTGATGAGGTAGCGCAGAAGAAATCCGCGCCAGAAAATCTCCTCGACCAAAGGGACGACCACCACGAGGCGCAGGAAACGGAATGTGACCGTGCCCCAATAAAGCGCTGGCTGGCCGGCGAAAACGTCCGGATCGAAACCTGTGAGCCGGGGCGGAAAACCGAGGAACTGCTGGGGCGCGATCCACAATGCGAAAACCAGCAGACCAATCCCAGCTGCAAACAGCGCCTTCCGCGGCGCGCGCAGTTCGTATTCCCGCCAAAACCAAAGAAGCAGCGCCGCGCAGATCAGCGTTTGCCCCGGGTAAATCCAATACTCCGGCGCGGCCAGCCAGAAACTAGCGCCCGGCTTCCGTAGCGCGCCAGCTAGCGCGAGCAACGCGACAAAAATCGCGATGGGCAGCGTGAAAGCGGCGAGCTTTCCTTTGTCAGTCGCCGGCGGTTGAGAATCCATTTGGTGTTTCGGTTGAATGGTTAAGATTCTTTTCGATGAATCCCCACGGCAACGGCAAGCCCGAACCGGTCGATCCCGAACATATGCTGCGCATGCTGGAGATCGAAATGATCCAGAAGCGGGCCCTTCGCAAACAGGCCAGCGCGCGCCGCAGCAGTTTGCGCGCAGTCAGTTTTCTCTTCCTTTTTCTCGTGATCCTCGCCGCGGCCGTCGCAGCCTATTACGCCTTTACGTCCGGCCGGGTGGATGAGCTTCGTGTCCGCAACGACTCGGCCTCCAGCCCCACGCCGGCTGTTTCCACCCGCCCGTGATCAGCTCCACCAAGACCAGCCCTCTCCGCGACCGGGCCGAGCTTCTCGAATTCGCCAATGACGCGGTCATCCTGACCGACGCGGATGGGACCGTCAACTATTGGAACATCGGGGCGTCGCGCATTTACGGGTGGGAAAGCAAAGAGGCGCTCGGAAAGAATTTGCATGCCCTGCTTCGGACGGAATTCTCCAGCGGCACGCCGGATCCGCAGACGGCGTTGAAAACCGAGGCGCATTGGGAAGGCGAAGTCGCGCAGACCCGCCATGATGGAACGCGCATCGTCGTCCTGAGCCGCTGGACCATCGACGGCACGCGCCCCGATTCGCCGCGCCTCGAGATCAATACCGATATCACTCTGCAAAAGGAGCGGGAGAAAACGCTGCGAGAAAGCGAGGAACGCTATCGGCGCTTTGTGGTGGAGGATTTCACCGGCACCCTCATCATGCATAACGACGGTCAAATCGTGGCCTGCAATCCGGCGGTCGCCAATATTTTCGGGTTCGATTCGGTCCGGGAAGCCGCGGCCCAGAATTTCTTCTCCTTCCTCCGCAACCGCCAGGATGGGATCGATCTGCTCGAGCTGGTGCGGCAACACGGCATTGTCGATAGGCACGAGCTCGAGATGAATCAGCGCAACGGCGACCCGGTTTACGTCGTGGCGCGGATGATTGGAAATTTTGAGAACGGCGAGCTGACCGAGCTGCAGGTTTATCTCTTCAACGACACCAAGCGAAAACGGCTGGAACAACAATTGGTCCAGGCGCAAAAGATGGAGGGGCTGGGAACCTTGGCGGGCGGAATCGCCCATGATTTCAACAACATCCTCGCAATTATCCTGGGCTACACGAATCGGCTCGAGACATTCCGTTCAAAACCGCAGGAAGTTCCGGGCGCGATCAAGGTGATCAAGGAAGCGGTCGAGCGCGGCGCCGCTCTCGTGCAGCAATTGCTCACCTCGGCGCGCCAGACGGAAGCGCGGCTTTCCTCGCTCGATCTCAATGGGCTTATGCGCGAGCTCGAACGAATGTTGCAGGCCACCTTTCCCAAGACCATCAACTTCAACCTCGACCTCGAGCCGGACCTGCCCGCGATCACCGCCGACAAAAGCCAGATCCATCAGGTGCTCCTGAATCTTTGCGTGAACGCGCGCGACGCGATGCCGGAAGGCGGGACGTTAACTCTCAAGACCTCCATCACGGCCGGCTCGGAGCTGACCGAAACATTCAGCAGCGTGACCGCCGAAAATTACGCCTGCGTCCGGGTAGGCGACACCGGCATCGGCATGACCAAACAGGTGAAGTCGCATATTTTCGAGCCGTTTTTCTCCACGAAGGAGCGCGGCAAAGGAACGGGCCTGGGCCTCTCGGTTGTTTACGGCGTGGTCAATAATCATCGCGGCTTCGTGCAGGTTGAAAGCGAGGTCGGCGCCGGCACCAGCTTCATCATTTACCTCCCGGTCAAACATTCCTCCGTCGAGCAAGGCCAGGGCGACCGAGCCAAAGGAGCAGCGGGCCAGAACATTCCGCAGACCATCCTTCTCGTGGAAGACGAGGAAATGCTGCGCGACCTCGGCGTCTCGATCTTGGAAAGCGAAGGATTTCGCGTCCTGGCCGCGAAAGATGGCGTGGAAGCCGTCGCCCTTTTCGAAGCCAACAGCGAAGAGATCGGCCTTGTCGTCTGCGATCTCGGTTTGCCCCGCCTCGGTGGCCGGGAGGCTTTTCTGAAAATGAAAGAGCGCAAGCCCAGCGTGCGCGCCATCGTCGCCAGCGGCTACCTCGAGCCCACGATCCGTTCCGAAATGTTAAAGGCCGGCGTGATCGATACGATTCAAAAGCCTTACGACTTCAACGATCTCCTCGCCAAAATTCGCTCCGTCATCGGCCCCGAAGAGGTCGCCGACGATCACCCGGAATTGTTTTGATCGTCACCTGGCATTCGTACCTTGCGGATGGGTGATCATTGGAAGCATGTTCGCGTATCGGAGTTGACCGTTCCCTCTACCACTTGGTTAATCGGTTGGCGTCGCATGGACGTCATGGTTCGAGTAAGCGCATCTCCATGTGAGCGATGACATCTAGGATGTCTGTTTGAGTTTTCTGCAACCGGTACAGATCGTAAAGTATAGAAACCTCGATCTCAAAACGCTGGTAGATTCCGGCCACCGTCTCTAAGGCACTCTCCAAAGAGCATGCGGTCTCGAGATTGGCTTGCTTAATTTCGCGTAGTCGCTCGGCAGCTCGAACAAAATTGTTCTCGTCGGCGAGCAAGATAATGACACCTACAACGTAGTCGCGAATGCCGGGATCTACTGAATGATCGGGACGGTACTGTGCGATCTTCCGTTCAACGCGTACGCGGACACGTTCCTTGAAGTGGTCATTCAGGTCTTCATATCGCATTGGTTTCCGTCGTCGCTGCGGTGCGCCTTCGGAGGCCTAACGACAATGAGACCCCCCGCCGTGGCGACGACGGCGGGCGCGATTTGGAATAAACGGGTTTCTATACACTAAAGCGAGTAATCGGCCGGCAAACGATTGGCTGCATGGCCTGGTTAGGCCTCTGCATGAGGGATGGTGTGCTCAATGTGGCGCTGAATTTCCTTGAGAGTTTCGGCGATCTTCTGAAGCTCTTTTGCGGTAGTGGGCCGGGCGACATAGGCCATCTCAAACAGGCCTGAAAGATCAACAGAGAAGGCTTCGTCATATATGTGCCCGGCCGCGTTCTCGTATCGGATCGACACTGAAAACCTAAGGTCGTCCGACAGCGAACGGACGTGCTCGCGGCGACCGACATACTCCCGGAGTTCCCGGTTTGGTGCCAGAAGTGCCAGCGGTACCTCCCCAAGGCGAAATGGACGAATCTCCCCGGCTACGGCGACCTTCAGTGGCGGCGCAATCGTGACGGTCACCCGACGTGCGGCCGTGAGACCTGTGTTCCGTAGCGAGGCTTCGACCAGATTGCCGTACGGCTCCAGATCGAAATGGACATAGGGTCTTGTGGTAGCCTCGATCTGTGCCTTCATCGCCGCGACTGAAGCACGGCTCCCTTCGACCAAGCGAAACGTGAGATATGCGTAAACGCCTGTGATGATCACAAGGAGGGAGGTCAATAGCTCGATCACAGCCCGCGTTGAGCCTAACGAGAATTAGACGAAAAACTTTCGCCTAAATCGGCATTGGGGGTTGTCATAATGTGAGGAGAACCGCGGGTGGTACTACGGCCGGATCGTTACGCCGCCGGGTGTTGGGTTCGCGACTAACTCGGTAGCGATCTTACGGGCGTTGATGACGAAAGTGTTGTTGTCGCCGTGCTTCGACCAGGGGCCGTGGGGCACTTCGCTAAACTCGACGAATTTCCAATCGGTGACATCGGTGTCCTGCATGCCGAGGAAATCGCGGACGGCGGGTGAAACATCGAGACCCGCGCCTTTGTTCAAGTTCGGTTTCGGGCGCTCGTTGCCGAAGACATATTGCCAGTGATCGGTCCGGAACGGACCGGCGTCTTCCCATTGGGCGTAAGCCACTTTGTTACCTCTGCGAATCGCGATCCAGCGGCCCTTGACGGTAGAGACGCCGGGACCCCGGTAGGCTTCCTTGAACCAGGGCACGACGCGCGGCGCTTCGGGCCGATGGCCGTTCATGGCTTTGTCGTTATACGGCAGCGCGACGTAAAATGGATTTTGTTTTGGGGTGAATTTTACCGGAACAAAATCGCGCCGCGCCGATTGGTCGGGATTGTCGTAGCCGCCGTAGTTTTTCGTCCAGTTCTTGTCCCACGAGCTTTGGACATTCGGGACCGGATTGTTCGCAGTCGGCTTTTCGCCAATCCAAAAAGTGGTGGTGACGATTTGATTTTTCCAAGGGAAACGCTCGCCCGGTCTGTTGAGCGGAGGATCCGCGCTCGCGGCGGGCGAGTAGGAAATGGGATCGACCTTCAACAGCGAGTCGTCTTTGGGCGCATTCGATTTTTTGCTCAGTTTGACCTTCGAGGGCGGCACGGCGCCCTGCGCGGCATGGGCGAAGAACGCCGTGACGGAAGAAAGCAAAACCGCGATCGTGTGAGTGAGTGTTCCGGGTTTCATCGTGAAGCGACGCCGGGCAATAGAACCGAATGAAATCGTCTATTTAATAATCGGCCCGGAAACCGTGTCTGCGCGTAATATCGCGCAAAAATCAGCCCTGCGCCAGGGAACGGCGGGCTTTTTCTACCAGCGCTTTTTCCTGGGGAAGAAGGGTCGCTTTCTGGCCGAGATCGAGAAATTCCGCGGCCCGCGCGCGATCGCCCGCCGCGGCCAGAATGATTCCATAATAGGCGGCGATCTCGGGCTGACGAAGCTGTTCCGCGGTGAGGGTTTCCATGACTTTCATGGCCTTCTTGTTATCGCCCTGGGCGTGAAGGGCAAAGGCGTAGGTGGAAGCGTAGGCCGGATTCGCCGGCTCTTTTTCATAAACCTCGCGAGCGATTCTCTGGGCGCGTTCCGTATTCATATTCAGCAAGAGCGAAATCTGCGCGTAATTATTCTGAACGTTGCGGTCGTTTGGATGCAGCTCCAGCCGATGAAGCAGAACGCGGTAAAGATTTTCCGTGTCCGCGTTCTTGGCGAAATGGCGATACAAAGTGCCCAGCGCTTCCTCGCCCTTCATCGGATCCTTCGCGACGAGCCAAAGGAGATCGATGGCTTCAGTGCGCCACCCCCATTTCTCCACGGTCTCGGCCAGCATCATGTTGTGGCGCGGATTGGCCGCGATCTTCTTCATCGCCTCGTTCCATTGCGCGGCGGACTCGGATTCGTTTCCGAGTTCGCGCAGCGCCCGGGCCGCAAGGGCGTTGCGGAGAAAATCGACCGTGCCCCAGTTCCCGGAATTGACCAGGCGCTGCAACCCGGCCCACTCCTTCGCCGTGACGAAGGAATCCGAAAGCGCGATCTGCACCAGCTTGTTGCCGATGACGGCGGGCGCCAGTTTCGTGCTCCAGGCGATCGCTTCCCGAGACATGTTGTTCATGTTCATCCAGGTCAGCAACGCTCCCGCGCTCTCCGCGTCTTCGGCGGAACTGGTTTGCATTTCCTCGAGGAAAGTTGCGAATCCCGCATCGAACGCCGCTTTCAAGGCGCTGAGCAGAAGGAGACGATCCGCATAGGTTTTGTCCGGGTAACTGTCGAGCAGCCGCGCCAGCTCGAGAGCGGTCAAAGTGTTTTTCTGGCGAAGGGCATCTTCCGCCAGGTACCGTGTCGCCTCCCGGCGCTGCATCGGGTCGTTCTGCAACTCGACGAGGGTTTTCTTGCCCTGGGCGCGAGTATCGGGATTATTCGCGCCGAGGCGCAACGCCGCCAGGCGCATGATGTAGTCCTTGTTCTCCGGTTCGAGGCGGTTGGCTTCGCTTAAATGCTGTTCCATTTCGACCCCATTCCGTCGTTTGAGGGCGATGTCCGCCAGCAACGCGTGATATTCAGCCGTCCCCTTCGCGCTTTCCGGAAGCCGCGACATCGCCACGTCCGCGGTCGCCTGGTCGTCGAAACGAATCGCGGCGCGCGCGAGAAGAATCAGGTCGTTAGGTGTGGCCGCCCCCAGCTCCATGACGCGGCGGCGCCAATCAAGCGCGGAACGCAGGCCAGCCTTCTCCGAGAGCCGGGCCAGAATCCGGAACCCTTCGGCGCTGTTCGGATTGATCTGGAGCAAACGCCGCGCGTCGAGGCTCGCGCGTTTATAATCGCCCTGGTTCACGAGCGCGTTGGCTTTCGCGATCAGGCGGCGCTGTTGCCAATTGCGATAGGAGGTATACCCGAAGGTGCCGCCGACGGCCAGGACCAGGATCACACCCACGGTCCACAGGATGATCTTGATGATCGAGCGCTCGATTTTGTCGTGAGGATGTTGCAAGTTGGTGAAGCTTTCTATGCCCGGCTGCGTTGTCAATGCGCAGGGGGGCGCGACTGACGTTAATGAAACGACGCATCTTCCTCCGAAGCAGCCCGCGAGCCATGGTCCGCGCGGGTCGTCTCCCGGCTCATAACCTGCTCAACGGGGGGCGCAACCACGCATGAACGCCGTCGCCACCGCCGATCGTCCAAAAGTAGAGAAGGTTTCGCGAGCGATACCCTGGGTTCCGCTCGCCGCCTTCGCGCTCGTCTGGCTCGAGGTCATTTGGCGGCTGCACTTCGAATGGGAGGTCAATCCACAATACAGCTACGGCTACGCGGTCCCGTTTCTCTGTGCCTACGCGTTTTGGCGACGGTGGCAAAGTGCGCCCGCCCCTGAGCCAGCTCCGGCCCGCGCGTTCTGGGTCGCACTCATTATTATAACGGCGGCGCTTTTCGTCCCGATCCGTCTCATTCAGGAAGCGAATCCCGATTGGCGCCTCCTCAGTTGGGCGATGGCGGGATGCGCAGCGGTCATCTCCGCCGCGGGTATTTGCCTGGCGGGCGGGTTGCGCTGGATGCGGTATTTCGCCTTTCCGATCCTGTTCTTTTTCGTCGCCGTCCCCTGGCCGACTAATCTCGAACAAGCGGTGATTCAGGGCCTCATGCGGGCCGATGCTCTGATCAATGTCGAGTTCCTCACCTTTATCGGAATTCCCGCCGTGCAGATGGGCAACGTCATCGAAGTCGGTTCGGGCTTTGTCGGGATCGACGAAGCATGCACCGGCATTCGCTCGTTGCAGGCCACCTTCATGATCTCGATTTTCCTCGGAGAATTCTATGGATTCTCCGTTTTGCGGCGCGTGATCCTGGTCCTTTCGGGCGCGCTCCTCGCCTTCGTTTGCAATCTCGTGCGCACCTTTCTTCTCGTTTATCTCGGGGCCGAGCACGGCTTCCAGGCGATCAAGAACTGGCATGACCCGGCCGGCCACACGATTCTGATGGTCTGCATGTTAGGGCTGTGGGGCTTGTGCTGGTTCCTGGGCCGAAAGGATGACGACATTCCGAAAACGGCGTCGCTCACCCAGCCTTTCCGCATCCCGCGGTTCGCGCTGATTACCCTCCTGGCTCTGACTGTCGCCGCCGAAGCCGGGACCGAGATCTGGTATCGCGCCCACGAAGCGCGAGCCGCGAAGCTCGCGCCATGGAGCGTCGCCTGGCCGAAATCGGCGCCGAACTGGAAGGAAGTTCCAATCGAGGAAGCAGCGCAGGGACTCTTGCGTTACAACGAGGGCGGCGGCGGAGAGTGGAGTGGCGCCGACGGTCGCCAATGGAGCATGTTCTTCTTCAAGTGGTATCCGGGCCGCACCGCGGGCCTTTTCATCAGGAACCATCGCCCGGATATTTGCCTGCCGGCCACGGGAATGAAATTACGCGGCAACGCCGGCAGCAAGCTGCTCACCGTGAACGGCGTCCCGCTTCCGATTCGCTCCTACGTTTTCGAAAATGGCGGCCGCCTGCTTCATGTCTTCTACTGTTATTGGGACGGCACGCCGCCCGATCCCGCCACGCTCGATCATGAAAACTGGACCGCCGCCGGCCGCCTCGCAGCCGTGAAGCGCGGCAAGCGGGACGTCGGCACGCAAATGCTCGAAATCGTCGCCTGGGGTTATGAGGACGACGCCAAAGCCGAAGAAGCTGCCCTCGAGCAACTCCGCGAAATCGTCCGTCCGGGATAATCTTCTCCGTCCTCGATTCGAAATTCGGCGTCCGCCTGCAACGCTATGCGCAGCATTGCGGGCAGGCCCGCCTGCAACGCTATGCGCAGCATTGCGGGCAGGTTCGCCGTTGTCCCGTTCTTTGGTTTTCCCTTTTTCTCCCCGCGGGCTTCCGCTTACTCTCGTTTAATGACCCCCCGGTTTCTCTTCGCGCCATTCTGCCTCGCTCTCTTCTGCGCCTCGGCATTCGCGCAACCTCCCTCACCTCCCCAGCCGAGTGCTTCTCCCGCGACCATCACCGCCACCTTCTGGAACGTCCAATGGTTCCCCGGCCGCCGCCCGAATGCTTCGCGCGCCGAAGAAAAGCGCCAAGTCCGCGCCGTTCATGCCGATCTCGCTCAGTTCAATTCCGACCTCATCGCGTTAGAAGAAGTCCGCGATTTCCGGCACGCCGCGCTCGCCGTGAAGCCGCTCAACGGATTCAAAGTCGATGTCTGTTCCGATTTTCATGCGCGTGAAGGTCAGAGGGAAACGCAGCAAGTTGCCATCACCAGCCGCCTCCAACCGCTCAGCGCCTGGGCGGAGGAATGGAAACCGGGCGCGGCGATTACCCCGCCGCGCGGTTTCGCTTTCGCCGCTTACCAGTTATCGCCGCGCCAGGTCCTCCTCGTCTACGCCCTCCACCTCAAAAGCAATCGCGGCGACATCCGCGAAGACATCCGCATCCGCGAAGAATCGACGCACCAACTGCTTTCGCACATGAAGGCGATGGACCGGGCCTACAACAAACTCGGCGCGCTCACCTGGATCGTCGGCGGCGATCTCAATACCGCTCCGGAAGATCCGCGCTTCAGCCGCGAGAAAACCGTCCCGAATTTACTCGCCGCCGGTTTTCGCTGGGCCTGGGAAGGAATTCCGTTCGCCTCGCGTATTACCGTCGCTGCCACCGAGCAATACCCTCCCGCCTGTTTCGACCACATCTTTTATCGCGGCGCGACCTTGACCAAAGCGTGGCTCGCCAAGAGCGCCCGGCAATCCAGCGATCACCGCCCAGTCCATGCGGCGTTTCAGCTTAGGTAGGGACGCCGCGCTGCGGCGTCCGCGATTTTTCATGCCTTGTCGCCACGGCGGACGGCGCAGCGCGCCGTCCCTACCTACAAGAACTTCCCCGGATTCAAAATCCCCTGAGGATCGAGCCCATCCTTGATCGCGCGATGCACTTCCCGCGCGACATCGCTCGTCGCCTGCGGCCACCACCGCTTTTTCGCGAGGCCGATCCCATGCTCCCCTGTGATCACACCGCCAAACGCCAGCACCTGCGCAAACAATTCATCCAGCGCGCGCTCCGCTTTCTCGCGCACGGCCGCCTCCCGGTTATAGCGGTCCGCCATGATATTGACGTGCATGTTTCCATCGCCCGCGTGACCGAAGCACGCGATCGGAAATCCCGATCGTTTCGAGAGCACTTCCGCAAATTCGACCAAATCCACCAGCCGGCTCCGCGGCACCACGATGTCCTGGTTCAGTTTCGTCAGTCCGGTCGCGCGAAGGGAGTTACTGAACGCGCGCCGCAAAGCCCAGAGACGTTCGCTCTCCTCCTCGGTCGTGGCGACCTGCAATGAGACCGGACTGCACCCGCGGACCAATTCCTGCAATTTTTCCATCTCCACCTGCACCGTTTCCGGCTGGCCATCGAGCTCCACGAGCAGATGCGCATTTCCCGCCGGCACATCCGCTGCGCCCGAATCGTGCCGGGCGGCTTCCAGCGTAAAGTGATCCGCCAGTTCCAGAGACGACGGCAAAAAGCCCGCGCCGAAAATCCTTTGCACCGTCGCGGCCGCCTCTCGCATGCTCTCAAACGACGCCGACAAAGTCGCGCGCGCGGGCGGCATCGGCAGCAACTTCACCGTGATCTCCGTCACCACGCCGATCATTCCTTCCGAGCCAACAAACAGCCCAATGAGATCGAACCCCGTCTTGTTCTTGTGCACGCGACCGCCGGTCCGCAAAACCTCGCCGCTGGCCAGCACTACTTCGAGCCCCGCGACATAGTTGCGCGTCACTCCATATTTTAGACAGCGCGGACCGCCGGCATTCGTCGCCACGTTTCCGCCCATGCTGCAATCTTTCTTGCTCGCCGGATCGGGCGGATAAAAGAGTTTCTGCTCCCGCACCTTCGCCTGCAGCTCCGCCGTGATCACCCCCGGCTCCACAATCGCGATCGCGTCCGCAAAGCTGATTTCCTTGATCCGGTTCAGCCTCGCCAGCGAGAGCGCAATCCCGCCCTGCACCGGCACGCAGCCCCCCACATAACCAAACCCCGCCCCTCGCGCCGTCACCGGAATTTTGTTGGCCGAAGCGAACGCGAGCAGCTTGCTCACCTGCTCCGTCGATTGGGCGAAGACCACCACTTCCGGCGGATGACTCGCGAACCACTTATCGCCGCCGTGCGCTTCGAGGACCTGGGGAGCGGCCGAAACGATATCGGGGCCGAGCAGTTCGACCAGCTGTTGCTTCAATCGAAAATCGAAAATCAAAAATCGAAAATCTCCTACATCCCCATGATCTGGTACCCGCCGTCAACGTAGAGCACCTGCCCGGTGATCGACGCCGCGCCGTCGCTCGCCAGGAAAACGCCCATCGCTCCCAGCTCCGCCGGCTCGCAGCTCCGTTTCAGCGGCGCGTGTTCCTGATAATGCTTCAGCATCGCCGTGAACCCGCTGATGCCACGCGCCGCCAGCGTGTTGACCGGCCCTGCCGAAATGCAATTCACCCGGATCTTTTTCGGGCCAAGATCGTAAGCCAAATAGCGGGTCGAAGCTTCCAGGCTCGCCTTGGCCACGCCCATCACATTGTAGTGCGGCACCACTTTCTCGGCCCCGTAATAGGTCATCGCGACAATGCTGCCGCCGTTCGTCATCATCGGCGCCGCTTCCCGCGCCAGCGCCACCAGGGAATACGCGCTGATATCGTGCGCCGTCCGAAACGCTTCGCGCGTCGTGCTGACAAAATCGCCCTCGAGCGCTTCCTTCGGCGCGAACGCCACCGAATGCAGCATCAGATCGATCCGATCCGTTTCGCCGCGGACCTTGTTGAAAAATTCCGTGATATCCGCGTCACTCGAGACATCGCACGGATGAAGCGGAGTCCCTTCTCCAAATTCGCCGACCAATTCCTCGACGTTTTCCTTCAGCCGTTCGCCTTGATAATTGAAAATCAATTTCGCGCCCGCCGCCGCCCACGCTTTGGCGATCGCCCAAGCGATGCTCCGCTTGTTCGCCACGCCGAAAACGACACCGACCTTGCCTGCCAGAACCTGCTCAGCCATAACGCGTCACCATACGCGGCTTTCCGTGGTCGCAAAGCGCTGGAGACGGCCTGCCCTCAGGCCGTTGGATTGCAACGATGCGTAGCGCCTCCGGCACGAGGGCGTGCCGGCTCCATTCGCTTCGCTGTGCGAAGCGTGAGCGGAACATCGCCCCTCTCACGTCGCCCGCAGGGCGACGGCTACAGGCTGCACGCTTTTCGTTTGGAACTTCGCCGCTATGATGGCGCGTTTCATGGCGGCTTTTAACAAGACCTGGCTGCGCACATTTCTCGACCGCGTCGAGGGCGGTGACGGGCTGCTCTTTCTCTACACCTCCGTTATCATCCGGCAGTTCCTCTGCTGGATTCCATTGCCAAACGGTGTCGCCTGGCTCGCCGCCGCGCTGGGGGCCGCGCTGGTCGTTTGCCGTTACGTTCTGGCGAAAGAGGAAACACGGGAAAGAAGTTCGCTTGCGTTTTGGGCAGTCCTCGCGCTGCCCCTGGTCTTTGCCTATCTCCTGCGATTCCCCTTCCCTGACGTTTCGTTCGACGTATTGAACTACCGCCTGTTCCAGGCAACGCGGGCGCTCCGTGGCTTTTTGGATCAACCGGGAGATTTCTTCCCCACCCCGATGCCGTTTAACCCCGCGCCGGACATGGCGATGGGCATTACGCGCCTCGCTTTTGGTTATCGCCTCGGCACGATCGTGAATCTTCTCGCGTTGCTCTGGGCCGCCCGCGTCCTTGATCGCCTGCTCCGCTCGCACCTGCCGCAGGACTGGCTGCGCGCCGGAAGCGTCCTGGTGATTTTCGCCGCCGAACAGATTTTTTTCGAGATCAACACCTACCTGGTGGACCTGCTCGCCCTTCCTCTGTTGCTGGAAGCGACGCGGCTGGCCCTGCGAAAAGTGGAACCGGCGAACTGGAGCGGGCACCTGGCGCGGATTGCGTTTCTCCTGGGACTGAGCGTGGCCTTCAAATTGATCAACGTAGTCTTCGCCCTCCCGATCGCTCTCCTTTCCGCCTGGAGCTTGATCGTCGAACATCGAGAACAGATGCCGTGGGCCAGTTTCCTCCGGGCCGGTCTTCTTTCCTTCGTGACGTTCCTGATGCCCGTGTTGCCGTTCGCTATTTATCTTTATCAGCAGACAGGCAGCCCGGTGTTTCCAATGATGAACGGTTTTTTCCACTCGCCCTATTGGCCGGCGAACAACAACTGGGACGACCGCTGGGGCGCGTTCGGTTTCTGGCAGGTCCTGGCCTGGCCGCTCAAGATGCTGTGGCAGCCGGAACGGCTCTCGGAGTTATCAGTTTACTCGGGGCGGCTTTCGCTCGGGGCGGCCGGAGCGTTGCTCGCCCTGGTCCTCGCCTGGCAGGACAAGCAACTGCGCCGGCTTTGCGTCCTCACCCTGACCGGACTGCTGCTTTGGAGCGCCGCCAGCGGTTATGTGCGTTACGCAATCTTTCTCGAACTAACGGCGGGCGCTCTCCTGGTCATGCTGGCCGTCGATCTGATGAAGAGGAATTGGCAGCTCGGCCTCGGGCTGGTGACGCTGTGTTTGTTAGGCACGCAAGCCGCAGTCGCCTGCCGTTACGTCGGCAAAACAGAATGGAGTGGCCGGCCCACGATCTTTCAGTATCCGGCTGCGTGGAGACGTGAAACGCAGTACGTGCTGCGTGATCATTCGTTGCGCCGCTTCAGTCCAAAACCGGATTGGACGCGCTTTGCCCAAGTCGAGGTCTGGATCGAAAGCGGCATAAAAACATCGGGCCTTGAGATTCTCTTGAACGACAAAGCGCCAGTCATCGGGTTGCGCAGCCACGAAAGTTTTGTCAGCGCGGACTCGCGGCGTCGTTTCGTTCATGCCCTCGACCGCGCGACGGGCAAACGAATGTTCACCATCTGCTTCGCGGAGGATCTCCCGCAGTTGTTGGAGTTCATCAAACTCCGCGGCCTCGTCGCCGGCGCCCAAACGCCGCTGCTGCTTCCATTTTACTCGCGCGACATTCCTCTTCCGCTGATTCTGCTTGAGGTTACCGGCGTGGAGCAGGCTGCCACGGCCATGCGCCAAACCCTTTGATCACCATGACACGCGACGAGATTCTCAGCGGCCTGAAGCTCCATGAGCCCTGGTTCCACCGCATCGATCTCGGCGACGGCATTTTTACCAAGACCGAGAGCGTGATGGGCGAGCCGGTCGATCATCCGCGCGAATCCTGGGAAGTCATCCGCCAATGTCTGCCCGAGGATTTATCGAGCAAAAGCGTCCTCGATGTCGGCTGTAACGGCGGGTTTTATTGTGTCGAGGCGAAGCGCCGCGGCGCCGGGCGCGTGCTCGGCGTGGACGGTCAGCGACAGCATGTTCGCCAGGCCTTGTTCGTGCGGAAGGTGCTCGGACTCGATCTCGAATTCCGGCGCTTTTCCGTTTACGATCTGAATCCGCAAACGGTCGGGCGTTTCGACATCACCCTCGCTTTGGGCCTCGTTTACCACCTCAAGCACCTTGTCTTCGCCCTCGAGCGCCTCTACGACGTGACCAACGAATTGCTCATCGTCGAGACCGCGATCATTCCGCCCGCGCAAACGCCGGAATCGTTCGTGCAACCCTTGGGCGAAATAAGGCAGACCCTGTATCCAATCTTCTACGCGGAGAATCCGCCGGAATCGAAAGAGCAGGTTTTCAATTGGTTCCTGCCCAGCCCCGCAGCGCTCCAGGCCTTGTTGCAGAATACCGGCTTCGAAGAGGTGGAGATTTTCTCCGTCGTGCGGGACCGCGCCGTGCTGGTTTGCCGCAAAGGCGCTGCGTCGTCTCAACCTGGCGCCGCCGATTACGTCGCCAGCCTCGCGTTCGCCGAGGCGAAGCCGCCGACCGTCTGCCGCCCGGGGGGCGAGCTCACCTTCGGCATCCGCGTGACAAATTCCGGACGGAGGCTCTGGGCTGCCATCGGCAAACCCGACACGAAAGGCGTCGTCCGCCTTGGCGCCCACCTTCTGCGGAACGATGAAGAAGAAGTGAACTGGGATTATGGCCGCGCCGCCCTCCCGCGCGATCTAGCGCCCGGCGAGACCGCCGAGATAAGCTTCATCACTCGAGCTCCCAACGAAGCCGGCGCCTACATCATCGAGTTCGACCTCGTCGCCGAACATGTCACCTGGTTCGAAGATTTCGGCCCCGGAGTCTTGCGCCACAGCGTCACCGTCCGCTAACGCGTGTCGGAGAAGCATCAAGGAGCGGCGGTTTGAAACCGCCGTTTTTTTAGGTCGGCGGTTGCAAACCGCCGCTCCTTGATTCCGAAAACAAACGCGACATCGTGCGGGCGTTCGGCCTATTTTGTCGCTGAAATGAAAACCGTTCTCGTGGCGGCGCTGTTGCTGATTAACGCATCGGCCTTGGCCGATCCTGCCGCAGTCGCCAAACAAACCCGCGCCTGGCGCGCGGATCACGAACGCCAAATCCTCGCGGAATTCGCGGAGCTGCTTTCCATCCCAAACCTGGCGAATGATGCGCCGAATATACAACGCAACGCCGAGGCACTCCGCGCGATGTGCGAGAAGCGCGGCCTCACCGTAAAGCTGCTCACCATGGAGGGCGCGCCACCGGTGGTTGTCGCCAATCTTTCCGTGCCGGAGACAAAACGCACAATCGCGTTCTACGCCCACTACGACGGGCAGCCAGTCGATGCTTCCCAATGGAAAAGCCCGCCATGGCAGCCCGTTATGCGCGACCAGGCGGGCAACGACGTGGACTGGCGCGCCGCCAAATCCATCGACCCCGAATGGCGCTTTTTCGCTCGCTCTTCCGCCGATGACAAAGCGCCCATCATGGTGATGCTCGCCGCTCTCGACGCCCTGAAGGCTGCGGGTGTGAGGCCATCGGTCAATCTGCGTTTTGTCTTCGAAGGCGAAGAGGAAGCCGGCTCGCCGCACCTCGCCGATTATCTGAAACGATTTCGCGAGGATCTCCGCGCCGATGCCTGGCTCTTTTGCGATGGCCCAGTCCATCAAAGCCGCCGGATGGAACTCGTCTTCGGCGCGCGCGGTACAATCGGCCTGGAGCTTACCGTTTATGGCCCGGTCAAAGGTTTGCACGACGGCCATTACGGCAACTGGGTGCCGAACCCCATTGTTCGCCTCACCCATCTCATTGATTCGATGCGCGACGAGACCGGCCGAATTCTGATCAAAGGTTTTTATGACGATGTTCGATCGCCGACAGCTGCTGAAATAGAGGCGCTCAAAAAGATCCCAAACGTCGAAGCGGATCTTCTCCGCGAATTCCAGATTTCATTGACAGAAGGAAATGGCAAACCGCTCAACGAGCTCCTCATGCTGCCCGGATTGAATGTGCGCGGCATCGAATCGGGCCGCGTCGGCGAGAAGGCCTCGAACACAATCCCGACCGAAGCGCGCGCTTCGATTGATTTTCGCCTGGTTCCAAACGAAACGCCGGAATCGATCAAGCCGCTCGTCGAACGTCACCTCGAAGCCCAAGGCTACACGATCGTCCGCCAATCGCCCGACAGCGCTACTCGGCTCGCAAAATCGAAAATCGTGAAAGTCGAGTGGGGCCCGGGCTACTCCGCCTCCCGCACCGCTCTCGATCTTCCCTTCTCGCGCGAACTCGCCCGCATCATGACCGCCGCCGGCCACGAACCAATTCTCCTCCCCACCGCCGGCGGCAGCCTCCCGATGGACCTATTCCAACAGGGCAACAGCATTCCCGTCATCGCCTGCCCCATCGTAAATCACGACGACAATCAGCACGCTGCCAATGAAAACGTCCGTCTCCAAAATCTCTGGGACGGCATCGAAGTTTTCGCCGCGTTTTTCAGCAGCCTGGAGAGCGCCAAGAACTAGGCAAGCGGCCGCGGCTTCAAACTAGAACGCTCTACGCGTATCACATACACTTCACGCGCAAACGCATCGAGCCAGTGGATGGCCTCACCGAGCGGACATCCTTCTCGACCGGAATAGAGCGCCGGTTTTGAGAAATGACCAACTCGTCGCCTAGCGCCTTTGCGACCGCGCACGCGATTGGATGATGACTTTCGCGGTCGGTTATCCTTTGGGACCTGCCCTTAACTGATTGATGTTGGCTTCGAGTTCGCCACTGATCTTCTGCAGGGCACTGTGGAGCTTTGTGGCAACGTCGATTCGTCCGGCAATATTCGCGCCCGCAGCCACGGGAAAATAGCGAGCGGGGTTACCATCGGGATCGCCCTCTCCGAGTATGTCGCGAACAATGTCGGGAGCGGGGTCCGGTCCGACGACTGGCCATCTAATATTGAATTCCTTGAGTTCATCTTGCAGGCGGGCGTGAACCCGAGTAACAGCAACATAAACGTCCAAGACACTACAGCTCTTATAATCTTTCCGAAATGCACACCGGTAGAGGAGCCCGGTGAATGTGTTGTCGATAATTCCATTTGCCACGGTGTTTTTCTTTCTTGTGTTTGTTGTTTGTCTATTGGCCGGATTCCCCGGCCAAAGCGCTGAAATAGCCCAACGAGAAATCGATGGCACCTTGCCATCTATCTCTGTTGGGGCTTTCATGCGGGCATCGTGACAGTTTTCCTCAGAGCGGGATAGTAGGAGAATTCCTACACACCCCGCTGCTTCCCGTGGCAGCTCGAAATCGTCTCCGACGTTCCCAAAGAACATTGTTCAAAGCGCTTCTTCCGGTATGATTATTTTCGGGGATGACCTATTCGTGACGATATCCCTCCGTTGAACAGACCGCGACCACGAAGTTTCTAACAGTCGAATGAGCAAGCTCGTAACGCTTGGATTCGATCACTTCACCCGCAGCGTATTAGATTTGCAACTCGCTCCTTACAGTTGAGAAAGTCGGGCTGAATCCCATTAGGACCGCCAAAAGGCGATTGCGGCAAAAGGCGCGCGGGAACTGAGAAAAAGTTGTGACGCTATTTTACCGGCCACCACCAACCACCCCGAATTTCAGCACATGGGACTTTTTCTCTTATTTGGCATTCCTTCTTAGTGGCATAAGCCCCAGGCGGCTTAGGATGCCTGGGCGTAGGGCTGGGATTTGGTTTGGGGGTCTGATCCCTGGCGCCAGCAAAGCCCGCCAAGACGATTGTAGCCGCGATGGATGCCGCGATCATTTTCTTCATCCGAAAAGTATCTTTAAGCGATATGCCCTATGTCAATTCGATTAGGAAGCTATGGGCCTTTGCCGGCCGTCGCGATCCACCTTGAGCTGACTTCTGCTGCTTTGATTTCGCGCGCAAGGCCTGGCGGCCTCAGCGCGGTGAGAATTTCCGGGTCGCCTTCCATCCACGCGTTGTCAATGTGATGCGCTTGAAGCGCCACTTCTGGCCGTCGGGCCCCAGCTTCCAATCATAGCGGTTCATCAACAGTGCGCGCTCCGACCCGCGGCGCGAACCTTGCCGCGGCATTAATATTGAGACATCACAGCGTGGCCGAATCGCCGCTGATCTCGTTTACCGTACGCTGTATATCTCCACCAAGCCAATCCCGGGTGCCGCCGTTTTTGCCGCCCAGGATGGCGGTGTAGGCGCCGGGTAACAGTGAGGTGAAGATCGCGGACTCGGTCGGAGCTTGGAGTGCCAGACCGCTCGCGGTCAATTGCGCGGCTGAAACGGGATCATCCATCCAGTTATCGTTCGAGATGAGGATGGAGTCGTTGCCGTCGTGCAGCTCAAGGGTGGGATCGGCTAGGACGTTGCTCAGTCCGGCCTGGCTCAGGGAAGGGCCGAGGCCACGAATGACGACGTTCACACTGCCGGATGCCGAACCAAGAATGAAGCCGCCGATCATGACGTTCTCGCCCGTCCGGACAAAGCCGCGGGTGCTGATGTTGGCCAGGCGGAGTCGGATGCCTGGCCGTCGTCGTCGTAGTTCAACCAAGGCCACGCCGGTGTGGTTCTGGCCGGAGAGAATGGCGGTATAGGCTGCCGGCGGGAGCGTGGCCATGATGACCGATTCCCGCTCATCCTCGGGTTGGAAGGGCGTGCCTTCAATCTGAGAGCGCTGGCCGTTCTTCCAATTGTCATTCGAGACGAGCAACCCTTGAGAGCCATGCAACGCCAGGACCGGGTCGGCGAGGACATCGCCAAGGCCGAAAGCGCCGAGCGACGGTCCGATTCCGCGCAGGAAATCTACGATCAAACTGGCCATCTCGTCGCGGTGCACCAAAAATTTCTCGTCGATCTGGGATACAAACAAATGTAGAATTGATTCGATGAAGATTACTCGCCAGATCGCGGCGGATAAGATCGCCGACTATCTTCACGGTACACTTAGCCAAACAGAACTGGTCGATTGGGCGGAGCGCACCATGATGGACGCGGAATTCGAGGACAAGGATATCGACGTTTTGTCAGAAATCATCGGCCGTCTGGGTCTGGCGGATGTCGCGGAATTCGGACTGCGTTGGCAAGATTGCGAAGAGTTTCTTCGTCGACTCGGCTATCGCGCGAGAGTGATCGTATCAAGCGAATGAAATGACAAAGAGGCGTCTGCTCTCAAAATCTGGAAAACAGGCGATCAAGGACGCGCGCGGAGTTCTGAAACAGAAGCCGGGCGACAAGCCGTTCCGCCAACGTTGGGCGGATTACAAGAAAGAAGAGAAAGCCTTGGAAGAAGCGAAGTATGCGCGGCTTCGGCCGCGATAGGTTCGCTCATCGCATATTTCCGCGGCGCGATCGCGTAAACACCAAGCGGGAAATCTCCGTGGACATGCGGAAGCATGTCCCTCCGAATCAGCAGGCGATGGCGTGGCGGCGGCAGACGCCGGAGAGCATTTCCAGAGGGCGTCGAGGATGCGGTTGGTGGCGGTTGACGTGGCAGCGGCTTTGTCGTCGGTGATGTGCTGAGACCCCGGAGAGCCTTTAACCGACGTGTGCACGATTCCCTCGGCATACCGGCTGCTTAAGCAGGGTACGTGTTGCGTTTTACCCCGCTTTCTCGCGTTCGGCTGATCAAATACGCCTTAATGCCAGCTGCCTTTCTCTGCCTGGGCGTCACCTCCTCCTTCGCAGCTCCCAGCTTCCTGACGGTCAGCTCCACCCCGTACGATCGCCAAATGACGCCGGTCTCCCGGGTCCTGAATTCTTCCGCGGGGACCCTCGCCGGCCGGACCTCCCTCGGCAAAATTAACCAATGGCTAACGAATTTGCGCGCAATCCCGTACCGGTATTCGCTGCAATGGAAAACGCCGGGGCAGGTTAGCTCCGATCCCGTCGCCGATTGCAAGGGCAAGGCCATCCTGCTTTACGCAATCATGCGGGCGAATGGCGCGAGGCATATTCGATTCGTCATTGGCAAACGTCATATCGCCGATCGACGAACGCACGCCTGGTTGGAATGGGAGACGACAAAAGGCACCTTTCTCCTCGATCCGACATTCAACAGATCGGTGGAACGAGTCAGTGACTACGATTCCGCCAGGTACATTCCTCATTACGCCTACAACGGCGCCCAGAAGTACCGCGCGACTGATTATCGCCGCTCGTCCGCGTCTATCGTTGCCAGCAACTGAGAAACGTCCTTCCGCGGGTCGCGAATATGCGGCGCTCCGCGCCGATAGGTTGGCCGGCGATTTTAAATCGCCGCTCCTTGGTTAACACGCGATGGCGTGGCGGCGGCAAACGCCGGTGAGCATTTCCCACAATGCATCAAGGACGCGATCGACGGCGGTGGAAGCGGATGACGCGTTGTCGTCGTGAATGTGCTCCGAAAGCATCTCGCGTTCGGCGGCGGCATGCTCGCGGTCGGCTTCGATGTGGACGGTGAAATACTCGTAAGCGCGCGGCGCGGTCATGTTGTAGTTCTCGACCAGGCCTTTGATCTTCGATTCACAAACGGCGGGGATTTGGCTTTCGTAAGCGTAGAGCGCGGCGAGGCCTTCGGCGGTGCTGCCTTCCGAGCAGACGGAACGAAAGGTGCCGATCAGGTTTGAGGTCTCCTTCCATTCTTCCGAGAACTGGACCTCTTCCTTCGAAACACCGAGGCCCTCGGCGAATTGGAGCCAGAGCTCGGGATGATTCGGAGAGCCGGCCTCCTCGTCGATCAGATTGTTGAGCAATTGACGGCGCGTCGGTTGATCGTCGGAGCCGGCGTGCACGGCGGAGAGATAAGTCGGGAACGCGGCGACGTGGTGATAATATTGGCGCGCGTAATCGGCGAGCGCTTCGCGGCTGAGCTCCCCGCGGGTCCAGGCGAGATAGAACGGATGGGTGAGAAGATGTTTCGCGGCGATTTGGCGGTCAATGGAGTCGAGGTGTGTGTTCATAGAATGGTTCTCCGGATGCAGTTGTTTTTAATGTTGAGTTGAAGGGAGGGCGAATCTTTTTTTGATTCATGCGCCGCCAGCGGCGGCGAACTTTGGGTCGGCGGGCTGGAGACCGCCGCTCCTTGAGGCTTCAAGTGGCTCCCAAAATGTGCTTGATGCCGCGGATGGCAATGACGACCCAATCGGGGCGGTTGTTCAATTCGTAGCCGACTTCGTAAACGGCTTTGTCGAGCAGATAGGCTTCGAGCAGGATTTCGAAGTCGCCTTCATCGGACGGCACGAACGGCGCGCCGTCGGTCGTCTCGAGATA
>DASQLH010000244.1:0-14636 GCA_035630155.1 Chthoniobacterales bacterium
AAACTCTCCGCGCGCGCTCCCGGTCGCTCACTCCAGACCCAACGTAAACAAGCCCTCCTCCTCGGCCTCGCCTACAACATTTACAAACTCTGGCCGCTTGCTCTCAGATCAGTTTACGCCTGAGCTTTTCAACAGTGCTACTGAAAGTCTATGTTCCGCTACAGCCGCAGTCCCTTTGGGATCAAGAGACGGTCGAGTAAATCAAAACTCCATTGCACCACAAGCGCGAGAATGGCGGCGGGGATCGCGCCTTGCAGAATCGTGATGTGGTCATTCAGATTCAAGCCGCTCAGGATCGGTTCGCCTAAACCGCCGGCGCCGATGAGGGCGGCGAGAGTAGCCGTTCCGATGTTGATGACGGCGCTCGTCTTTATCCCGCCCAGGATAGAGCGCGACGCGATCGGCAGATAAATTTTCCAAAGCCGCGCGGCCGGTTCCAGGCCGAGGGCGATCGCGGACTCGCGGACCGGTTGCGCGATGTCCTGCAAGCCGGTCGCCGTGTTACGAACGATGGGGAGCAGCCCGTAAAGAAATAGTGCGGCAATGGCGGTGCGCGGACTAATTCCAAAAAAGGGAACCGGCACGAGAAGCGCGAGCAGCGCGAGAGACGGGATGGTTTGGACGGCGCCGGTGATGCCGAGGATCACCTGACCGATCGCGCCGCCGCGGCTGGCCGCGATCCCGAGCGGAATACCGACGATGATGGAAAGGATCAATGAAATGCCGGCAAGCTGGAGGTGTCGCGTCGTCCAGCGCCAGAGTTTGTGGGGGAATGATTCGCCGACGCTCCTTGATTGAGATGAACCGTCCGGCTGAAAATACAGCTCGGCCGCGTGCGTGTAATTCTTCGTTCGCTCCGCGTCACTGTTCAGCCGGATCATGAATCTTTCGTCGAGCGTTCCTTCCAGCGTGCGCAGGGCCGCGACCACATTTTGCGGCAGATCGAGCCGATAAAGGAAAACCGCCTTGTATCGGGGGAAGAACTGGAGGTCGTCCTGGAGAGCGATTAAATCGTTCTCGCCGATCTTCGCATCGGTCGAATAAGCGTCCTTCACCTCGATCGACCCGTTACGCAACGCCTCGTAGCCGAGGCCGTGGTCGATCCCAACAACATCCCGACCAGGGAGCTGGTACGTCTCCGCCAGCGGCTTCCAGCCGTCTCGCCGGTCGAGAAATTCGTGAGTCAGCCCGAGCTTCAACTCCGGATGCTTCCGAAGATCGCTGATCGCGCGAATCTCCTTTTTCTCAGCGACATCGCGCCGCATGACGAGGGCATAAGTGTTGTTAAACCCCAGGTCGTCCGTCATCCCGACTCCCGACTTGGCGAGCTGGTCCCGGATTTCGGGAGCGCTGGCCGAGGGGGACTTCAGGATTTCTTCGGCAATGGTGCCGGTGTATTCCGGATAGGCGTTGATCTGGTTGCTGCGCAGTGCCTGCCAGAGAATGATCGTGCCGCCCATGCCCTGGCGGTGCTCAACCGGCGTGCCGGCTCTCTCGACAGCGCGTTTGGCGATCTCCGCGAGAACGTAGGACTCGGTGAATTTTTTCGAGCCGATCAGAAGAGGCTCGGCCAACGCAGATGACGCTCGCACTACGCAAAGCGCCGCCAGCAAACCAAGGAGGGGCGGTTTACAGACCGCCCATCTAAAACGGTCGGCGGTTTGTAAACCGCCGCTCCTTGGTGGCTTGGGGACGTTCATAGCGAAACAAGTCCTCGCTGCGCATTGATGAACTCGGTGACGAAGGGAACGGCCGGGTTCGTGCGGAGATCTTCCAGCGTTCCTCGTTGCACGACGCGGCCTTCGTTCATGAGCACGATTTCGTCGCCGAGATAGGCGGCTTCGGCGAGATCGTGGGTGACCAGGATGGCCGTTTGTTTCAGCCGCGAAAAAATCTCTTTTAGATCTTTCTGCAAGGCGGCGCGCACCAAGGGATCGAGGGCGCCGAGCGGTTCATCGAGGAGAAGCAGCTCCGGTGAAAGCGAGAGGGCGCGCATCAGGCTGATGCGCTGGCGCTGGCCGCCGGAGAGCTCGATGGGAAATCGTTCGAGCGCCGTCTCGGGGAATCGGGTAAGCGCACAAAGCTCCGCGAGCCGGTTATTCATCTTCGCGGAGTCCCATTTTAAATGGCTCGCCATGAGCAGAATATTTTTGCGCGCGGTGAGATGCGGGAAAAGCCCTCCGTCCTGGATGACGTAGCCAATTCGGCGGCGGAGTTCTGAAATGCTCGCCGGAGTAATCGGCGCGCCATCGAAGCTGATCGTGCCGGCGTCCGGATCGAGCAGGCGGATGATCAGGCGCAGGAGCGTGGATTTGCCGCAGCCGCTGGGGCCGATGAGCACCGTGGTTTTGCCCCGCTCAAAGTCGAGGTCCGTCGGGTGGAGCGCGGTCGCGTGGCCATAGGTTTTGCTGACGCCACAGAGCTGAACGAGCGAATCCACAAAGAAGTTTTACCGAAGCGTGAACCCAGTCGCGAAGTTTTATTCTGCTCTTCTCTAGCCGCTTCGCTGTGCGAAGCGGATGGAGATGGCCTGCCCTCAGGCCGTTAGGGGAAGACAAGGGGAGCAGGGCGTCCTCTCCCCGGCACGAGGGCGTGCCGGCTCCAGTCACGCGGCCCGCCCGCCTTCGCATGCTACGGCGGGGCAAGCAGGGCGGCGGCGAAAGGAAGAGCCGGCTATTCGGCCACGGCGAAATGGAAAACGGCAAACAACCGCTCTGGATCGGTCCAGACGCGCGACGCTTCCCGGAAACCGGCGGATGAGGCGAGCCGGGCGAAACCTTCGAGGGTCTGCTTGTAGGAATATTCGGTGATGATCTTTTCGCCGCGCGCGAAGCTGAATTGCCGCCCACCGACGTGGACAGTCTGTTCCGCCTCGCTGATCAGATGCATCTCGATGCGGCCCTCCTGCTCGTTGTAGACGGCCTGGTGCCGCCAAAGCGAAAGCTCGAAATCCGCGCCGAGCTCGCGATTGGCTCGAACGAGCAGGTTGAGATTGAACTCGGCCGTGACCCCGGCGCTGTCGTTGTAGGCGGCTTCGAGGACCTCGCGGCTCTTCTGGAGATCGACCCCGATGATCAGGCCGCCGCTCTTGCCGCAAAGCCGGCAGACGCGCTGGAGGAAATCCAAGGCGACGGGCGGCTCGAGATTTCCGATGGTGGAGCCGGGGAAAAAAACCGCGACATGGTCCGGTTTCCGGAGCGGTTTCGGTAATTGCAGTTCCTGGAGATAATCGCCGCAGACCGGCATGATTTCGAGCGCGGGCATGGCGTGGCTCAACTCGATGGCGGAATCGATCAGGCGTTGTTTGGAAATATCGACAGGAACGTAGGCAATTGGATTCTCCAGCTGCTCGAGCAACATGCGCGCCTTGATTCCCGCGCCGGTGCCGAACCCGATCAGCTCGACGTTCGCGCCGATCGATTCGGCCATCTCGCTGCCGTAACGGCGCAGCAGCTCTGTCTCCGTGCGCGTGATGTAATATTCGGGCAGCTCGCAGATTTTCTGGAAGAGATCGGCGCCGCGCTCATCGTAAAAGAATTTGCACGGAAGGGTGCGCGGTGAGCTGGAAAGACCAGCCAGAACTTCAGCGAGAAAGTCCGCGTCGACCGGCTCGAGATCGAGCACGGTCACCCTGCCGGGCGCGCCGCTCATGACAGGTCGCGCGCCAGCCGGATGCCGGTAAACTGCCAGCGCTTCTCCGGTTGAAAGAAATTCCGGTAAGTCGGGCGGATGTGATCCCGCGAGGTGGCGCAGGAGCCGCCGCGGAGCACCATCTGGTTGCACATGAACTTGCCGTTATATTCGCCGAGCGCGCCGGCGACCGCGCGATAACCGGGGTAGGGGAGATACGCGCTGCGCGTCCATTCCCAGACATCGCCGAACATTTGTTGGAATGTTGCGGCGCCATTACGGCTCGAGGGAGAACCGTCTCCATCGGCTGCGGGAGCCGGATGGAAGCGTTCGATGTCGACAAAATTGCCGTCGATCGGCACTCCGGAGGCGGCGTGTTCCCATTCAAACTCTGTTGGCAGGCGAGCGCCATCCCAGTTGGCGTAAGCGTCCGCCTCGAAATAACTGATGTGCGTCACCGGCTCCGCTTCCTTGACCGGGCGAAAACCGGAGAGGGTGAAATTCCACCACGCGCCGTCGCGCTGCACCCAGTAGAGCGGGGCCTGCCAGCGCTGTTCGTTCACCGTGGTCCAGCCGAGCGAGAGCCAAAACTCGGGCCGAGTGTAACCGCCGGCTTCCATGAACGCCAGATATTCGCCGTTCGTGATCAGGCGGTTCGAAAGCGAAAAAGCTGGAATCAGCGCCCGATGCCGCGGCCCCTCGTTGTCATAGGAGAAGCCGCTGCCGTCATGTCCGATCGATACGATCGCTTCTTCAAACTCGACAAAATGCTGCGGCCCGATCCGGCCGCTTGCAGTCTCGGTCGCGGCCTCGGCGAAAACCGGATAGAGCGGGTTTTGGGAGAAGACATGTTTGATGTCGGTAACGAGAAGTTCCTGGTGCTGTTGTTCGTGATGAAGACCAAGCGTCAGGACCGGCTCGATTTCCGTGAGAAACGCCTCGTCCGCTTCTCTCAGCAACTTCACCACGCAATCATCAATTGATTCCCGGAAGCGATAAGTCTCCGCCACCGTTGGCCGCGAAATCAAGCCGCGCAGATCGCGCCGATGCATGTCGCCCGCCGCGTTGTAGTAGGAATTGAAAAGGTAGGCGTACTGCGGCACCTCCGAGCGATATCGCGGCATCCAGACTTTCACGACAAAGGTCTCGAAAAACCAGCTGGTGTGCGCGAGGTGCCATTTGGTCGGGCTCACGTCCGGCATGGACTGCACGACGTAATCTTCCGGCTCGAGGTTCCGGCAAAGATGCGCGCTAAAATTGCGCACCTTCCGGTATTGTTCGATCAAACGCTGGTTGCGCGTCCCCGCAGCCTCGTTCGCCGGAGGGACTTCATCGTGGCCGCGCACTGCCTCGGCCACGAGGGTATCTGACGCTTTCAAGCGATTCAGCCTTCCTGCGCGAGCTCTTCCTTGCGGGCTTCGACCATCTGATCGTGCGCGGCTTCCTCAAGACCATCCGAGACGAGCTGCTCGCCCAGATTCTCTTCGTCCTCGATGCGCGGCGCGCGATGACCGCTCGAGGAGGCGACGACGTTCCATTCCTCGACGACTTCCGCGTTTTCGGGCGTTTCTTCAGGGGGGCTGGTGGCCTGTGCGCCCAGCAATTCGCGGCGGGCCTGGTCCCAGTCAGCATCGGTAAATTCGTCGGGATCGCGCTCCGCAATAAGCGCGATTTCGCGCGCGCGCTTCTCCACTTCGTCCGGGGACGGCGCGCCGAGGCCATTGCCATGCAGAGTAATTTTACCGGCCGGGTGAGAGTTGTCGTTCATATAAGTAGATACGAAAGAGGTCCGCTTGTTGTTCGCATCAATTATCCGGCGCTCTCGGGCGAAAGGCAATCTTCCGTTTCGCGGACACCGGTGCAGATTACATCGCCTGCCATGGAGATTCGAACTGAAGTTGTGAAGTTGAGGAACGGTGGAACGGTCGCGCTGAGCGAATACGGCGATCCGCAGGGCGTGCCGGTTTTCTTTTGTCACGGCTGGCCCAGCTCGCGCACGATGGCCGAGCTGACTCATGAGGCAGCGTGCGAGATCGGCGTGCGCATCATCTCGCCGGACCGGCCGGGGATTCGTGACTCGAACTTCCAGGCAGACCGGCGCCTCGTCGATTGGCCGCCATTGTTAACTGCGCTGGCTGATCATCTGGAAATCGATCGTTTTCGTATTTTCGCGATTTCCGGCGGAGCGCCCTACGCCTACGCGAGCGCCTGGATGATGCCGGAGCGCGTGGAAAAAATCGCGGTGGCGAGCGGCGCGCCCCATATCGCGGAACTGGAAGATCGGAGCGGTTTGCTCAGCCTCTACAATCGCATGCTGGCTTTGCGCGCATCCCGGCCGGCGCTGTTGCGCACGCTCTTTTACGTCGCGCGGCCATTTGCCTCCATGAAGATGCCGATCCGCATCCGGCCGCTCCTGCTCAAGGTCTTGCAGCCCTGCGACGCCAATGTCCTGCGCGACTCGCGTTCCTTCGAAGCCTGTTTCGAAAGCGCGCGGCAGGCGTGGCGTTCCTCCGCGGCGGGGGTGATGGCCGACGCCGAGATCTACGCGGAGCCGTGGGGATTTCCGCTCGAGGACGTAGGCGTGCCGGTGCAGCTCTGGCACGGGAAAAAGGACCGCACATTTTCGTTCCACCTCGCGGAGGAAATCGCGGCGCGTCTTCCGAAGTGCGAATTGCATCTCGTTGAAGGCGTCGGCCATTACTCGCTGCCGATCCGCCACATCCACGAGATTCTCGCGGATCTGATCAGGTAGCACAGGCATCTGCCTGTGGGGCAGACGGGCATCCTGCCTGTCCAAGCTTCCAAGAAGCAGGCGAGACGCCTACTTGCCTCACAAGCAAGATGCCTGTGCTACAACGCGCCCGATCCACCTAACTTTCTCCGTGCGCTTGCCCGCGCCGTGGCCGAATCTTTGCGGTGGAAGATTTTACCGCGGGCGCGACGCACGACCAGCCGTCGCGGCGCCAATCAGCGATCGATCCGCCCTTTGACGCGCGAGTGCGCCAGCTCGTGGCGGATTGGGGCGCGGAGAAATCTCCGGAGTTGATCGAGGAAATGATCGTCACGGCGCTCCAAATGGCGCGGGACAAGATGGGGACCGGCGACCTGAAGCTGATGAACCGGTCGCTGAAGGAAATGCGTATCGCGGCCAAGGTCTTCTCCGACTACCGCCAGTTCCGGAAAGTTTGCGTCTTCGGCTCTGCGCGCACCGCGCCGAGTGAAGCGCAATACAAGGTGGCGGAAGATTTCGCGCGCGAGATGGTGGCGCACGATTACATGGTCATCACCGGCGCGGGCGACGGAATCATGGGCGCCGCGCAGCGGGGGGCCGGCCGCGAACGCAGCTTCGGGCTGAACATTCGCCTCCCTTTCGAGCAGGAGGCGAACGTCATTATCAAGGGCGACCGCAAGCTCATTGACTTCAATTACTTCTTCACCCGCAAACTGAACTTCGTGAAGGAAACCCATGCCTTTGCGCTTTTTCCGGGCGGCTTCGGGACCATGGACGAAGCCTTCGAGGTGTTGACGCTCATGCAGACCGGCAAGGCCCGGATCATTCCGGTCGTGCTCCTGGACCGGCCGGGCGGCACCTATTGGCAGACCTGGATGGAGTTTTTGAAGGAGCATCTTTTCAAGTTCGGCTACGTCGGTCCGGAAGATTTTCATCTGTTCAAGATTGTGCCGAACGTGGAGGAGGCGGTGGCGGAAATTCTTCGGTTCTACAACGTTTACCAGTCATCGCGCTGGGTGGGTGGACAGCTCGTCATTCGTCTCGCGAAGAAACTCTCGGCCAAAGCGCTGGCGGAATTGAATCAGAAATTTTCCGACCTCGTCCGGACTGGCGAGATCGTTCAAGGCAGCGCGCTTAGGCAGGAGAAGAACGAGCCGGAGATCTGGGATTTGCCGCGTCTTGTCCTCACGCCGCATCGACGCAGCTTCGGCCGTTTTCGCGAGCTAATCGACGCGATCAACGCGACAGAGACGTTGTAGCTGCCGCCGTCACTGACGGCAGGGCGGACGTCTTGCCCGACCTCGAAATCTACCTTCTTGCCGCTGGTGACAGCGGCAGCTCCAACTACGCCGCCGCGCGCTTTTCCAGGATGTAATCGTGAATCGTGTTTACGGTGCGCAGCGCCTTCGCGGCCACTTCCGAGTTCGGCACGCCGACGCCGAAAGTTTTTTCCATGCTCACAACGAGTTCGAGCGCATCGATGGAATCAAGCCCGAGGCCGCCCGGCCCGAAGAGCGGGAGATCGTCACCAATCTCTTCCGCCGTGGTCTGGAGCATGAGATTCTTGACCAGCATTTCCTTGATGCTCTGGCGGAGATCGATGTCGGACATGATGCGCTTTTAAATGAGGGAACGCGCCGATTCGGGCGCGAGCCGCGACTGTGTCGCAATGTCTGAGCGGCGTCAAATGCGCCGGCTTACGATTTACCTGAATTAGACCCGATCCGTTCGGTCGGGATTCGGAACGCCCGTCGGCTCGGGCTGGGGACGAACCTCGGTAGCGGTGGAGGCAGTCGGCGCGTTTTCGATCCGGGGAACTGTGTCCGCCGGGGTCCGAACATCGGGCTTGGCCGGATCGGTCTTCCCGGCGGTATGGAGCTCATCGTTGAAATCATCTTTCGCTTTCTGAAATTCCTTGATGGCCGAGCCCATCCCTTTCGCCAGCTCGGGCAATTTCTTTGCGCCGAAGAGCACCAGAATGATCAGGAGAATGACGATCAGGTCAGGTCCGCCAAGATTGGGCAGGAAAGCGAACAGGCTCATAATGAAAGGAAGCTTCTGCCCATCTCCCTAAGTTGCAAGACATTTCACGGTGCGGGACGCCGTGCTATGTAAGGCCATGGCTCGCCTTGGCCAGGAAGTCCGGTCGCTCTTCGACAAGCAATACCGGCGCGCTTTTCGCAATCTGCGGCACCTGCCCCGGCTCAATTACCGTTACCTGATCGACGCCGGCGCGAATCGCGGGTCGTTTACCGATGCGTTTCTGCGCCTGCATCGGCCGGAGCGGGTGGTCATGGTCGAAGCGATCCCTGAGCTGGCGGAAAGCTTGCGCGCCAGCTACGCGGACGATCCGCGGATCTCCGTCGTGGCGACGGCGCTTTCGGACCGGAATGGCGACGCCCAATTCGAGATCAATCGCTCGGAAGCTTCCAGTTCGTTGCTGCCGATTGATCCGCGGAACTCGGGATGGTTCGCGCGCGATATGAGCGTGAAGCGGAGCATCCAGGTGCCCACGATGACGCTCCCTGAGCTGATGATTCAGGAAAAATTGCCGACAGTCGATTTGCTCAAGCTCGATCTGCAAGGCGCCGAGCGCCTTGTTCTGACAGGGGGCGCGGCAGTTCTCGATCGCGTGCAGGTCATCTACACGGAAATCTTCTTCGAGCAGCTTTACGCCGGGGCGTGGCTCTTCTGGGACATGAACGAATTCCTTTCCCATCGGGGCTTCAAACTGTGCGGCTTGTCGAACATCGTGCACGCGCCCGATGGCGATCTCGTCCAGGCGAACGCCACCTTCCGAAAGCTTTGAATTACCGTGTGACTTCAAGGAGCGGCGATTTGAAATCGCCGACCTATCCCCTGTAGCCGCTTCCCTGTGCGAAGCCTTATTGCAGCGACGACCCCTCTCACGCTTCGCACAGCGAAGCGGCTACAGAAAACGGCAGTTGCAAACCGCCGCTCCTTGGTAACAGCTTCTGCGTATGCGCGTTTTAATTGTTGGGTTTCTCTCTCTGGTTGCGGTTGCCTCCAGTTGGGCCGCAACCCTCGCCGGCCAACAAGCCCAACCTGGCGGCAAGATCGAGATCCGTTTCCCGGTTTCGAAATATTTTCAGGACATCGCCTCGCAAGGAGGCAATCCTCGCCCGGAAACTGGCCGTGCGGTGCTGACCTTTCCGGCCGGTTTCGATCCGTCGCGCAGCTGGCCCATTCTCATTGTCACTTCCACCAGCGACTTCAACCGCACCAGCGTGATGGACACCGCCTGGTATCGGCCGGCCGCGACGGCCGAAGGCTGGATCGTTCTCGGTTCGGACGCAACGATCAGTCCGCGGATCGATTCAACGCAATGGCGCCTGGGGCTGCTGGCGGCAGCCCTCGAAGCGGTCCGCAAAGAGTGGCCGCAATCGTCGCGCTGGCCGGTGGCGTTCGCAGGATTCTCTGGCGGCTCGAAACGAAGTGGCGTCCTCGGTCCGATGCTGGCCAGGAGCGGGTCGGTCCGGGTCTGCGGATTTTTCCTGAGCGGGATCAACGAAGACCGCCTGAGCGAAGGCTACAAGACCTATCAGCCGGGCAGGGGTTTTCTCGAAGTGCCGGTCTGGCTGAGCAGCGGAGCCGGCGATAACGTGGCGACGCCGCAGGCTCACAACCTGGTCAAAGCTTCTCTGGAGCGGACCGGCTTCAAGCGCGTCCGGCTCGAACAATTTGGCGGCGGCCACCAGTTGAAAATGTCCGAAGTTCGCCGCGCGTTGCAGTGGTTCCGCCAGCTCGGCGGTTTTTGAAGCTCCTCCGCGTGCCCTACACCTGGCGCTTCGCGGCCTTCTCCCCGAGGGAAGTTGGAGAAAGAGCTGTAGCCACGGCGCTATGTCGCCGTGTTCCCGTGTGGGGAGCGTGAGGTCGGGCGACAAGATTCTCGAGCGTCCCACAGGGACGCTGCTACAGGGAAGGCAAGGATGAGGGTCCTGCCTTGCGGCGGACCTGTCGCTCTGCGTTCTCGGAGATCGCTTGCGGACTCGAAACCTCTGCTCTTTGCCCTCACTTGGCGCTTCGCGTCCTTCTCTCCCACGGGGAGAGAAAAATTCCTTCTCCCTGAGGGAGAAGGCTAGGATGAGGGTCCTGTCTTGTGCCGGAGCGCTCTGGTCGCGACGAGAGACGCAACCGAGGCATAAATTAAAGCGAGCGCCACATTCAGGGCGATCCAGAGCTCCGGATGCGGATGATGGCGAAAATAGCGGTAATCGGCGAAGAAGGTCCGCAGCGTGCAAAGCTTCCAGCTCCACTCGATGGCGTCGCCCTGTCCACCGACATACATGACCCTCGTCATCGTCTGCTCCACGTAAAGAGGCAGCAGAGCGGCGATGGCCAGGGAGATTGCGAACCAGACCGCGAAGGGCGGGCGATTCATCGACGCTTCCGCTTCTTCACCACGCTGTAGCTGAGCATGACAGTCCCGCTCGGCAGAGTTTTGGTCTCGGTCAGCTGCAGGGCCGGGGAGCGCGCGCCTGCCGAGAGTAACGGGATTCCCTCACTGAGAAGGATGGGCATTACCGCTACCTCGATCGTATCAATCAGCCCGGCATCGAGCACGCTCCGGAAAAGCTCGCCGCCACCGAAGAGCCAGATGTCCTTTCCCGGTTTCGTTTTCAAAGCGGAGATCGTCTCGGCCACCTCGCTGGAGATCACAACCTTGGGGTAATCGCTTTGCCGCAGCGTCCGCGAGAACACGATCGTTTTCGTGCCTGTTGGCATGTCCGGGGCGCCTTCTTGCCGCGTTATTTCGAAGGTGCGCCGTCCCAATAAAAAAGTGTCGAATTGTTTGAAGAGGGCCGCGAAGTCGAATGCCGGATCCATAATGATCCAATCGAATTCACCATTGGGCCCGGCAATGAAACCATCCAGGCTCACGGCCACGCGGTAACGCACGCGGCGCGGAGCAACGCCCGCTTCTGTCTTCTTCCGCGCTCCCTTTGTAGGGCTTTTTGCCATCGCCCTATTTAAATCTAAAACCGCGGCGGCCTCCAACCGATTACAGCTCGAACGGGAAAATTTTCGAAAGGATTCACAGGTTGCCCGACCTCTATATTCAACGGTGTGCTTCCTTCGGCGTGCGCTTGAAGGAAGTAGGCGATCTCCATGCCGTAAGAGGTCATGTAAGGCGCCTCATTCCATCCGCTCGGTCCTTCGCCGGCGCGCGGCATCCTCGGCGGCGGGCGGGGAGGCTGCGAAAAGGGATAATGGCCGACGAGCCAGACGGTGCGACCACGGCGAAGAGTCGCTTCCACTTTTTCCAGGACCGGCTGGATGGGAGCATCGAGCTGCATTTGCTTTTTGAACAAATCGAGGCGCTGCAGGCGATGATCAGCCAGCGGCGGGAGTGTTAACCACTCCGCGCCGCCGGTATAATATCGTTTGAAGGTGACTCCACAAAACCACGGATGAATCAGGATGAGATCTCCCGTGGCGGCCTCCTGATTCAAACGCTGCGCGGCGAAATCCAGATTAGTCATGCGCACGTGAGCACGCCGCCAGGCGCCGGGCGCCAGAATCGCGGCCAGGATAACTACCGCGACGAGCCGAAGCGCTCGCGTTCCGTCGCCGCGCACCCACCGGGCGATAAGTGCATCAATCGCCACCGCGATCACTCCCATCCAGACCAGGTAATACCAAACCTCCGTTGGGAATTTTAAGGCAGTCAGAAAAACGTAATAGGCGGTCGTCAACGCCACGAGGATGGTGAGGAGGAACCAGGCCATTTCGCTCCCGTCGTCCGAGGATGGCCGCTTCCTGTTTGCTCGCCCAAGGAGAAGGCAGCCTGCGATGATCGCGCCGGGAAGGAGGACCGCCCAAAGCCAGAACATGAGGGAACTGGGATCGCTCAGAGCGCGGTGCAGCACGAGCCAGATGCGCGACAAATCGAGCGGCATTTCGGTCACGACATTCCATTGGCCCGCCCGCTTGATCACGCCGAGGTAAGGAAGCAGCGAGAACGCGGCAGGAACGCCCACACAAATGACTAGGAGCGCGCGTTTGAGATCGCGCCGTCGCAGCGCCACAACGACCCCGCCGAGACAGAAAGCGGCCAGGACAAAGAGACTTTGATACAAGGTTTGCGCGGCCAGGAGGCTAACCGCCATCGCGGCCAGGACTGTTCGCCGGGAAGGCGATTGGACGACTTTCCAGATCAGGCCGAGGGCGAAAAGAAGGAGGAACACTCCAAGCCCGTAGGCGCGCAACGAATCGCCCCAGCGAATCGTCGTTCCGCTCAGCCCGAAGAGAAGCATCGAGACGAGGGGCGGCGACGTGGAGAATTGCCGGGCGTTCCACCAAAGGGCTGCGAGGATCGCCAGTCCAATGAGAAGTCCGAAAGCGCGCAGAGCCAGATCGCTTCCGCCCAGGCCGATCGCGTTCCAGCCGCGCAGGAGCAACGTTAGCAGTAACGGAAAAGACTCATGCTCGATGTGCCCCCAGATTTCACCGAAGGAGGGAAAGAGAGCGATGTTAACGGCGGCCGCTTCGTCTCGCCAGAGACCGCCGGCCTGCCGCCAATTCACGATGTGCAGGAAGGCAATGAGTGCTGCGACCAGCAAGGCCGCAATCCACTCGAGCTTCCGAATCAACGCCGGGCGCGGAGCAGTTGCTTTCCGCGCCTTTTTCATTCCTCTCCATCGTAATAGTCAAGCGCCTCGCCGCGCAGAAGTCGCCGCTCGGGGGAACGCACGAGCCATTTCTTGCTGTCGGGATAATAGGCCGACTCGCCGATAGGATTATCGGCTACAATAACAATGACCAGGTCTTCGGTTCCGTCGTTAGCGAAGGTATGGGGCTCCTCCGGTTGAAAGATGAAAGCATCGCCGCTTTCGATTGGAGTTGCCCCATCTTGATGCCGCACCACGCCTTTGCCGGAGAGCACGTAGTAGAACTCCCATTGCGCGCTGTGCGAGTGATACGGATACGGAATTTTTCCTGGCGGAATCCGCGTGATCTCGACATCAAACGGATGCCGTTCCTTCAGGTCCGTTGAAAATGGCTTTCGACCCAGCGCTTCCGAGAGCCCCTTACTCGCCCCGCCGAATTTCCCGCTCGGTGAGGACCACGACTCTTCTGGAATGTCCTTGATGTTTACCTTTTGCATTTGCCTTGGGTTTCGCGGCGCTCGTCAATCATGGCCCTCACCCCAGCCCTCTCCCAATGGGAGAGGGAGGTGAACCGAATACGCCAGATTTTCTCGAATCGGTTCCTTCTCCCTGAGGGAGAAGGTTAGGATGAGGGTCCATTTGCAGCGCCACCGCTCTCCCTACACGTCGTAATACATCGCGAACTCGTACGGGTGCGGACGGAGACGAAGGGCGTCGTATTCCTTTTGTTTCATCTCGATCCAGTTCGCGACGAAGTCGGCATTGAAGACGTCCCCTTTGAGCAGAAAGCCGTGATCGTCGCTCAAGGCCTTGATCGCGCCGCTCAGGGAATCGGGAACGCTCGGCACGTTGGCGAGTTCTTCCGGCGGAAGCTCGTAGAGGTTTTTGTCGAGCGGATCGCCGGGATCGATGCGGCTCTGGATCCCATCGAGTCCGGCGAGGAGCAAGGCGGAGAAAGCGATGTAGGGATTCGCCGCCGGATCGGGCGTGCGGAATTCGATCCGTTTCGCTTTTGGGTTCGCTGAATAAGTTGGAATGCGGATCGCGGCCGAGCGGTTGCGCGCGGAGTAGGCGAGATTGACGGGCGCCTCGAATCCCGGCACGAGGCGCTTGTAACTGTTCGTGGTCGGATTCGTGATGCAGGTGAGCGCCGGCGCGTGCCGTAAAATTCCGCCAATGAAAAAGAGCGCCATCTCGCTCAAGCCGGCGTAACCATTCCCGGCGAAGAGCGGCTTCCCATCTTTCCAAAGCGACATGTGGGTATGCATGCCGGAACCGTTGTCGCCGAAAAGCGGCTTCGGCATGAACGTGACCGACTTGTTGTGCTTCTTCGCCACGTTCCGGACGATGTATTTGTAATACTGCATCCAGTCGCTCATTTGCTTCATCGGCGCGAAGCGGATATCGATCTCGGCCTGGCCGGCCGTGGCGACTTCGTGATGCTGCCGCTCGATAGGGATGCCGGCTTTCTCGAGTTCGAGGCACATTTCGTTGCGGATGTCCTGGAGACTGTCCGCCGGCGCGACGGGGAAATAGCCCTCTTTCGCGCGGATCTTGTAGCCGAGATTTGGGAACTCTTCGCGCGCGCTGTTCCAATGGCCTTCCGCGCTATCGACCAGGTGAAAGGAGGAATTGCCCGAGTA
>DASQLH010000245.1:0-2684 GCA_035630155.1 Chthoniobacterales bacterium
CACAAAGTCTTTTTACTGATGGTCGCACTTTCATAACTGGTCGATTCGGCGAGACGAAAAACGCGGAGACGGCTCCGCGTTGTCACTTCTGGCGGTAGGTGATCCGCCCCTTCGACAAATCGTAAGGGGAAACCTCTAGCATAACTTTGTCGCCTGGCAAGATACGAATAAAATGGAGCCGCATTTTGCCCGAGATGTGGGCCAGGACCCGGTGCCCATTGGGCAACTCGACGCGAAACATGGTGTTGGGGAGGAGCTCGACGACCGTGCCCTCTACTTCAATTGCGTCTTTCCGCGCCATGTCAGGATTTCCGGCTCTTCCTTCGTGATCAGAACCGTGTGTTCGAAATGCGCCGACGGCATGCCGTCCGCCGTGCAAACTGTCCAGCCGTCATCGAGCATTTTGACGGAGGCCGTGCCGGAATTAATCATCGGCTCGATCGCCAGGGTCATCCCGGCCTTCAAGCGCTTTCCGCTGCCGCGCCTGCCGTAGTTTGGCACCTGCGGTTCCTCGTGCAGTTTCCGCCCCACGCCATGGCCGACAAACTCACGGACGACGTTGAATCCCTCACGCAATGCTGCCTCTTCGATGGCAGAGCTTACATCTCCCAAATGCACGCCTTCCCTCATGATGTCGATCGCCCGCCGCAAGGCCGTCTCGGTGACTCGCAGCAGCCGTTCCGTGCGCTCGTCGATCATCCCCACTGGAACCGTCGAAGCAGTGTCCCCTACCCAACCGTCCTGAATCACGCCGATGTCGAGCTTCACGATGTCGCCGTATTGGATTCGCCGCGGGCCGCCGATCCCGTGCACGATCTCGTCGTTGAGCGAAATGCAGATATTGCCGGGGAAAACGCGATGCCCAAGCCGATAGCCGAGGAAAGCGCTTTGCACGCCCGCTTCCTGCATGAGATCGGCTGCCGCCTGGTCCACTTCCTTTGTGGAAATTCCGGGCCGGACGAGCTCGCTGACGCGATCGAGGATTTCGCTGGCCGTGCGGCAGGCGAGCCGCATTCGCTCGATTTCTTTCGGGCTCTTGATCGGAATCATGCCGATTGCTCGATCAGCCGCGAGATGTCGGCGAAGACAGCCTCACGATCGCGATTCCCATCGATCTTCCGAAGCAAGCTCGCTTTCTGATAAAAGGTCGCGAGCGGCTGGGTCTTGCTGTTGAATTCAGCCAGCCGATTCTTGAGCACCTCGATGTCATCATCATCGCGGCGCACCAGGGGTCCATCGCAATACGGGCAAATCGGCCGCTCGGCGAAACTCGCGCTGCTCACGCTCGTGGTGAATCCGCAGCCCTGGCACTGAAGCCGGCTGGCGATCCGTTCGGCAACCGTGTCTTCCGAAACATCCAGCCAGATCGCCAGATCAAGCGGCGTCCGATGCCGCACCAGGATGCTCTGCAAGCTCTCCGCCTGCGGGATGGTGCGCGGGAATCCATCGAAAACAAATCCGTGGCTGCCGTGCAGCCGGAGCCAATCTTCGATTAGCTGCACGATAATTTTGTCGGGAACCAATCCGCCATGATGCGTGGTCTCGGCCGTCTCGAGTCCCAGCGGAGTGCCCAGGTCGCGTTCGCGCCGCAGAATGGCCCCCGGCGAAGTCACGGGAATCCCGAAGTGCCGCGTGATCATCTCCGCTTGAGTTCCCTTTCCGGAACCCGGCGCACCCAAAAGCACCAATCGTCTTTTCACTTAGTTCCCGTAGAGGAAAACCGCCACGCCGCCGATGACAATGATTGCGATGCCGACGTAAAGCCACATCAGAGTCGTGCTTCGGGCCGCTTCCCCACGCGCATAGCTGGCCCGATCGAACCGCCCTCCGCGGATGCGTCCTTTGCGCAGGAATCCATCGTAATGGCGTTGAATGAGGTGCGTCTCCACCTGGCGCATGGTATCGAGAATCACGCCCACGATAATCAGCAAACTCGTGCCGCCGAAAAATTGGGCCGTGATCTGGGGGACGTGCAACCAGTCGCTCATCAAACTCGGCAAAATCGCGATCAGGGTCAGAAAGAAAGCGCCGGCAAAGGTCAGCCGCGTCATTGTGTAATCGAGAAACTCAGCCGTCGGTTTGCCCGGGCGGACGCCCGGGATGTAGCCGCCGTACTTCTTGAGATCGTCCGCGATCTGGGATGGCTGGAATTGCGTCGCCACCCAGAAATAGCTGAAAAAGAAAATCATCGCGGCCAGGACCACGTAATGCAGCCAGCCGGCCGAGAGCATGTCGGAAATCGTTTTTGCGGTCCGGCTATTCTGGAAAGCAACACTGACAATCGTCGTCGGGAAGAGCAGCAGCGCCCATGCGAAAATGATCGGCATAACCCCCGCGTAGTTCACCTTCAACGGCATGTACTGCGTTTGCCCGCCATACATTTTCCGGCCGACCACGCGCTTGGCGTATTGCACCGTAATCTTTCGCACCCCTTGCGTGACCGCGATGACAGCCGCGATCACAATGAACAGAAATCCCACCATTAGAACAAGGATCGCCGGATTCACCTGACTGGTGCCGGTCTCCGCCGAAGGCACGAACGTCTTCCACGCCTGCGCCAGCGCCGCGGGCAGGCGTGCCACGATGCCGACGGTGATGATGAGCGAAATGCCGTTGCCGATGCCGCGCTCGGTGATTTGATCCCCCAGCCACATCAGGAACAGCGTCCCCGCCGTCAGCGACAA
>DASQLH010000246.1:0-15968 GCA_035630155.1 Chthoniobacterales bacterium
TCTCCGGCTCGATTTCAAGTTCGCGCGGCTCACCCTCTTCCGGTTCCTCGCCCTCGAGATCGTGGAATGCTGGCCGCCGGCCGTGGTCGGCGCCAAACCGGAGAAGCGCGGCTTTTTCCAAAAGTTCGGGTTCGGCGAATAACTCGAGGCTGGTGAGCGATGCAGCCGAAAACGGAATCTTCGACGCCGGAAGAACCGTCGAATATCGTCACGCTGCCGAATGCGTCTGACAACGGCCAGCACTCCCGCTTTTCCGCACCGGAAAATTTCATTAATCGGGAGCTGAGCTGGCTCGAATTCAACCGGCGCGTTCTCGAGGAAGCGCAGGACCCGACGCAGCCGCTGATCGAGCGAGTCAAGTTCCTCACCATCTTCAGCGGAAACCTCGACGAATTTTTCGAGATCCGCGTCGCCGGCATCAAGCAGCAGATCGAAAGCGAGACGAGCGATGTCGGGCCCGACGGCTTGAGCCCGACCGAAATCTTCAACGCCATCCAGCGCACCGCGCGCGAGCTGGTCGCGGCGGAATACGCGCTTTGGAAAGACGACATCGCGCCAACCCTGGCCAGGAACGGCATTCGCGTCCACGACGTCGCCAATCTCAACGCGAAGCGCACCGCCTGGGCCCAGCGCTATTTTCGCGAAGAAGTTTTCCCGATGCTCACCCCGCTCGCCGTCGATGCGAGCCACCCGTTCCCGCAGCTGCTGAACAAGAGCCACAACCTGCTGGTGCGCGCGCGGAGCGAGCGGGGCGGCGAACCGCTCCACGCCATTGTCCAGGTGCCGCGCGTTTTGCCGCGCCTGATCCTGATGCCGCGCGGCAAAGGCGAGGACGAGCCGTGGGATTACATCTATCTCTCCTCGCTAATCAAGCATCACATCGCCGATCTTTTCCCCGGCCTGATTCTCGATGGCGCCCATGCTTTTCGGGTGACCCGGAACAGCGACCTCTACATCGACGAAGAAGAAGCCGACAACCTGCTTCGCAGCATCGAGCAGGAGCTCCGGCGATCGAGCCGCGGCGACGCGGTCCGGCTCGAAGTGGAAGCGGATTGCCCGAAAGATTTTCGCGAATTGCTCCTCGAGTTTTTCGATCTCGGCGAAATGGATTTGTATAAAGTGGACGGCCCGCTTTCGATGACCCATCTCGCGCCGCTGGTTTCGAACGACGCGTTCGCCAAACTCAAGGACCGCGTCTTCCAGCCGGCGCGCGATCCCGCCTTGCCGCCGCACGCCAACATCTTCGAGGTGATGCGCAAACAGGATGTGCTCCTGCACCATCCTTACGAAAGCTTCGATCCGATCGTCGAATTCATCGAGAGCGCCGCGCAGGATCCGCACGTGCTCGCGATCAAGATCACACTTTATCGCACGAGCGGCGACTCGCCCATCGTGGAAGCGCTCATGCACGCGGCCATTGCGGGCAAACAGGTCACGGCGCTGGTGGAATTGCGGGCGCGCTTCGATGAAGCGGCCAACATCCAGTGGGCCCGCCGGCTCGAGGAAGCGGGCGCACACGTCGTCTACGGAGTGGTCGGTTTGAAAACGCATTGCAAGGCGCTCCTCATTGTGCGGCGGGATTCCGACCGGCTCCGGCAGTACGTCCACCTCGGCACCGGCAATTACCATCCGCGCACCGCCCGGAGCTACACCGACTTCAGCTTGTTCACGACGAATCCAAAGATCACCGAAGGCGTCGCGATCGTTTTCAACACGCTCACCGGGCTGGCCAGTTATCCCGGCTCGGAAAAGCTCCTGGTCGCGCCGTTCGACCTGAGCAAGCGCATCATCGAGATGATCGACCGCGAACGCGACCATGCGCTCGCCGGCAAGAGCGGACGCATCGTGGTGAAACTCAATTCGCTGGTCGATCAATGCATCATCGAAAAACTTTACGAAGCTTCCTGCGCGGGGGTTAAAATCGATCTGATCGTGCGCGGCATTTGTTGTCTCCGGCCGAAGATTCCGAACCTGAGCGAAAACATCCGCGTCATCAGCATCGTGGGCCGGTTCCTCGAGCACAGCCGGATTTATTACTTCGAGAACGACGGGAAACCCGAGGTCTATCTGGCCAGCGCCGATTGGATGCCGCGCAATTTCATCCGGCGCGTCGAGATCGCCTTCCCGCTCGAGGACCCAACGATCCGCGACGAAGTCATCAACGACGTGCTCCCGCGGTTCCTGAACGACCACATCAAGGCGCGCGAGCTCCAGGCCGACGGGTCCTACATCCGCCTCAAGCCGGAGGAAGGGGCGCCGCGCTTGCAGGCCCAGCTCCATTTCCGGGAGCGCTCTCGCGGCCAGGCACGCAAACTGGCTGAATCCCAGAAAGCCCGCACAGCCAAGCTCACGCCCATCACCCTTGTGCCAAAAGAAACCCCATGAAAAAAAAGATCCTCGTTATCGACATCGGCGGCACCCACGTGAAGCTCATGATTTCCCGGACCGAGAAGCGCAAATTCGATTCGGGCCCGAAGCTGTCGCCCAGGCAGTTGATCGCGCAGGTCAAGAAAACGGCAGAGGGTTGGAAGTATGACGCCATCTCGATCGGTTTTCCCGCGCCGGTGCACAAAGGCCGGATCATGAAAAACCCGAAGCATCTCGCGCCAGGCTGGGTCGGCTGGAACTTCGCCAAGTCGTTTGGCAAACCCACCCGCGTCATGAACGACGCCGCCATGCAGGCGCTCGGCAGTTACAAAAAAGGCCGCATGCTTTTTCTCGGCCTCGGCACCGGGCTCGGTTCCGCCTTGGTCTGGCCGAAAAATCTCCTTCCTCTCGAGCTGGGGGATCTCCCCTACGAAGGCGGCATCATCGAAGCCTACCTCGGCAAACCGGGTCTCGAGCGCCTCGGCAAAAAAGAATGGATGCGCCACGTCCTCTTTTGTCTGAAGCAGCTCAAGCTCTCCTTCATCGCCGATTACGTAGTCGTCGGCGGCGGCAACGCCAAGCAGTTCGATTCGTTCCCGGAAGGAATTGAGGCGGGCCATAATCGCAATGCTTATGCCGGGGGCCTTCGCATGTGGGATACCGATCCCAGGACTGGCCGCCCGAAGTGGAACGTGATCTAAGGGCGCTGATTCGCCGGGGCAAACGGTCGATCATCATGGCAAACAATGTCACGTTGCGTGATGTGATCGAGAGCGACCTTTCCGTTTTCTTCGAGCACCAGGCAGACCCGGATGCCAACCGCATGGCGGCATTCCCACCGCGAGACAAAGAGGCGTTCGATGCCCACTGGGCAAAAGTGCTCGCCACCAAAACAGGCCTCATCCAGACCATCGTCTGGGACGGGTATGTAGCCGGCAATATCGGGAGCTGGGAAGATTCCGGAGAGCGAAAGGTCGGATATTGGATTGGGAAAGAATATTGGGGCAACGGAATTGCCAGCGCGGCGTTGTCCCAGTTTCTCGATTACGACCCGTTCCGCCCGCTGAAGGCCCATGTCGTGAAATCGAATGTGGCTTCCATTCGTGTTTTGCAGAAGTGTGGTTTCATCGTTACCGGCGAAACTAAGTTTGACGAACCTGACGGTCACAACGGTGAGGAATTGATTATGACCCTCGGCGATGAACGCTGCTGACCCGCCGGCTTCGCCAATGTCGTGGGGATTGCTGACTCACTTGCGAGGGCACGTCCTCCTTTTCGATCGCAAGCCGGGGCCGAACTATGGGCCGGCGGCCGGAATTCGGCTCTTGTTCGTTGCGGTGGCGCTCGAAGCGCTCCGGCTCGGACTGATCCGGTTGCTCTATCCGGCGGTGCCGCTCTTGGTTCTGGTTCCGCTCCTTTTGGCTGTTGCGTTGCTCTCGGTGCGATTTCTGGCGGGACTCAAATTGTGGCAAATCGGATTCCGTCCATGGCGCGAATGGACCGCGACGGAGAAGTCGTACTTTGTGCAGCTGCTAGTGATCGCGAACGTGGTTTTCCCGTTGGTGTTCGCACCGCGGCTGCGCGCAATCCTGGGCCAGCCGAACGCGCTAACGATCATCGCGACCGTCTTCGTCCCCTACCTCTTCTACGGTTTTTACCAGGAGGTGGTCTATCGAGGAGTGTTGCAGTCCGAATTGGTGCGCCGCTGGGGAGCATTCGCCGGGGTTCTGCTGGCCAATCTTCTCTATACCTTTGGCCCGCTGCACTGGAATCACTTTACCCCAATCAACATTCCGATGTTTGCTTCCATCTTTGCCATCGGCCTGTTTTTCGGAATTCTCTTCCGGAGATCGGGCAACCTCTGGATCGTGGCGGTCATTCATGGCATCGGGAACGCCTATATCGTCACCAGTCTCGGATCGCTGAGGTAAACCGGCGTGAAATACATGGTGCTCGAGACTTTTCGGCCGGGCTGCAAGGCGCGCATTTATGCGCGCTATCGAGAGAATGGCAGGATGTTGCCGGATGGTCTGCATTACCTCGATAGCTGGCTCGAGAAAGATGGGGATCGGTGCTTTCAACTGATGGAGACCGAATCGCCAGCATTGTTCGATCAGTGGACGGCGGCGTGGAATGATCTCGTCTCATTCAAGATCATCGCGCTGGAGGATCCGGATGGGATTCGGGCGCCTGAACTGCGAAGCGATGATTCCTACTGATTTAATCATGGAATCTTTTCCGAAGCGCCAAACCGCAGAGAGGTTCGCTGGCGAGGCAAGGTAGCACAGGCATCTTGCCTGTGGGGCCAACGGGCGTCTCGCCCGTTGTAGCAGAGAGAAAGCAGGCGAGACGCCTACCTGCCCCACAGGCAAGATGCCTGTGCTACCTCCTCCGCCGACGCAGGTTCGCTAGCCGGCAAAATTGACGGCGGTTCGGTTCTCATGTGGGTTAGAGGATGAAACGGCGAATGCGCTCGCAAGTGACTATTTCTCTGGCCCTCTTTGTTTTCGCCGGAGCCGGCTGTTCAAAATCGGACAAGCCTGAGTTGTCCACGGCCACGCCGCAGCCGAGCGCAAGTGCAAGCCAGTCGAGTGCATCATCGCCGGCCGCCAAAGAAGCGGCAGGCGACGGCGCTTTCGCGTGCACGTTGTTAACCAGGGAGGAGACCGAGGCCGTGCAAGGCGAGCCTTTCAAGGAGACGAAGGCGAGCCAGAAAACGACGGCCGGGCTGACCACGTCCCAATGTTATTTCGAGCTGCCGACGACGGTGAATTCGATCGTCCTCACCGTGACCCAACGAGCGGAAGGCGCGGACGCGCGCGATCCAAAACAGAATTGGCAGGAGCTATTCCACCGCGACAAAGCTGCCGAGAAGAAAGAGGAAGAAAAAGAAGGAGGGCAAGGTCCGGAGAAGATCGACGGACTCGGCGATGAAGCGTTCTGGACCGGATCGCGCGTCGGCGGCGCGTTGTATGTGCTGAACGGAAACAGCTTCATCCGGATCAGCGTGGGCGGCGCGGGTGATCGCGCGGAAAAGATCGAGAAATCGAAGGCGCTCGCGCAAAGCGTTCTCAAGCGCCTGTAGGCGTGAATGTGGCGGCCGCCGTTTCGGCCTGAGCTTACTCGATCTTGATTTTTTTCGGATCGATCGCCGGCGCGGGATATTTCGGCTTCATCTCTTCCAGCGTTGCGACCACCGTCTCGAGCATGACGAGGTTGCGCATCCATTTGCGATCCGCCGGCACAATGAACCACGGCGCCTGTTTGGTGGAACAGGTGTTGATTACATCTTGGTAAGCGCGCTGGTAGTCGTCCCAAAGCTTCCGTTCCGCCAGGTCGCCGGGATTGAACTTCCAGAGCTTGTTCGGCTCTTTCAGCCGCGCCTCGAGCCGGCACTTTTGTTCCTCCTTCGAGATATGGAGAAAGAACTTCAGGATCGTCACGCCATTGTCCGTCAGCAACTTCTCAAAGGCGTTGATGTCGTCGCAGCGATCGCGCCAGACTTCTTTCGAGATTTCGCCGTGGACCAGTGGCACGAGCACGTCCTCATAATGCGAGCGGTTCCACAGCCCTACCGCGCCTTTCCGCGGCTCGGCCCGGTGAACGCGCCAGAGAAAATCGTGGTCCCGTTCTTCCGCGGTGGGATATTTGAAATTCGTCAGCTGCACGCCATTCGGATCGAGCCCGTGGCAAAGATTTTTGATCGCGCCATCCTTGCCGCCCGTGTCCATCGCCTGGACCACGACGAGCAGGCTGCGTTCGCGCTCCGCGAACAGCGCTTCCTGTAGTTCCGCCAAACGCTCGCGCAGCCGATCAATCTTTTCGAGGGCCTCATCTTTGGAATGGCCAGCTGTCTCCGCCGTGTCGATCTTTACCAGGCGGATCTCATCGCCGGGTTGAACCAGAACAATGCCCTTGGTTTTCTTGCTCAAGCGCGCTCATGCTACCTACCGCCACACTTTCCGCAACCAGGGACAGGCGCTTTCCGAAAACACCCATCGTTCAATGGAGCGAGACCCCGACCTTCCCAATAGGGTTTGACCGCCTGATTGGGCCCATAGCAACTTGACGGCTTAAAGCCGTCAAGTTTTAGCGGTGCTGAGCCTAGGATTCGGCCCGAAAACATCATTGCCAAAATCAAAGTGGCATTGACACGTGCGAGCAGCCACTCTTACGCGATGAAACTCTTTCTCCTCCGTCATGGAAAAGCTGACTGGCCCAATTGGGACAAGCCTGACGACGAACGGCCGCTCACTCAGAAGGGGAAGGACGAGGTCGCCGCCGTCGCGAAATTGCTCGCGCGACTCGAGATTGCACCGGCCATCGTCACCAGTCCCCTGCCGCGCGCAAGCCAGACCGCGGATATTGCCGGCAAATATTTGAACCAGAAAGTTCGCGTCGATCCGCTCCTCCGTCCCGGTTTCGACGCGGGCAAACTCAAGAAGCTGCTCAAGGATTTTTCCGGCGACAGCCTCATGGTTGTCGGCCACGAACCCGACTTTACCGAAATCATCTTCCACCTCACCGGTGGCCGAACAAAACTCTCGAAGACCGGCGTGGCCCTGATCGAATTGGATGCGACTTCAATGAAAGGCGAATTGCGCTGGCTCGTCCCGCCCAAGTTTGCGACATGAAACAGATCTGGATTGGGTTCATCCTCCTTATTGCGGTCACGCCTGGTGCGCGCTCGGAAAAAGCTCCAGCCCCAAAAGACCGCCGCGTCGTCGTCGTCGTCTGGGACGGCATGCGTCCCGACTTTGTCACCGAACGCCACGCTCCCACCCTTTGGAAACTCGCGCAGGAAGGCGTCACCTTCGGCAAGCATCACTCCGTTTATCCGACCGCCACCAACGTCAACGGCGCCGCCATGGCGACCGGCGTTTATCCCAACCGGAACACGCTGCTCGCGAACCGCGAATACAGGCCGCAGATCGATCCGCTCAAGTCGTTTGACATTAGCGACGCGGCCATCCTCAAAAAAGGGGATGAACTCACGGGCGATAAATATCTTGCGGCTCCTACCATTGCCGAAATCGTCCGCGGCGCCGGCCGGCGCGTGGCCGTCGCAGGCACGAAATCCGTGGCCGTGCTCCACGACCGCCAGGCCGAATGGGTCAATGCCACTTCCAATAACCTGACCAGGTTTGCGGCTGCGCCGATGCCGGCCAGCCTGCGCGACGAAACCGTGCACTTGCTCGGGCCTTTTCTGACCGAGTCCAGCAAGACCAGCAACGAACGCAACACCTATGCAACGCGCGCCCTAACCGAGATTTTGTGGCGCGACGGGCTCCCGGCTTTTTCGCTTCTCTGGCTGAGCGATCCCGACCTGACCCAGCACGAACACGCGCCCGGCTCCGAGCTTTCCATGGCCGCGATCCGCAGCTCCGATCGCAACCTTGCCGTCGTGCTCGAAGTACTTGCCAAAAAGAAGGCGCGGGAAACTACCGACATCCTCGTCGTGTCCGATCACGGCTTCTCCACCATCGAGCGCTCCATCGATTTCGTCTCCGAGATGCGCAAAGCTGGCTTCGACGCCACCGGAACCTTTTCGGCGGCGCCGAAGGCGGGACAAGTCATGGTCGTTCCCAATGGCGGGACGATCTTGTTTTACGTTATCGAACACGATCGTAACGTGATTGCCCGCATCGGCGAATGGCTCCAGCGCTCCGATTTCGCTGGCGTCGTCTTCGCGCGCGAACAATTCGAAGGCACTTTTCCGCTCGAGTTCGTTCGCGCGAATACCGCCGATGCACCCGACCTGATGGTTGCTCTGCGGTGGAATTCGAAACCGAATCGCTTCGGCGTTGCCGGCCATATCATCTCCGATCACAATCGAGGTCCCGGCCAGGGCACGCACGTGACGCTGAGCGAATTCGACGTCCACAACACGCTCATCGCCGCCGGTCCGGGCTTTCGCCGCGGCGAGACGAGCATCGTCCCCAGCGCCAACATCGATATCGCCCCGACGGTCCTGCACCTTCTGGGGATCGATCCGCCACACAAATTCGACGGGCGCGTTCTAGCGGAAGCCATGGAGGGCCACTCCGCCGACATTGAGCCAATAAGCAAAACTTTGGAGGCCCATCGCAAATTCCCGACCGGCGAATGGCGCCAGCATCTGGACATCTCGCTCGTGGGCGAGACCGTTTACATCGACAAGGGCAACGGCGCCTTTACTCCCGCGTCTTCCTCTCCCTCTCCTTCTCCCTCCCAATAGCCGCTTGCCACACCGACGCCGAAAACATCCAAAGCGCCGCGTTCTCCAGGTGGGCCACGGAGAAATCGTTCACGTCACCGGCACACCGATCGCGTTCGCCGCCGAAACCGATCGCGTCCCCGCGAACATCGACCATTTCTGGATCACCATTGGGATGGGCACCGGCGAACCGCTCCGCATCGCCCTCAGCACGCACTCAAGGCAAAACGCCGCCGCCGGTTTCGATCCGCGCCTGCGCATCGGAATTGTCTCTTCCGTTTGGACCGAACTGCCCGCGGCCGGAATGCTTAAATCACCCGGCCTCGATTACCGCCAAATCGAAGCCGCTTCCGGAGTGGCCTACGCCGAATATACCCGTCCCGCCCTCGAAGCGCTGCTCGTCGATAAATCGCGCCGCGCGATTTTCATCGAAGCCTGGGGCGAGCTGTATGTGCGCACGCACATCGGCATTCACCAGGTCCACAGCATGCGCGCCAGTTGCAGCGTCCTCCGCGACTTTGTCGGACGCGACGGCGCCATCCGCTTCTACTTTGCTGAAGAGACGCGAGCCGAGCTGCTCCTCTTCAAATATTGCGGCCAGCCCTAATCGCCACCCGGTTATTGATGTTCGAGCTCTCGTAAAGCGCGGCCAATAATGAACGCATAGCCTGCGATCATCAGGGCCGTGCCGAGCACAACGAGGTATTCCATATTCTCTCCTTTTCCGTTGTAAAAAATTCGCCAACTACCACTCGGGATGCCGGAGGCATTCCCAAATGATGAGCACGTAAAGTCCCGCCATCGCTGCCGTGGCGAAGATGATTGGGTAGTTCATAGTTCTTCCTTTATGCACAAAGCGTAGCGGCTTGGGCGGCGCGCGGCTTATCGCGGGTTGGCTTTCGCTGGGCAAAAATTGCTTTGACTGAGCTGCGACTTCGGCGCAGCCGGACAAGAAACGCACAAGTTTTCGCAAGCACAGGCGAGCGGAAGGCGATCGCTCGCCACAAACTCGGAGCATGACAGCAAAGACTCTGGAGACTCGCGGGATGCTCGATGCGCCCCCGCCTCCGGCCTTACGGTTCAAGAAGATCCTGGCGCCAATCGACTTTTCGCCCGCGTCGGAAAACGCCACCAAATACGCGCTCCGTTTTGCGGAAGAGTTCGGCGCGAAGCTGACCTTGCTCCACGTTTTGGAACCGGCGCCTTCGACAAGTCTTGTCGCCATTCCCGGCGCCACGCCTTTCTGCGAAATCGATTTTTCCACGGCTGAGAAAAATCTGAGATCGGCCGTTGCCTCGGCCGGCAAAGGGAAGAGCGAGCGCCCCAGCTGGAAGATCCGGGTGGGCGTTCCTTCCCACGAAATCGTCGAAGCGGCCAGGGAAGCGGACGTCGACCTGATTGTTATCGCCACGCACGGTTACACGGGCTGGAAACATTTCTGCATCGGGAGCACGGCCGAGCGCGTCGTGCGAGCCTCGCCCTGCCCCGTCCTCGTGGTCCGCGAAAAAGAACATGAATTTTGTTAGCTGGCCTCGAAGCCAAACCCGGAGGAAGGCATCATGAACACTCACAGCGAAATTGAACCAATGGCGACGCGCGTTGCGCTTCATCCATTTCTCGCGGGAATGAATCGCGCGCAATTAGCCCTGCTCGCGGATTGCGCCATGGCCGTTCGCTTCGAGCCCGGGCAGCTCATCTTCCGCGAAGGCGAACTCGCGAACCGCTTTTATCTGATCGAGAGCGGCAAAGTGATCCTGGAGGCGAGCGGAGACACCGGCGAGCGAGTAATCGTCGATAAAGCCGGCGCGGGTGATCTGCTCGGCTGGTCATGGATGTTCCCGCCCTACATCTGGCATTTCACCGCCCGCGCGGTCGAGCGGACGGCGGCCATCTTTTTTAACAGCGCCATCTTGCGCCAATACTGTGAGCGCGATCATGCGCTCGGCTACGAGCTGTTTAAACGAATGAGCGCGGTCATGGTCAAGCGGCTGGCATCGGCCCATGGCAAAATGCGCGCCTTGGACCCGCTGCAAATGCAACCGCGGCCCGCGGAAGCGCGTTGACACAAAAGCGGGGGCCAGCGGATAATTGCGCAGAGCAATGTCCGAAACGAAAGCCGCGGGAGCGCTCCCGAACAAGCAACTGGTCGGGATGTTACTACGCTCGCGCTTGTTTCGAGACTACGAGAGCGTTTTTACCAAAGCGACTGGGCTGCCCCTGGCCCTGCGGCCCCTCGAGTTCTGGCAGCTCGAGCATCACGACAAGACCAATGAGAACCGCTTTTGCGCTTTGCTCGCTGAACGGCCTTCCACCCTCGCCGTTTGTTTGCAATCGCACGCTGAGATTGTCCGGCATACGGGAGTCTGCCCCCGCACTGAAACCTGCCCTTTCGGTTTGACCGAGACCGCCGTGCCCGTACGGCTCGGCGAAGAAACCATCGGCTTTCTCCGCATTGGCCAGGTCCTCCGCCGCTCCGCGATCCAGACCGACAAGGCGCGCGCCGCCGCCAAGCTCGCCGAGTGCGGCGTGCCGTTTGGCGGCAACATCCGGAAAGCCTGGGAGGCCACACCGATTATTCCCAAGGACAAATACGCAGCCACCGTCCGGCTGCTCTCCTTTTTCGCGGAACAGCTCTCCGCTCTCATCAACCAAATCATGCTCGAGCAACAGAACGCCGAGCCGCCGCTGGTGCGCAAAGCGCGCGAATACATTCTGCAGCACAAAACAGAGCCGCTCTCCCTGGCGGCGGTCGCGCAAGCTTCCGGCGCGAGCGTGTTTCACTTCTGCAAAGTCTTCAAGAAAACGACCGGCCTGAAATTTACCGATTACGTTGCCCGGGTCCGCTTGGAAGACGCCAAGAGCCAGCTCTTGAATCCCAGCCGCCGCATCAGCGAAGTCGCTTACGACGTCGGCTTCCAATCGCTCACCCAATTCAATCGCATGTTCAAACGCGTCTTCGGCCAGTCGCCCACCGAATTCCGCGCGCACCTGCATGCTGTGCCCCGAAAACCCAAGGCGGCGTAGCTGCCGGTTGTGACAAAGCCAAACAAAACCCGTCTTATCTCCACCGCGTTAAGCGGTGGATGCCATCTCGTCTGGGTTGTTGTTCTATTGGGCATCCTTCCGGGTAACCTCCTCGCCCAAACACCGGCGCTCACCACCGCGACGCCGTTGCCCTCTCAATCGACTTCGATCAAAGACGTGCCGGTGCCGATCCCCAGCGAGGTTTTCGCTACGCTCGACAAATTCTCTCATACGAACTGGCGTGGCGTTCAGCGGCCAGAACTCGGCCGGTGGAAGCCCCACGGCGATCAGGCGGAAATCGCCTTGCGGCTCGGCGCTGTCATTGCCGAAGGCTTTGTGGCGGTCAAAGCAGAAGATGCGGCGGAAGTGAAGAGCCTCGGTCAAGCCGTGCTGGTGCTGACGCGAGCGCTGGGAGTGGAACGCGCGGCGCTCCGGCGCAGCCGTGCCATTGTCGAACAAGCGGAGAAAAGCGACTGGCTGGCGGTTCGCAAAGAATGGGACGGTGTGCCACCTGACGTGGAGCGAGGCATGAAGGAGCTAAAGAGCGAACAACTCGCGCAACTCGTAAGCCTCGGCGGCTGGTTGCGCGGCACGCAAGCGCTAAGCGCGCTGGTGTTACAGGATTACTCCGCGGAAAATGCGGCGCATTTGCGTCAACCCGCGCTCCTGGACCATTTCGAGAAGGAACTGACGGCATTGCGCGGCAACCAGAAAACCAAACCGCTTCTTCTGAGGATACGCGAAGGCATTCAGAGAGTCCGCGGGCTGCTTGGCCCTGGTAATGCGCCAGTTCACAAAGAAACCGTGGAACAGATCGCCAAGGTTGCCGAAGAGCTGCTGACAGAGCTCGGTTCCAAGGGCCGCCACGCTGGTTCAATTTCTCAACGGCGGCATGAACGGCCATCTTGGAACGAAAGAAATATCATATGCTCTCTCCCGCGGACTGATTCGACGAAGAAACGTCCATGAAACATCCATTTCTAGAAGGTTTCTCTCCCGACCAGGCTGAAGCGCTATCTCTCCTGGCCACGGAAGTTCGATTCGCCCCGGGAGAATCCATCCTTCGCCAACATGAGACCGCCGATGGATTCTACCTGATCGAGACCGGTGAGGTCAGTCTCGAATACGAACTCCCCGAAAAGGGGACAGTTTTGATTCAAAAGATTGGACCGGGTGAGCTGCTGGGATTGTCGTGGCTCTTTGAGCCCTACCGGTGGGAATTCAATGCCGTCGCAATCAGTCCAGTCACTGCAAGATTCCTTCGCGCGGCGGACGTGCGCAAAAAATGCGATCAAGATCCGAAATTGGGCTATAATCTGATGGAACAGGTCGCTCGAATTCTGACTGAGCGTCTGCAGGCAACACGACATAGACTGAGGGTCTTTGTTTACCGCGCGAGGCCCGACGACGATGAGCGCCAGGTTGGCTAGGGCAGCTTGTTCCCCGGCCGAGAAAACGATTTTGAGCAACGGCGGATCCGACGAAGACGCGGGGGCAGCGCTTCGTCGAAAATGGCTTGTTCCCAGCCTTAGCAAGATTTGGACAGAGAAACGCAATTCGTGCGGAGCGGAGTTCGGCCGTTACATTCATCTTTTTTTGAAGGAAGAATATGAAAACAAATCGAAGAACTAAGGAGCCAATGGACGCAAGGCATGTCGCCGTTTTGCTGGGCGTGAGTATTGGGCTGGGAATTGTTGTGCATCAGAGTTTCCTCGTGATCGCCGGAGCGATCGCCGTTGGCGCGCTGGCCGTGGCAGCGGCACGTGCTGCCCAGGAGCATTCCGAAGGTGCGCATTTGGTCCGTCCTCGCCGGTGACGCCAACCCCGCGAATACCTCTACCTCGCGCGATAATTCACCTCATCGCCGGACTGGCAGCAAACGCAGCCGTCGAGAACGTCGTTGCCTCCCTGGACGCGCAGCCCGCGCAATCGCCGGAGCATTTGTGCTCGCTGTGTTTGTGCCGCCGGGGAACGGGATGACCCCAGGCATCGCAGTTGCACGAACTCGACGCGTAGTCCTCGGCGGGACAAACATCCTCGATGCGCGCGAAAAGTTCGGCCGCGGTGAAGGGCTTTGCGATACAGGCCGCCGCTCCGTGCCGGCGAGCGATCGGCGCCATTTCGAATTGCTCAAAGCCGGTCACGACAATCACCGGCGGGGAGCTATCGCGCGCGGTGATCGCTTCCAAAATTGCCATGCTGTGGATGCCAGGATCGACATCGATAATGACGAGATCGATCTCTCCCAGGCCGTGCCGGAGCAGTTCGAAGGCATGCTTCGCATCGGTGGCGTGCAGCAAGAACAAACCCGCACGCGACACAGCCTGCGCGATGGTCGTATTCGAGTCGCTCGTCGCTTTCGCTATCAACAGCACATTTGGTTTCATGCCGTTAGTTGAGCTGCGGACGCGCCTTCTCGCTCCACCGCATTTGTCATTTGCCGGGCAAAAATTGTGCGGCACCTAATTGCAAAGAGCCGCGAGTTCGGAGCCATCCCCACTAGCAATTTTTGCGTGGTGAAAGCCAAGCTGCGCGTATCGGCAAATTACGTGCGCGCTAGCCTTGACCCAGAAGGAAATATCATGAAAACGACTAAACGGATGCAGATGGGAACCGCGGCGGTGATGCTCGGCGTCGGCGTCGGGTTATTCTGGGGCTGCTCGGTGTTGCAGGCGACGCCACCGAAAACGGACGAGCAGAGCAGGCAGGCGGTGCCCGGCATCGTGACGCCGCGGGGCGAAGTCATCCGCGGAGTGCGAGGCAAGGGGCAGATCGCAATCACGTTCGATGCGGGAGCGAACGCCGAATGCTTCGACGATCTCATTGCGGCCCTGGAGCAGGCGCACGTCCGCAGCACGTTTTTCATCACGGGAAATTTCGCGCAGCGCCATGAGACATGCGCAAAAGCCATTACCAGACGTGGACATGAGCTGGGCAATCACACGTGGAATCATGCCGACCTCACCAAGCAATCCGACGAGGCGGTGCGCGAAGAAATTACGCGGGCGGAAATGCTGCTGACGGAAATCGCCGGACAATCGCCGCGGCCCCGCTTGCGGGCGCCATTCGGCGAACGCAACGACCGAGTGCTCCGCATCGCAGCGAGCCTCGGATACCGGTCGATTTACTGGACGATCGACAGCCTCGATTCAGTCGAGCCGAGGAAAACGCCGGAGTTCCTGATCGACCGCATCACGAGCAAGAGCAATGCGGAACTCGACGGTGCGATCATTTTGATGCACGTCGGCATTAAGAGCACGGCGGATGCGCTGCCGGCAATCATTGCGGACCTGCAAGGGCGTGGTTTCAAACTGGTGACCGTTTCCACGCTTTTGGAATCGGCGCGCACAACGCAATAACGCCACTGAAACGGCTGCGCCGGCCGGAGCGCAACATCCGCCCGGCAAATCCCAATTGCCGAACAGTAAAGCGCCTTGCAGGGACGAGCTTGAGACATGAAAACGTTCAAGCCTCTTCTCCTGGCGGTGCTTGCAGCCTCGCTCTGGGCCTTCAGCCCTTCAGTGACGGCGGGTGAATTGATCTTCTCACAACACTCCGATAACCAATCCACTTATGGTCCCAGCCAGTGGTGGCCGGCGACCGGGGTTAATGGTGAGCTAGCCGACGACTTCAATGTGGTGGCGAACATCGATGGCATCTCGGCCAGCGGCTTTATTTGGGACGCGGTCGATTTCCAGGGCGTGTATGTCCGTTTCTACGAGTTCGGCGCCGACAGCAAACCGGGTGCGCTACAGCGCGAATACTTCTTTGCCTCAAGCGACCCGAACATGTCGTTCAATGCGCTCACCGGCGCCATTAACGCCACGCTGTCGCCCGCTTTTAGCGCAACCGGCCGGCATTTCGTGTCGGTCCAGCCAGTCATCAACTATTGGTATTGGTGGAGCGCCAATGTTAACGCGCCGCGAGGAGAAGCATTTTATTTCCGCGATAACGCAGCCGGCGAAGCCTGGCATCACGGCGACAATCTCAATTACAACGTCAATTCGGACCTGTCGTTTTATCTCTACGGCACGGTAAGTGGGCCGGGTGTCATCGGTGGTTTGTCAGCGAATACTCTGCCGCGCAGCGGGTTCCTGGAAATATTCGGCAACAACTTCGGCGGCGATGGAACCGTTCTGATTGGCGGAATCTCCGCACCCGTTGCGGATTGGACCAGCACCCGGATCATCGCGTACGTGCCGGAAAGCGCGCCGCTGGCGACGCTCGGTGTGCAGGTCGTCAACAGCGCCGGCGGCAGCAACACGAAATCGCTCGCCGTGACGACGCGTCCAGCAGCGACAGGCCGCGTGAACTGGCGCTTCCGCATGAACGGACCTTACTCGGAGGTGCGGGCGGCGATCGGTCCCGATCAGACGGTTTA
>DASQLH010000247.1:0-24939 GCA_035630155.1 Chthoniobacterales bacterium
TGGATTCGCTACGAACCTCCTGCAGCATCAAGGAGCGGCGATTTGCAATCGCCGACCCAAAAAAACGGCGGTTTCAAACCGCCGCTCCTTGAAGCCGAAGGCGAACCGCACGCGTTCCGCGAAACGAACACAATGCCTCAATGGGCCGGCTCATGCTGGTATTACCTGCGCTTCTGCGATCCGCAAAATTCACAGCGTTTCGTCGGCGAAGACCCGGAGCGTTACTGGATGGGCGGCGACAAGCCGGGCGGCGTCGATCTTTACATCGGCGGCGTCGAGCACGCGGTGCTGCATCTTCTTTACGCGCGTTTCTGGCACAAGGTGCTGTTCGACCTCGGGCACCTTTCCAAGCCCGAGCCGTTCCAGCGCCTGGTCAACCAGGGAATGATTCTCGGCGAGGACGGCCGCAAAATGTCGAAGCGCTGGGGGAACGTCATCGATCCGCTAGACGTGATCGAAATCTACGGCGCGGACGCATTTCGCTGTTACGAAATGTTCATGGGGCCGCTCGAACAGATGAAACCGTGGAGCATGAAAGGCGTGGAGGGCGTTTCGCGTTTCCTTGCGCGCGCCTGGCGCCTGATCATGCAGGAAAATCAGGCCGGCGAATGGGAATTATCCGGCGCGGTCCAGGATGTCGAACCGACGAAACAGCAGCAAAAGATCACCCACGCGACGGTAAAGAAAGTGACCGAGGACATCGAGTCGCTCTCCTTCAACACCGCCATTTCCCAGATGATGATTTTCGTGAACGCGTTCATCCCGCAGCGCGGGACCGAGAACATTCCGGTTTCCGCGATGCGGACGTTTCTCGTGCTGCTCAATCCCTTCGCTCCGCACATCACGTCGGAACTTTGGCGGCAGCTCAACAGCCCCGGAGAAATTACCGCGCAAAGCTGGCCGACTTACGACGAGAGCTTTCTGATCGAAGATGAAATCGAGATCGTCCTGCAGGTGAACGGGAAAGTGCGCGATCGGATTACGGTCGCCCTCGATGCGACAGAAGCCGACCTCGAAACTGCCGCGCGCGCCAACCTCAAAGTGCAGAATGCGCTGGGTGGGAAGACGATTCGGAAGGTCGTGGTCGTTCCCAAAAAGCTTGTAAACGTCGTGGCTGCGTAAGCATCCTTCGGAATGCTCAAGGAATTCAAGGAATTCGCGGTCAAGGGAAATGCGGTCGACATGGCGGTCGGCATCATCATCGGCGCGGCCTTCGGGTCCATTATCGCTTCGCTGGTCAAAGACATCGTCATGCCGCCGATCAGTTTGCTGACTGGCGGTCTCGATTGGTCGAACAAATTTGTTGTCCTCCGCGATGCGCCGGGTGGCGGCGTCTTCACGACCGCGGCCGATGCCGCCAAGGCCGGCGCGATTACCTGGAACTACGGCTCTTTTGTGACGTTGATCGTCAATTTTTTGATCGTCGCGTTCTGCATCTTCCTCCTGGTGCGCGCGATCAACAACCTGAAGAAACCGAAGGCGGGCGACCCTGCCCCGGTCTCGAAAGAGTGCCCGTTTTGTACGATGACGATTCCGATAAAGGCAACACGCTGCCCGCATTGCACGTCGGAGATGTCTGGCGCCGCGCGCGTTTAGGCCGCTTTGCTAACTGTAGGCGCTTCGCTGTGCGAAGCGCGGGGGTTGATGACGCCTCAATTTCCACTCCGTGCCGCGCTCACGCCGCCCACAGGGCGGCGGCTACAGGACTCTAGCTTCAAAACGCGTTCCGCCGTGCAAAGCCACATCCGGCCAGGCTCGTCGCCCGTCCAGCGGGTGCCGCTGGCCCACGGAGAAAACGCGGGCATGATCCAGCAACTGGATTGCTGAACGAACGCCGGGCATTTTAATCGCAGGCCCGCGCCGTCCGTGAGCACGCCGGCGGGATGATGATGCCCGATGATCTGGATTCGGTGCCCCCGCTCGGCCGCGCAATGGCCATGATGAAAATGGAAGCGCTCGGTTTCCCATGACTCCACCATCTCAACCTTGCCGCGCAGTTGCCGATCGTGGTTTCCCGCGACGACAATCGGCTCGCAATGCACCGCCAGGTCTTGCAGAAGTTTGGCGGCTTCCGGGGCCGAGGTCTTATTGTGGACGAGGTCGCCGAGGATAATTAGCTGACGCGGCTGATATTCATTGATCAACTGCATCAGCCGCTCAGAGATCGACGCCATCCCCCACATCGGGACGAGACGGCCAGCCGCGCGCTGGCTGAGTTCGTAACCGAAATGCAGGTCCGCCACGGCGAGCCAGCACTCTGTCTGGTGGAAAAGCGCGAGGCGGCCATCAAGCAGGATTTCATCGGCGACGAGGGCCTGGTTCGCGCGTAAAGAGGTCATCGAAAGGTAATTGGCCCGCCAAATTATCGCTTGCGCCCGCGCGATCAATCGGTATTGAGCGCTTTTCTGTCCAAATGAAAACATTTCACAAACTGATCGTCCTGGGCGGGGTGATGTGCGCCCTGGCGAGCTGCGAAGCGCCCAAACAATCTGCCCAGGGTCCGCAGATGCGTCCGGCCACCATTACTGGCGCGCGGCGCATCGCGAATGTCCGCACCACAGCCTACACCCACACTGAAAAAGGGGGGAGCCGTAACGCTATTGGCCGGCGCTTATCCGGTTCGAACGTCAAGAGCGCCGCCTCCGATTGGTCGCGCTTCCCGCTGGGCACCCGGTTCCAGATTGTCGGGACGAGCGATCGCTATGTCATCGACGATTACGGCGGCGCATTGGTCGGCACGAACACGATCGACCTCTACAAAACAAGCCGCGCAGCCATGCGCCGATGGGGCGTGCGCCGCGTGGACATAGATATTCTCGAGTGGGGCTCGAAGGAACAAAGCCTCAAAGTTCTTGCGCCGCGCCGAAAACATCGCCTGATCCGGCGAATGATCGCGGGCCTGGAGAAGGCGTAGCCGCGGCCCTGCGCGACCCCCTCGCCCCTCGTGCGGTTTGCTTTGACACGGCGCGCACTCGCGCCACAACTTGCCCGATGAAAATTCTTGTCGTCGGCGGGGCCGGCTACATCGGCAGCGTTTGCGCCGAGCTGCTTCTCGACGAAGGCCACACGGTCTGCATTTTCGACAATCTCTCCGAAGGACATCGGCGGGCGGTGGATTCGCGCGCGGAATTTATCGAAGGCGATCTGGCTGCAATCGACGGAATTCAGGCGGCGCTCAGCTCGTTCCAGCCGGAAGCGGTCATGCATTTTGCCGCCAGCGCCCTGGTGCCGGAGTCGATGACGCACCCGTCGAAATACTTTCGAAACAACATCGCGAACGGTTTGAACCTGCTCGACGCCATGCTGGCGACGGGCGTTAAACAGCTCGTCTTCTCCTCGACCTGCGCCATCTTCGGCCCGCCTGAGCGCGTTCCGATCGACGAAACGTTGCCGCAGCGTCCCATCAATCCCTACGGCGAATCGAAGCTCGCTTTCGAAAAAATCCTCCGCTGGTACGGCGAGATCCACGAATTGCGCTTCGTCGCGCTCCGTTATTTCAACGCGGCCGGCGCCTCGGAAAAGTTCGGGGAAGAGCATCGCGTCGAGACGCATCTCATCCCGAATGTCTTGCAGGTCGCGCTCGGACAAAAACCGCACGTGGAGATTTATGGGACCGATTACGACACGCCGGATGGGACCTGCATCAGGGATTACATTCACATTCTCGATCTGGCGCGGGCGCACATTCTGGCGCTAAAGGCGCCGGCCAGCGAGTTCTACAATCTCGGCACTGGCGGCGGCACGAGCGTGCGTGAAGTCATCGAGTCCTGCCGGAAGATCACCGGGCGTGAAATTCGCGTGGTGGAAAAGCCGCGGCGTCCAGGCGATCCCGCGCGACTCATCGCCGCATCGGAAAAAATCCAGCGCGAGCTGGGTTGGCGGCCAAAGTTTCAGCGCATCGATGCCATTATCGAAAGCGCGTGGCGTTGGCACCAGAAGTTTCCGAACGGCTACGGGGACTGAAGTTTCCTCCTGCTCATGATCATGATCCTGCTCCTGATCTTGTGAGTGGGAATCCGGCGACTCCTTGCCCCTTCGGCACAGGCCGTTGAGAAATGCGGCGGCGTCTCATCCCTCCGGCACGGGGGCGTGCCGGCTCCATTGCGAGCAGGAGAAAAAAAGCACCCGCGGAAACACGTTCCGCGGGTGCTTGGAAGTTTTCTCTAAACTACCGACTTCGCGTTAGGGCTTGGTCGTAGTCGTGGTCGTGGTCGTCTTTTCGTAGTACGCCACCGGCTTTTGGAGCGTGATCTTGCGAACGATCATGCGATCGCCTTCCTTGACGTAGGTGTACTTCACCGGCATGTCCGCGCGGAGAAGTTTCCAGTCAACCGTGGCGCCTTCGGAATCAACCACGACGGTTTCTTTCGGGCTGTAGTAATACTTCACTGGCTCAGCACTGGTTTCAGTGCGGAACATGAGGTAATCCGAGCCCGGCGTGTAAGTCGTGATGGTCCCCGTGCCGTCAATTGTGCTCGTCGATGTGGTGGTCGAGGAGCTGCTGGTCACAGCGGGAGCAGTAGTTGTAGTGGTCGATGATGTTTGCGCGAAAGCTGAGGTGAGCGCGATTGCGCTGACGGCTCCGGCTGCCAATAGTGTAGTCAATCTGTTTTGTTTCATATTTGTCCTTTGCTTTGGTTAAACGGATGCTCTCCGTCGTGCATTCATCCGACTGCCCGAAGCTGGAGTTTATTCAACCGCACCTTCTTTTCGTGATTCGCGTGAGTTCTGGCCGCATCCCTTTAAAAGCGCATTTCTCCCTGCAATAAATCCAATGCAACCGCTTCCCGGCTTTCGCGATTTTCTTCCAACCGATTGCGCCATGCGCAATTACATCTTCGACCGTTGGCGCGAAGTGGCGCGCAATTACGGCTTCGTGGAATGGGATGGGCCTGTTCTCGAGCCGACAGCCCTCTACACAAAAAAAAGCGGCCCGGAAATTGTCGCGCAGCTTTTTAATTTTACCGACAAAGGCGAACGCGAGGTCGCGATGCGGCCCGAGCTCACGCCCACTCTGGCGCGCGTCGTCGCCGCGCATGACCGGGAATTCAAGAAGCCGCTCAAGTGGTTTTCCATCCCGCAATGTTTCCGCTACGAAAAGCAGCAGCGCGGCAGGCTGCGCGAACATTTTCAATTCAATGCCGACATCATCGGGGAAGCCTCTCTCGGCGCTGACGTGGAATCGATCGCGCTCTGCGTCGATCTTCTTCGCTCATTTGGTTTTGCCGCGAACGACTTCGTCGTCCGCGTAAGCGACCGCGAGTTCTGGATCGACTTTCTCCGCACGCACGGGGTCGCGGAAGAAAGCTGGCAGGAAATCTTGCAGGTCATCGACAAGAGCGAGCGCGAGCCGCGCGAAAAGACAGCAACGAAACTCGGCGCGTTGGCAGAACCCACGTTCAAGATTCTCGATGGCGAAGGCGGAAGCGGAAAACTGGATGAAATCGTCGCCGCTCTAAAAGTGCGCGGCCTCGCCGACTTCGTTGAAGTGGATCTCGGGATTGTCCGCGGACTCGCCTATTACTCGGGCGTGGTCTTCGAGGCGTTCGACCGCGCCGGCAAACTGCGCGCCCTGGCCGGTGGCGGCCGCTACGACAACCTGATTCACCATCTCAGCGACGGCGCCGTCTCCTTGCCGGCCATCGGATTTGCCATGGGGGATGTCGTTCTCGGCGAATTGATCGGCGAAATCCCGGCGGCCAAAGAGAAACTGGAGAAGGCCATCGCGGCGCAGCAGAATCTGGATATCTACGTCGTGATTGCGAAGGAAGAGCGCCGCGCGGATGCGCTCGCGCAGATTCAGGCTCTGCGCGATCGAGGCTGGCGCGTCGATTATCCCCTGACGCCGGCGAAGGTCGGGAAGCAATTCCAAACCGCCGAGCAGCTCGGCGCGCGTGCCGCCATTCTTTTCGGCGATGAGTGGCCACAGGTGGCGTTAAAAGATCTCGCGACTGGCAAACAGGAGCTGATCGAGTGTGACTTGCTGCTGGCGCGCTTGAAATCGATGCTACGCGAAACTGCTGCGCCTGGGTAGCACACGCGTCTCGCGTGTCGGCGATCGCGTCTCGCGATCGCGAACTTTCCTGGTCGGGCCGCCGGCTTCCAAATCTCGAATCTTGAGAAAGCCTGTTTCGGCGGGACGCCAAAACCAACACGCGAGACGCGTGTGCTACCCAGAGCACAGAAACGCTTGCGCGTATTGAGCGTTCGCTCAGAGTGAACTCGCATGTATCGCACCCATCATTGCAACGAACTGCGCAAGGAGCACATCGGCACGACCGCGACTCTCGCCGGCTGGGTCCATGTCCGGCGCGATCATGGCGGGGTGATCTTCATCGATCTGCGTGATCGCGAAGGACTGACTCAGGTTGTTTTCCGGCCGGAAGAAAACGCCGCGCTCGCGCAGGAAGCTCATCATCTCCGGCATGAAGATGTTGTCCAGGTGGAAGGAAAAGTGTCGGCCCGCGTCCCGGGGACGGAGAATCCGAAGCTGCCGACCGGTGACGTCGAGCTGGTGCCGGACAGATTGGAGATTCTCAATCGGGCCGATGTGCTCCCGTTCCCAATCGACGCCGAGACGCCGAATGAAGATCTTCGGCTGAGCTATCGTTACTTCGATCTGCGACGGCCGCGGATGGCGCGCAATCTCCGGATGCGCCATCGAGTGACGAAGGCGACCCGCGATTACCTCGACGAAAAGGGCTTCGTCGAAATCGAGACCCCGATTCTTTCCAAGAGCACGCCGGAAGGCGCGCGCGATTTCCTGGTTCCGAGCCGGATGACCAAAGGCAAGTTCTACGCGCTGCCGCAGGCGCCGCAGCAATACAAGCAACTGCTCATGGTGGGCGGGCTCGAGAAATATTTTCAGATCGCCAAGTGCTTTCGCGATGAAGATCTGCGCGCCGACCGCCAACCGGAATTCACCCAGATCGACATCGAAGCGTCGTTCGTCGTGCCGGACGATATCCTGGCGCTGACGGAAGGGATGCTCGCGGCGGTTTTTCGCGCATCACGCGGCGTCGAGATCCCGACGCCATTTCCGCGCATGACCTACGCGCAGGCGATGGATGAGTTCGGCAGCGACAAGCCCGATCGCCGTTTCGCCCTGCCGCTCACGGACCTGGCGGAGATTTTCCGGACGAGTTCCTTCAAGATGTTTCGCGGCGCATTGGACGCCGGCGGCGCGGTCAAAGCGATAAATGCAAAAGCGTTTGCGTCATTGACCATAGGCCAAAGCGACGAGCTAACGGCCATGGCGAAGCATTACGGCGCAAAAGGGCTCGCCTTCATCAAGGTGGAAAACGGCGAATGGAAATCGCCCATCGTGAAATTTTTCACCGAAGCGGAAAAGGAAGCGCTTCGTTCCAGGCTGCTGGTGGAAGAAGGCGATCTGATTCTCTTCGCCGCCGACAAATGGGAGATCGTCTGCGAAGTGCTCGGCCGGATTCGGTCGCGGATCGCCGAAATGCAGAATTTGACCGGCAACTCCGAACAGCTCGATTTCCTCTGGGTAACCGACTTTCCGTTGATGGCGTTCAGCGCGGAGGAGAACAAATGGAACGCGGTCCATCATCCCTTTACCCGTCCGAAAGCGGACGATATTGGAAAGCTGGAGGCGGGGGATTTTGCTCAGGTCCGCGCGGAAGCATACGACGTGGTCTTAAACGGCGTTGAACTGGGCGGTGGAAGCATCCGCATTCACGAGCCGGACTTGCAGGCGAAGATTTTCACCGCGCTCGGTGTCAGTGAAGAAGACCAGCAAACGCTCTTCGGTCATCTCTTGCGCGCGTTTCGCCTTGGGACGCCCCCCCACGGCGGCATCGCGCTCGGCCTGGATCGCCTGGTCATGCTGATCTGCGGCGAAGAAAGCATCCGCGAGGTGATGGCCTTCCCGAAAAACAATCGCGGCCTCGACCTGATGTCACAATCGCCGAGCGAGGTCGACCCGCGCCAGCTACGCGATTTGGGAATCAAGCTGGCCGAAGAAAAGAAGAAATAAAGGCCATCATTTCCAACGTTTCGGTTACGATGGAGTCGAGCCTTCGCGGATTAGGAGAGGAAAAGCATAAAGATGATATGCGATCTCAAAATATTGCGTCAAATGATGCCGACTTAGTGGCTCGAGCATGCCGAGCCATTTGCAAGCGCCACCTGAATAACTGGGGCCGTTCCGAAGCAGGCTGTCAGGTTAATTTTAGTTCCGCTAGCGTTGCAATAGGTCTAAAAACGAGCCTGGAGAATGGCCCGTCAAACGTTCGTATGTCTGGACGGCTTGGTGTTCGGTCATGTCCGCAATTACATCTACGATGATACGAACAGTTTCTTCGCGATTTTTAGCGTAGCCTCCCGGAAGCGCGCGCAAGGCTTCCTGATACCGGATCGGGAAAATGTCGATTCGTGCCTCCACCGGCTTGGCTACGATGTTCTTATAGGCTTTGAAAAGGGAATCAATAATTACTCGCTGCCCATATTCCTGCGTGGCGAAGTAGCGATTGGGGATGACATAGTGCCACATGAATTGTTTGAGCACAGCGATCTCCATTTCCAGCGCGGGATCGATCTCTACAAAGCGCCGATTTGCAGCAGTCGGGAGGCGCAACCTTATTGCGTCAAAAAACCGACGAATTAATAGCGATCCAAGCGAACGGATTGCTGCTCTTTGTGCGCTGCGGCCACAGTAGGGTTCGTCCAAATCGGCTATGACCAGTTTTGCAACTCCAATAATTGATCGAAAGGCACGCTCGTACTCCACTGAATCGAATTTTTTGCCATCGCGTCCCCAGCGCTCAAACGTTCCCTCCAAAAATCTCTGTTGTTCAGTCTTATCGTTTAATACCCTGTCAATCGGCAACAGTCCGGCGCGATAATAGTCTTCTAAATCGTGCGTTGAGTATGCGATATCGTCGGCGAATGTCATAATCTCTGCTTCCGCGCTCAACTGGTTTTCTTCGAATCCTTCTCGTGCGAAATCAAAAAAGTCCTTATCAGTATGATATGCGCCCCATTTTTTGTTCTTAGGGCCCGCCCCTTCACGCATCCAAGGGTACTTCAGCATCGCATTGAGCGTGGCACGTGTGAGATTTAGGCCCCGAAAATGACGTTTGCGGATTGCCAGCTTGGTCACCACGCGGAATGATTGAGGATTGCCCTCGAACCCGGCGTCACTTTCAAGCTCATGGCGAACTAAACCGTCTAGCACACGCTCAGCGACATGACCGAATGGGGGATGACCCAAATCATGCGCGATCGCTGCGGACGCGACCACGTGTGGATCGATACCGCCAACTTTTGCTGCCACATTAGCCTGAGTCCGATTGAAGCGTTGCGCTAGCCCCTTGGCAACCGAGGCGACCTGTAAGCTGTGCGTTAACCGGTTATGCACCACCGCGGCGTCGGCGGTATGAGCGATTTGCGACACTCCGGCGAGCCGCATGAACGCGGAAGTGTAAATCACCCGATCATAATCGCGCTCTGCGGGCGTGCGCTCATCGCCCGGCTTGGGCGGTTCAGGGAAGAACCGGTGATTGCGAGATGAGGATCGCGTCAGCCGGTTAGGCAGCGGCACTGGCGAGGGGGTTTAGCTCCACGTGCCAATCTTTGGTAAAGATGATGGCGTTACGGTCGATAAGATCCGACATTACAGTTCGCGTTGTCTCCTCGGATACGCCTTCTTCGCGCATCATCTTGACAAGCGTCTGGGGTTCGAAGTGACCTTTTTGGATCAAATCCAACACCTTTTTCTTCAATTCCTCCGGTGTTTCGTGGTTCTCCATATGGTGGTTCCTTTTTAATCTAATACTACAGGTTGTGGGTAGTCATTGAGGGAACGTCGTAAATTCGCGAACGCAAGGCAAGCTCAAAAATCAGCAGGATGTTTGCCGAGCTCGAAGTTGGTTCGACCAAAGCAATTTCGTATGGTTTGGACATTGGGGGTGACTTGCTGCTGCCTGCGCAGACGTTCATTAACGATCTTCGGCCGTTCCCGGCGCAAGCCAAAAATTTAGAGGCGTAAAAGAAATTGCATAAATATGAGCGACTGATCTGGGCATCGTTCTGCCTGTGCCAACACTGTCGTACACGGCCGCTCTTCCGAAATTTCCGTCCAATCCGGCGCGGCGGAGCAGCTCTACAAGCGATGGCCTTTGGGGTGCAACCGTGCAAGTGATGACAACTACTTCCCGGGAAGGGGCGCCGACCCTACATGCGCTTCGGCGGCGGCGATCTGGCTTGGCGGAGTCCGAAACAGGACGCAGAAGGCGAAGGTGACGAAGCAGCCGACTAAGACGTACCACGACCAGGCGATCTTGGGCCACCAATCCGGCATGAAGCCACCGAACTTGATGGTCGCGCCAAAAAGCGGCAGCTCGATCTTGCACAAGATGAGGACCGCAGCAGCGCCGAGAAACATGCCAATCATGTTGGTTTTGTCCGCCCCCCGAGTCCGCGTGAGCATGCCGACAAGAAACACGCCGAGCAGCGCGCCGTAGGTGTAGCCAAAGATGCCGAGCGCGATGGGGATGATGGTAAGTTTTGGATCTTTGAGCACGAGGTAGGCGGCCATCGTTGCGACCAGAATCATCAGGATCCCGAAGACAGCGGTGGCGACGCGCGCCGCTCGGATGGCCTGAACATCGGTGGCCCCGGGGTTGATGTAGGGCTGGTAGAAATCCTTGGTGTAGCTGGTGGCGAGCGCGTTCAGCGCAGCTGAGGTCGAGCCCATCATCGTGGCGAAAACGCCGGCCACGATCAGCCCGCGCACGCCAACCGGCATTTCATGGATGATGTAGTGAGCGAAGATTTCGTTGTCGGGAACTTTGGGCGCGTTCGTCTGGTAATAGACCCAGAGCAGGATGCCGACGCTCAGGAACGCCATCACGAGAGGGATATCCGCCAGGCCGCTGCAGATGAGAGAGAACCGCGATTTCCGATAATCGGGCGCGGTCAACATCCGTTGCACCATATCCTGGTCGGTGCCATGCGTGGACATGGTGAGAAACGTGGAGGCGATGAATGCGGCGAAAACCGTATACGGTTCCTCCAGCATTCCCTTTAGCGCCTGGCCAAATGGCTTGGCCGCGTCCCAGCCGCTCTGAAAGAACACGATCTGATCCCAACCGCCGAGACGGGTACGCACCGTTTCCAGACCGCCGGGAATATTTTTTAGCAAAAGCGCCACGGCGAAGACGATTGAGCCGATCATGATCAGGGCCTGGATCAGGTCCGTCCAGACGACCGCTTTGATTCCGCCCGCGGCCGTGTAAAGGGTCGTAACGAGCGTCACGAAGACGATGCCCCAGAAGTAAGTGTGCAGGCTGACTTCGAGGCCCGGGAAAAGATAACGCCAGATGACCACCATGATCACGCCCCCGAGGTAAAGCCGGGCCCCCATGCCTAGAACTCGAGTAACGAGGAAAATGCCGCTCGCCATGTTCTTGGTGTTCGTGCCAAAGCGGAGGGTGAGGAACTCGTAAATGCTCTGCACGCGATAAGCGTAATACGGTTTGATGAACGTGAACGCGATGACCACGCGCGCCAGGACCGTCCCGATAACCAACTGCGCGTAGATATAGCCGCGCGTTTTGAATCCTTCCGCCGGGGCACCGAGAAAAGTAGCGGCGCTCGTCTCGGCTGCGATGATCGAAGCCAGCACCGCCCACCACGGAATCGATCGTCCGCCGAGCGAGAATTCCTGGAGGTTGCGGTTGCGCCGGCCGGCCCAGAGCCCGATCGCGACGATGCCAAAGAAATAGGCGAGCAGAACGATCGCATCGATCAGCAGACGCAGGTTAAAGACAGATTCGGGCATTTATCGCTGTTGATTCAAAAGCTCGGCGGCGGTGGCGGAACTGGTTCCACGCGGTGTTACGTGACAGAAAAAGGCGTCAGCGGAAAGTGGTTTTTGCCGAGGAGCATCGCCAGATAGTCTTCCGCCAGTTGAGCGTTGGACGTTGAACGTTGGACGTTGGACGTTCGTTCATGCGTCTCCTGCAACTTTCCGCGCCGGACTTCGATTTGGCGCGGACCCTCGACTCCGGGCAAGTCTTCCATTGGGAAAACCGCCGCGCGGGCCATGTGGGAGCAATCGGCCCGAAAGCCGTCTATGCGGAGCAGCGAGGCGAACGGCTCTTTTTCGCCGGCGTGAGCGCAAAGACACTAGCGAGATATTTCTCCCTGGATCATCCGCTCGCGGAGATTTGTCGGGCGTTCCCAAACGATCCCGCCATGTCCGCGGCGCGCGATTTCTGCGACGGCTTGCGCATCATCCGGCAGCCGCGCTGGGAGTGTCTCGCCACCTTCATCACTTCGTCGATGAAACAGGTGGCGCACATCCGCCAAATGTCGCAGGCGCTGCGAACACAATTTGGCGCCCGGACCATGATATACGGGAGTCACGTATATGCATTCCCCGCCCCGGCAAGGCTCGCGCGCGCGACGGAGGCGGAATTACGGCGATGTGCGCTCGGCTATCGCGCGAAGAATCTCCTGGCCACGGCGCGCCTGGTCGCGCGCGGCGAAGCCAATCTCGAGCAATGGGGCTCCCTGCCCGATGACACACTGCGGGCGCATCTTTGCGAGCTGCCAGGTGTCGGCGCAAAGGTCGCCAATTGCGTAATGCTCTTCGCCTACGAGCGGCTGCGCGCGTTCCCGATCGATGTCTGGATCGAGCGCGTGTTGAAGCAGAAATATTTTCCCCGGAAGCGAAAGGTGACGGCGCAGCAGCTTCGCGCCTTTTGCGAAACCTATTTTGGCGAGCACGGTGGCTACGCGCAGCAGTATCTCTTTCATCACGCGCGCAAGGGCGGCGGCGCGCAGGTTGTTAGGCCGGGCGTTCTGCGATATGATTCGCCAGCGCGAAGTCGCTGAATAATGGAAAAAGAGAAACAGCGCCGAAAGCTCGGGTTCGCGGTCCTTATCTCGATCTTGCTGCATCTCGCGGTCGGCTATTCGCTCGCGGCTTTCGGCGGCGTGTTGGCGCCCACGTTTCCAGACGAGGAGGCGCCTTCCGAATTGACGATCATGGACCTCTCGGAAGCGCCCACGCCCGTGCCGAAGAATCCGCAGTTCATCGAAACCGAACCCTCGAAGGAATCGGCTGAGAAACCGAAGGACCAGACCTTTGAGTCGAACGCCAATTCCAAGGCAGCGAGCCAATTGCCCGCGACGGGCAACCTTCCGGTGCCGACCCAGGACGGCCCCGATCGGCCATTCACGAATCTCGAGACTCACGATTTCTCGCTGCCAACCCAGGGGTCGCAGCCGCAGCCCCAGCCTAAGGAAACTCCCCAACCGGAAGCAAAACCCACCGCTGCCACCACGGCGTCGCCGAAATCGCGCCCCTCCGAGCCGCCAAAATCCACGCCTGACCTCTCGCCCCCCACAACGCCGGAGCCGGAACAGTTCGCCATGCTCACCGCCACGCCGCCGCCTCCGTTGAAAGCTCCCGAAGAAGCCGAGCCTTCGCCGCCGCCTGAGGTCGAGGCTTCCGCGGCGCCCCTCGCGCCCCGGCCGAAACCGGAGAGTCCCGCCTCAAGTTACCAGTCGCAAAAAGAGCAAACGCGCAGCGCGGGAAGCATCTCCAATCGCGGTCCTTCCTCGGTCAACGCCGTCGGGACGCCGCTCGGCCGTTATCAAAAGCAGATGTACGACGCGGTGGGCGCGCGCTGGTATAAGCACACCGCGGAGAAGCGCGACCTGATCAGCATCGGCACCACGCGCCTGAGCTTTACGGTCGATCGCTCCGGGCGTGTCGGAAATCTGAAAGTGGTGGAGAACACGGCCAATGAAGCCTTCGCCGTCGTCTGCCTTCAATCGGTCCAGGAGCTGAAATTGCCTCCGATTCCGGAGGATGTCGCGAGCACGCTGCCGTCCGAAGGTTTGCAGCAGGAGTTGACGTTTATCCTGTACGGGAACTAATGGTTCCCCGACTCGCGTTTTGAAATGACTGACACGCTCCAGGCAATGTTGAAGTTCCTGACCACAGGCGGGCTGTTTATGTGGCCGCTCCTCCTGTGCTCGATTGTTACTGTCACGACGCTCGTTCTTGCGACCCTGACCTTGCGCGAAAAAAAGGTGCTCCCTCTTGTCATCGAAAGTGAAATCGAACGGCTCACGCCCGGCGGCAGCGCGGAACGGCTGATGCGCATCGTGAACGACGACAGCTCTTCCCTGGCCGCCGTCATCCGCACGGCTTTGGAGCATTTGCGCTGGCCGCGGGCCGAGAACATCGAGTCGGTGCAAACGCGCGCCCGCCGCGAGCTCGTCCGGCTCGAGCGCGGCTTGATCGTCCTGGAAGTGATGACGGGCATCGCACCACTGATCGGCCTGATCGGGACCGTTTCTGGTCTGCTGCATGTTTTCTCCGGCCTCGGCGTGGCCACAGGGGCGTCAGATACAAAGGCGGTCGCGCTGGGCATTTCCGAGGCGCTTAACTGCACCGTTTTCGGCCTTTCGATCGCCGTCCCGGCGCTGATCGGCTTCAGCTATTTCTCGAAAAAAATTGAGGTTATGTCGGTGGAAATGGAGTCGCTCGTCTCCGACCTCATTGCGAAGATCTATTACGGGCGCATCCCCAGCGGTGAAGCGATCCTGCCGCCAAGAACGACCTCGCCGGCGCCGGCCCGCGCTCCGGTTGGGTGAAGCCGCCGCTAGTTTTCTTGCCATGAAAATCGCAGTCCGGAAACGGCGGGCGCCTTCCATCATCATCGTCTCGCTGGTCGATATCCTGACGATCCTCCTCATTTTCTTCGTCGTCTCGACGACGTTCAAACGCGATCAGCCCGAGGTGCAGATCAACCTTCCGGACTCGAAGACCTCCACGAAAAGTTCTTCGGAGCTCGAACACGCGATCGTGAGCGTGAATGAAAACGACGAAGTCAGGCTCGATGGACAGGTGATCGCCCCGGAGGAATTGGAAGCAGCCGTGCGGGATTTGCCCGCGACGCGCCGCGCCTCCCTCGCCTTGCAGGCGGACAAGAAGGCGTCGTTCGGCACCATCATCAAAGTGATGGACGCCTTGAAACTTGCGGGCGTGAAAAATTTACCGGCCTTCACTCGCGGCGAGAAATGAGATTGCCGATCCGGAAATATGGCGACGCGATCCTGCGCGCCAAAGGGAAACGAATCGAGACGGTGGACGAAGACATTCGCTCGCTCGCGGAGAACATGCTCGAGACGATGCACGCTGCGAACGGCGTCGGCCTCGCCGCCCAGCAGGTAGGCGAGGCGCTGCAACTGACGGTGCTCGATGTTTCGCAGGTGGAAGATCGCCCGAGCACGATGACGATGGACGGCGAGCCATTGGAGATAGACGCCGCGATGCCGCTGGTCTTGCTGAATCCGACCCTGCGCCTGGGGGAAGAGAAGGATACGGGGAGCGAAGGCTGCCTCAGTTTTCCCGACATCACGGCGGAAATCGATCGGGCCACCACCGTCGAGCTGGAAGCGGAGACGCTCGAGGGCGAGAAGATCCGCATCGAAGCCTCCGGACTGCTCTCACGCGCGTTGCAGCACGAAGTCGATCATTTGAACGGAATCTTGTTCATCGACCGGATGAGCTCCGCCGCGAAAGCGAGTCTGGCGAGTAAACTGAAGCGGCTGCAGAGAGAGACGTGAAGTTGTAGCCGCCGCCGTCTCTGGCGGCAGAGGGCTTAATCATTGCCGCTCGACACACGATCTGCCGCCGGTGACGGCGGCAGCTACAATTAAATCGCCTTGTATGTAACCGTGATGCTGCGGAAAACCAGCTGGTCGCGTTGCGCGGAAAAATAGAACAGCTCCAGCATCGTCCCGCCTACAATCCATTGGTAGCCGACCAGAGTCTGGATCACGTCCGAGTCCGTATCGCGCGACCGAGAAACGAGTTTTCCCGTTCCGAACTTCTGGTCGAAGTACCGCCGGATTTCACCCATGCGGTCGTTGTAGCGCTCGATCGTCCAATCCGGGTATTCGTATTGCAGCTCCACCTCGACGAGAAAACCGTCGCGGAACATAAAGAGCGTGCGCCGCAGTCCCGGCTGCACCAACCCCTCGACGGTCCAGACGTCGCGCTTATCTTTTTTCTCGCGCGTGACGATCTTCGCCTTCGCCCCGACCAGAACCTGCTCGATTTTCGTCATCGAATCGTTCCAGTGAAATCCGAACGGCGGCGGGATGTCGTCAGCCGCGCGCGCCGGAAAAATCCACGGCAGGAAAACAGCCAGCGCTATGCAGCAAACCAACGAGCGGCGGTTTGTAACCGCCGTTTTAGCCGGCCGGCGATTGCAAACCGCCGTTCCTTGAAGTCGCCATTTCGTCATTGCTGGGAAGCAGCGAGCGCTGAATCCGTCGCAACGTTGCGCGTTCAGGTAGATTGGGTCAACTGGTTCGCGTTGGCTCCATCGTATCTGCTTTGCGCAATTCCGAATCGGATTTTTCGTCAAGAATTTTTTGTTCGCGACCAAAAATAAAGTTCAGATTTTGGCTTGCCGCATCGTGGAACGATTTCTAGTCTCAAGCCCGCTGGCCGGGAGCAAGGATCGCTGGTGTTAACAACATGTGAATAGATTTGGAGCATTACCAAGAGCTAGAATGAGTATAACACCCGCCAGAGCGACCAGCCGGTTCCCAAAGCATCTCTCTTCCTGCGTCTTCCGCGCCGCGCAGAATTGCATTTTGCCAATTTTTCCCTCGTATTTCGGAGTTTCGAGAAATTTTTCCCCGCGAACGTCGCCGCCATATCTCAGGAGAGATCACGCGACGAAATTGCTTTTTGCCTCGCCAATTTCCCTCGTGCCGGGCGCAAAGCGGGTTGTTTAACGCTGTTAACAAGTCGCATGGACGAGAAGCATTCCCAGCTTTGGCAGAAACTGTCGGCAGCCCTCAAGCCGCAGGTCAGCCCGGACACTTTCAAGCGCTGGTTTTCCGCGGTGAAGCTCGTGAATGCCACCGATGAATCGTTCACCTTTCGCGTTCCGAACAACATCTACCAATTTTGGATTGAAAGTAATCACATGGCTGCATTACAGAGCGCGATCGTCACCGCTTTTGGCTCTCCCCGCGCCGTGAAATTTTCTACGGCTTCGGATGGCACGATGAAAAAGGAGGATGAAGAGGTGGCGGAGATTTCGGCGAAAGAATTTGCCCGTGAAACCGGCCGCGACGCCAAACAATCCAGCAACGCGCTGGGACTGAATCCGCGCAACAGCTTCGAATCGTTCGTGATCGGTCCCAATAACGAGATCGCGCACGCGGCGAGCCTCGCCGTGGCCAAATCTCCGGCGCGCACCTACAACCCGCTCTTCATTTATGGCGGCGTGGGGTTGGGCAAGACGCACCTGATGCAGGCGATCGGCCAGTACGTCGGCATAAACAAAAAAGGCGCGAAGGTGATGTACCTCTCCAGCGAAGTGTTCATCAATGAATTCATCGACGCGATCCAGCATAACAATCTGGTGAAGTTTCGGAAGCGTTACCGGCAGGCGGACCTGCTCCTCATCGACGACATCCAATTCCTCGGCGGCAAAGAACGGTCGCAGGAAGAATTTTTCCACACCTTCAACACGCTTTTCGACGGCCATAAGCAGATCGTCCTCTCGAGCGACCGGCCGCCTTCGGAGATCGCGAACCTCGAGCACCGCCTCGTTTCCCGCTTCGAGTGGGGACTGACCGCGGAATTGCAGCCACCCGACGTGGAAACGCGCATGGCGATTCTCCGCAAGAAGGCGCACACGCTGCAGATCAAGCTGCGCGAGGAGATTTTTGATTTTCTGGCGAACCGCATCCGCACGAATGTGCGGCGACTGGAAGGCGCGCTCATGCGGGTGGCGTCGTTCGCTTCGCTCAGCGGCAAGGAGCTGACCAACGAAGTCGTCGAGCACTTGCTCAAGGACATTCTCCAGGAAGAAGCACGGCATGCAGTGACGATCGAGCAAATCCAGCGGCGCGTGGCGGAACACTTCGACGTGCGCCTGGCCGACATGACGAGCAAACGGCGCCCGGCCAACATCGCGTTTCCGCGCCAGATTGCGATGTATCTCGCGCGTGAGTTGACCAAGGCATCGCTGAACGAAATCGGCGACGCGTTTGGCGGGCGCGACCACGGCACCGTGCTGCACGCGTGCAAACTGGTGAAGCGCCGCATGCAGGAGCAGGACAACATTCGCCAGACCATCTCGTTCATCGATAGCGCTCTGAAGCGTTGATGACGCGGAAAGCCGCCCCGGCAGGAAACGAGATTGCGGTTGCCGAATAAAATCGTAAGCCTTACATCTTAGCTTTCCGCTCTGACATGAAATTTAGCGCCACCAAAGAAAAGCTGCTCGAAGGTTTGCAACAGGTGCAGAACGTCGTCAGCACGCGCACCACGCTGCCGATCCTCTCGAACGTCCTCCTCCAGGCCAAAGGCAACGAGGTCCATCTGACCACGACCGATCTCGATGTCGGCGTCCGTGGAAGTTTTGAAGCGAACGTCGAAAAGGAAGGCGCAACCACTTTGCCGGCGCGGCGTCTGTTCACGATCATCCGCGCGCTTCCCTCCAGCGAGGTTTCAATCGAAGTCGATGGCAAGAACGCGGCATCCATCCGAAGCGGGCAAAGCTTCTTTAAGATTCTCGGGTTGCCTGAGGAAGAATTTCCGCCGCTGCCAAAATTCGACAGCGCGAAGGTGGTGACGATTCGCCAAAAGGATTTGCGGGATGGCTTGCGCAAGACTTCGTACGCGATTTCGACCGATGAAACGCGTTACGTGCTCAACGGCCTCCTTTTCAGCCTGAAGGAAAATAAGCTGACGCTCGTCGCCACGGACGGACGGCGCCTCGCGATGGTGGACATTGAGCTTGAGTTCCCGCGGAGCCATGAAGCGGACATCATTGTGCCGACTAAGGCGGTCACGGAATTGGGCCGGCTCTTGACTGACGATGGCGAAGTGAAGATGAGCGTGGGCAGCGGCCAGATCGCTTTCGAGCTCAACAACACGCTGCTCGTATCGAAATTGATCGAGGGAAATTATCCGAATTACAAACAGGTGATTCCGACGGAAACGAAGGAACGCGTGACGCTGGAGCGCGAGACTTTTCTGAATTCCCTCGGCCGCGTCGCCTTGCTGGCAAGCGACAAGTCGAACTCGATCAAACTAAATTTCACGAAGAACAACATCGACATCACCGCGAACACCCCGGAAGTCGGCGAAGCCAAGGAGTCGCTCGCCGTAGCCTACAAAGGCCGCGATTTTTCCATCGCGTTCAATCCGGAATTTTTCATGGCGCCTCTGCGCGCCTTGACCGAAGACGAAGTCTTTCTCGATCTGATCGATGAAATGAGTCCCGGCGTATTGAAGATCCAGACGCCGTTCCTCTACGTCCTGATGCCGATGCGCATCAGCTCGTAAGGGACGCTCATTTCTTGCTTGTCATCCCGAGCCGCGCAGACGGCGAGGGACCTCACAGCCGCTCTCCGATCACATGAGCTAGGGGCAACGTTGTCGCCACGCCGATCTGCGCTGATCGCGAAAGCGAGCTTGTGTGACCTGACCTCCGCATGTGAGGTCCCTCGTCGTCTACGCGACTCGGGATGACAGCTTTATTGCACGAAGGACGGACTCGACCTCCAGCAAACGCATCTCGCCTTCGGGCGCGCGGAGCACGGTCACATTCTCGTTCGCGGGCGCCCAAACGGAGGGATCGGTCGTGCTGAAGAGGAGAAGGCATCGCGCTCCCACCCCAGCGGCAATGTGCGAAATACCGCTATCGTGTCCGATGAAGAAGCTACCCTCCAGCAGGGCCACGATCTGCGGCAACGGCAGATTCTTTACGAATTGAACGGGCTTGTCGCTCCACGCTGATTCCAACATGCTTGCGCGTTCTTCGTCGGCTTCGCCTGAAATCACGAGAAGGTTGCGGCCCTTCGAAAGAAGAAAATCGCCGAGGGCCCTCCAGTTTTCGATCGCCCAATTCTTGGTCTCGCTCCCGCTCCCCGGATGCAGCACGACTGTACCTTTTCTGGCATCGCCCGCAAAAGGAGCCGCAAGCGCCCGATCGGCCTCGCTCGGATAAAGCCGCGCGGCTGGATCCCTCAAACGCAAGCCGAGCGCAGCCAGCGGCCGGGCCAGTTGCAGAGCCGCGTGCTCGCTCTTGTCGAGCTTGGACGGACCGGCGAGGAATGATTTTGTCCCCGCGCGCCTTAAGTTGGTTTCGAAGATCCTTTCCGGATCGAAAAGATAACTGATGATGAAATCAAAGCTGGCGAAGTAAGCGGACCAATCGGAAGGAAGCGCCGCATCTTTTGCGAAGAATTTTGCCAGCGAAGCGGACTGGAGCGAACGAACCGCATCCGCGTAAAAGCGATTTTCCGCCAAAGCAGCGATGTTTTCGTTCGCCAGAAGCTGGATCTGCGCTGTTGGGTAGCGATCCCGCAGGAGCTTGAGGGCCGGCAGGGTGAGAACGAAGTCGCCGATCGCGCCGCCGCGGATGACGAGGATCCGATTCATCGGAAAGATCGGCGGCCCTGGATCTCCGTCCCAGGAAGAATCAGTAACGGGTCGCCGCGCAGGCGAGGATCGCGGCCCCGTAGAGCAGGACGATGCCGTGCGTCAGGCGCCAGCGGCCGGGCGTGCGCGCGCTCCAGTTGATCTGGTCGCGCAGGAGATAAGGCATCGTGACCCAAAACAGGCCGATCACGATCAGGAGATAGGCAAACACCGTCACGAGAAGCCGGCTGGATTCATTACGGAAGAAGGCCGCATCGAGAAGTGGTTCCGCCGCGAGAAGGAAAAGAATGCCCAGAGCGCGGGCCGCGAGAAATTCGTCCACGAAGCGCAGAACGAGAAGGAACCCGATCGGCATAATGATGAGGAGCGGCTTCCTAAAGCCGGAAAATTCTCCCATCTCCATAGTGGCCAGGAGCCAGAAGCTCCAAAAGAAAGCGAGGGTCAAAAGGACGAAGCCGGCCACGCGCGATCGCGGGAGACGGCGCGCAACGGCCTGCGACGCCTCCGGTTTGATCAGACCGGACAGCCCGAAGAGGAGAAGAAAAATGCCCGCGATAAATCCGGCGGTTTGAAGTGACAAGTGATAGATCATGCGAAAGCCGGTGAGGACGTTTGCATGACGGGCGTCCCATACAAGCTGAAACCATTCGCCTGCGCGACGTGGATGTCGAAGATCTGACCGACATGCTCGCGCGTCCCTTCGAAGACGACAATCTTGTTCGTCCGCGTCCGTCCCATCAGCCGCGCGGCGTTCGTCCGGCTGGGCCCTTCGCATAAAATCTCCAGATCGCGCCCCACCAGACGCTCGTTGGCGCGGTGCGCGGATGCGTCCACCACGCTCAGCAGATCCTGGTTGCGCTCCTCTTTCACGCGCTCATCAATCTGCGGCATCGTTGCCGCGGGCGTGTCGCTGCGAGTCGAGTAACGGAAAATGAAGGCGTTATCGAACTGGATTTCTTCGACGAGATCGCGCGTCTGGCGGTAGTCATCTTCCTCTTCGCCCGGGAAACCGACGATCACGTCGGTCGTGATGGCAATTTCGTCGCGCGTCTCGCGGATGCGCTCGATCAGGGCGCGATATTTTTCAGCGGTGTAAGGGCGATGCATCGCTTTCAGGATTCGGTTCGAGCCCGATTGGAGAGGGAGATGAACGTGCTCGACGAGCTTCGGCCAATCGGTGAGCGCCTGGAGAAGATCGTCGCGAAAGCCGATCGGATGCGGCGAGGTGAAACGCAGCCGCTCCAGGCCGTCAATCTCGTGGACGGCTTCCAGCAATTGCACGAAAGGGCTCTTTCCATTCACGGACGGAAATTCATGCCGGCCGTAGAGGTTCACGATTTGGCCCAGCAAAGTGATTTCCTTCACTCCGCGCTCAACGAGACCGGTCGCTTCTCGAACGATCTCCGCGATCGAGCGGCTTCGCTCCGCGCCGCGTGTTCGAGGCACGATGCAGAAGGTGCAATGCATGTTGCAGCCTTGCATGATCGAGACAAACGCAGTCGCCTGCCGCTCCTTCAGCTGGTGATCGCGAATCGTCTCCGCTGAGCCGATTTCTTCCTCCGTGTCGCAGATGGAAAAACGCGGATCGTCCATGCGCCGGGCCCGCTTTTTCTCGACCAGCTCTTCAATGTAATCCGCGACGCGATGGAACTTCTGGGTCCCGACGACGAGATCGAGATGCGGCACGTCGGCAAAAAGCGCGTTCCCCCGCGCCTGCGCCATGCACCCGAGGAAACCGAAGACAACTTCCGGCCGGCGCTTCGCAATGTGCCCAAGCATCCCCATCTTCCCGAGCGCCTTCTGCTCCGCCATGTCGCGAACGCTGCAGGTATTCAGCAGCACCACGTCCGCTTCAGTCTCCCGGGCGGCGCGCTCGTAACCACGCTCCAGCAACGAAACCGCGACCTGTTCGGAATCGCGCTCATTCATCTGGCAGCCGTAGGTCTTGATGAAGAATTTTGGCATTGGGCGGACGGGAAAGTGGCACAACCCGCCCAGGCGCGCCATGACGGACGACCAAACGAAGACTAAGGAGGAGTGGCAAACCGGCCCGGGAACGGGTCGGCCTTCAACCGTTTTTCCACCTCACGGTCTGTCCAGGGATTCGTGCCGCGTTCATTAAAGATGGCGACTCCGATTACCCCGACATTGCGCGTATCGCCATATTTCTGCTGCGCGTACGATTCCCGGACCGGCCCAAAGCGAAACGCTGCCACCGCATCGGTGCTTTGCCGAAAGCCTTCCACGACAAGTTGGCGGTGCGGCTCAATAACATAGCCACGCTTTCCAAATGAGGCGACGCGCCCATCAATGACATCGAGCCCGTCCACCGATAGGACGATTTCCAGGCGCAGACCGCTTCGGTTGCGAACGACGATGGAGTAACGCCGTCCTTCCTCGCCGACGACAAACCAACGATCACCGATGATGAGGCCCGGCAGAAAGTTCCCGCTTTGATCGCGCAGGCCGACTGAAACCAAACTCCCGGCGGGACCGCGAAGCTGCGGCCAGGCACGCCGCCCCTCAACCGCGCCGGCCATGGCGCGAATGCCAGCGGCGTTGTTATAATTAATGGCGGCCATCGCGAGCGGCTGCTTGCTCGCGCGGTCGAAACCCGTAGCGGCCACACGCGAAATCCGGGTTTCGCCCCACTTCGTTCCAAGGCCGGGCCGATCCTGCGGCGCCCGAGAGTATTGGGCGGTTTCCGTAGCCGCGGAAGAGCGGCTCGAACTCGGCGGCACTTCGGGGCCAGCACAGGACGCGAGGAAAGATGCAACTGCGACCGGCGCAACAAAACGAAGCAATTTCATACGGGGGTGATTCAACCTAAACCGCCAGCCACGCGCGAATAAAATCGACGGCAGCTCAACGGCGCCGATTGCTTTTCGCGCCGTCGTACGCCGGAAGCTTGCGCTCCCTTCTCTTTCAGATTTAATCGCCCGCAATGAGTGACGAGACACCGACCATTGGGATTATCGGCGGGAGCGGGCTATACCAGATGGAGGGCGTGGAATACGCGACCGAGCTGCGGGTCGAGACGCCGTTTGGCGAGCCGTCCGATGCCATCATGGGCGGACGCATGCACGACCGGACGGTTTATTTCCTTCCCCGCCATGGACGCGGGCATCGCCTGCTTCCGCATGAACTGAATCATCGCGCGAACATTTACGCGCTCCGTTCGCTCAACGTCCGCTGGATTATCTGCATCACCGCGGTCGGCAGCCTCCAGGAAAAATATGCGCCGCGTGACGTGCTTCTGCCGTCGCAATTTTTCGACCGGACCAGCCAGCGCGCGGATCACACCTTCTTCGGTGAAGGGATCGCGGCCCACATCGGCTTTGCCGATCCGATTTCGAGCGGGCTTCGGCAGATCCTCGCTGAGTCGGCGCGGGCCCTGGGCGTGCACGTGCACAACGGGGGCACTTACGTGAACATGGATGGCCCGGCGTTTTCCACGCGCGCCGAGTCCGAGCAGAACCGCCGCAATGGTTTCGACGTCATCGGCATGACGAATTTGCCCGAGGCGAAGCTGGCCCGCGAAGCGGAAATCGCCCTCGCCACTGTGGCGATGATTACCGATTACGATTGCTGGAAGGTCGAGGAGGAGCCGGTCTCGGCGCAGACGGTGTTCGAGCATTTGATTGCCAACGCAGAGACCGCGAAGAAAATCCTGGCCGAAGCTATCCCAAAGATCCCGACGGAGCCGAATTGGCCGGAGCACCGGGCGCTGGATACCGCTTTGGTGACCGATCGGAAGCTCTGGCCAGCCGCCACCCGGCAGAAATTAGGAGCAATTTTGGGCCGTTTTACCTAGGAAAAAGGCGTTCTCGCAAAAATGAGTCGCGGTTCTCAAAAATCGTTCTTGCCAAATCGGAACAAAGTATAGTAATTATAAAGACCGTCGGGAGTGACCCGGCTGAAGCCACTACCAAGTTCCAATTAAGACCATGATCAAAATCGCCGCTTGCCTGCTCACAGTCGCCTTTTTCACCGCCTGCAGTTCCACTCAGACGGCCACCAAACGCACCACCCTCCGCGAGATGTATGCCAGCAATCCAGACGCGTCATCCTACGCTTACAGCGCCGATGAACCGGCCCCGCCTGCCGAAGGGCCTGAAGATGTCCCGGCCGAAGGGCCTAAGGATCCTATCCGGAACCCGGCTTTGGTTCCAACGCCTCTGCTGCGGGTGAGCGCTGCCGGCAGCCCCTAACCGGGCGGCGCGACTTCATCTGGGCCGGCGCCCGAGTGGCGCGCCAGGGCCGCGCCGAGCGCATCGATCTGCGGTTCCGTGTGCGCGGCAGTCACCGTGATTCGTAATCGCGCCGAGCCTTTCGCCACCGTCGGGTAGCGGATCGCCGGCACGAGAAAACCTTCCGTTTGAAGGGAGCGCGCCAAATCGATGGCGCCTTGCTCGTCGCCGACCATCCAGGGATGGATCGCGCTGCCGGAGCTCGAAGGAATTGCGGAGGGCGGCCCA
>DASQLH010000248.1:0-3474 GCA_035630155.1 Chthoniobacterales bacterium
GGGCCGCGTAGCCCGCAAAGTTTTCCGTAGAACCGCAAGGTCTCTTCGCCGGTGAGAAATTTGTAGAAGTACGGGCTCTCCGGCAGGAACCCGACCGATTCGCGGCTGGCGACTCGATCGCTGTCCTGCCCGAAAATCTGAGTCTTGCCACGCGTTGGCGTGACGAGGCCGAGGATGATCTTCAACGTCGTGCTTTTCCCGGATCCGTTGGGGCCGAGCAGTCCGTAGATTTGGCCGGCTTCGACCTTCAAATCCAAATCGCGCACCGCCACCACCGATCGCCGCTGAAAAGGGATTGGAAAAATCTTGGTGACGCCGGTGAGAACGACGGCTGGTGGAGAAACAGTTTCAAGCGCCATCTTTACGAGAAAGATATCCGGGCTGCAGCCTCATCCTAACCTTCTCCCACGGGGAGAAGGAACTTTCTCTACCCGTGGGCGGGAAGGACGCTCCCAGCGCCAAGTGAGGGTGAGGACGGATTTAGTTCGTCCGCTAGTCATGCCGGATTTCGAAACCGTGGAAAGTTGGAGGGTCGGGGAGTGGAGTTTCGGTGTGCTTTCGCACATGGCCGCGCAATTCGCTTTGCAGGATCGCATCCAGAAATGCGCGCAATTCGTCTTCCTCGCCGGCTGCGAGAAGTTCTACCCGGCCGTCGCGCAAATTCCGGACAGACCCGGTTACGTCAAAGCCTTTGGCTATGTGCCGGACCGTATAGCGAAAGCCAACTCCCTGGACGTTGCCCTCGTAAAAAACTTGAACGGATGTCCCCACGCCAACGGAAGATTCATCCGGTCGCGCGGCAACTGCCAGCGCGATTTAGTGTCCCGGCGCAGGCGCGGGCAGGTCGGGAAGGTCTGGATCCGGCAAATCCTCCGCCGGAGGAACCAGGCGCGGATCATCCGAATTCAGATTGAATTGTTCTGCCCCGGGCGAGGGCGCCGAATGAACAGATTCCATTCGCGCGGTGGATGCGGAAGCGATGAGCATCGGCGAGGCGGGTTTGATTTCGTCACTCGCCACGTAACCCTGCTCACCCGATGCGACCAACTGGACCTTGCTGTAGCCGAACGACGGCCGGATCAACTTGACGATCGTGTCCCGGGAGAGCTTCTGGTCGGGCTCGCGGCCTTGTTGGGGGCCGCGCCGGAAAAACGCCGCCGAATCGGCGGTGATGGCGTAAAGTTTGCCGTTCTCCGGTGGCGCAGTCACCTTCTGGACGGTCTTGGTGACAGAGCTGCAAGCCGAAAGCGAAAGGGAGAGAACGGCGGCCGCAGCCAGGGCGAATCGAGAGTAATTCACTCTCGGATTTAAGCACATGGCGGGCCAGCTCACTTGTACGAGTACACGACGCAGAACGTCGTAGCCTCGCCTTCCAGGAGATTCACGGCGACAAAATACTGTCCGCTGCTCGTAGGGGAAAATCCGGCTGAGGCGCGTTCGCCTTCGTTATAAACTTCGGTCGTCAGCGGTTTGCCGCTCTCATCGTAAAGCTCGACCGAGATCTTTTTGGCCTTGGCGTTCGCGGCCGCGGAAAACCAATACTCGTTTCCGGCATACAGATTCACCGCGATCACGGCGCGCTCAGCCGGCTTGATCTGGCCCGCCCAATGGCCATCGCGGAGCTTGAAGCCGTCGTTCGAGAACGCGCCTGTAAGATCGAGGACCAGGCGATGCGCTTCCACTTCCTCGTCGGTCTGGGCACGGAGCGAAACGCCCCCCACGAGAAGGACAACTCCAAGGAAAAACGCGACCCGCCGGTTCATTTCGCGTCCTCTTTCTTCTGGATTTCTTCCATCAGCTTGGAGACAGCCTCATTGAGTTTGCGCACTTCGTCCGCGCTCGGGCCTTTGCCGGGTTGGAACGTGACCAGTTTTTCGATCCCGGTCAGTTGCTCGCTCACGCTCTTGACCAGCGTTTCGTTTCGCAGGTCCGGGCTGATGTCGTTAATTTTCGTCTTGATGAAATTCACGACCGCCGGCTGGCGCAAAACCTTGGCGCTGCCTTCATCGAAATTTTTCATCACCGCTGCGCTCACCGCCTGCGTGCCGCGGATCCACCCGCCGAGGCTGACGAGGATGACCAGGTCCTGGTCGCGATGTGTTTGCATCGACGCCTTCACTTCGTTTTGGGTCGCCTCGAGCTCTTCGTGGAGCGTGTCCCATTCGCTGTTCTCGGCGAATTCGTTAATGCTATTGCCGCGGCTGAGGACGTTCTCGCTTACGCCCAGCGCCTTCGCGAGCTTGATGATGTCCGTGCCGATGTTCTTCACCTGCTGGCTGTCCTGCGCTTGGACGGCGATGAAACCATCCGCGATCAACCCGCCGAGATTTAGCGCGATCTGCGCCCTGTTGCGATAGGTCATCGGGATCGGAGTCCGATACTGGCCGGCCCAATCGGGCTTGCCCGGTTTTTCGAGAGCGGCAAAAAGCTCACCCGGCGTGGGAATGGTCAGCGCGTCGGTCTTGATTGCCTTGGCCAGCTGATCCGCCGGCAAAGGGGCAGGCTCCGCCGCGAACGCCATTGCTGCGCTCACCAGGCAAAGGAGGGCCGCCATGGAGATCCGAAAGGTCATGTGAGCCAGATTATCCGTGCCTGGGTGCATTTGCCAATGGGAATGTGGTTACAGCGCGGCACAGGCAAGGTGCCTGCGGGGCCAATGGGCGTCTCGCCCGTTGTTTCTTTCTGGATCAGGCAAGATGCCTGATCGCCCCACAGGCAAGATGCCTGTGCTACGAGGAGCACGTAAAACAGCATTGCTTGCGCGGGTGAAGTTGCTGTAATTCGTCGCACGTATGTCGCCCACGAGCATCGCCAGAATTAACGCGCGCGAGATCCTGGATTCGCGCGGGAATCCCACCATTGAAGTCGACGTTCATTTGGAAGGTGGGGCGATGGGCCGGGCCGCGGTGCCGAGCGGCGCCAGCACCGGCGAGCATGAAGCTTGGGAGCTGCGGGATGGCGAGAAGAAACGCTACGGCGGCAAGGGCGTGACCAAAGCGGTGCGCAGTGTCACGGAGACGATCGCCCCGGCGATCGCGGGTTGGGACGCGCTCGAGCAGGCGAAGATCGATGAAAAAATTATCGCGCTCGACGGGACGCCCAATAAAAAGAATCTCGGCGCGAACGCGCTTCTCGGTGTTTCCCTCGCCACCGCGCATGCGGCGGCGGCCGCGTCGAAAATTTCGCTCTTCCGTTATCTCGGCGGCAATTCGGCTGTCACGTTGCCAGTGCCGATGATGAACATCCTCAACGGCGGCGCGCATTCCGATGCGCCGATCGATTTCCAGGAGTTCATGATCATGCCCAAAGGAGCACCTTCGTTTCCGGAGGCGCTACGTTATGGCACTGAAGTTTTTCATGCGTTGAAGAGCGTGCTGCACGATCGCGGCCTCTCCACGGCGGTCGGTGACGAAGGGGGATTCGCGCCGAAACTGAATTCCGCGGAAGACGCCCTCGATTGCATCGCGCTGGCGG